>JBASYJ010000140.1:0-1633 GCA_049277435.1 Prolixibacteraceae bacterium
GGGCTGAAGCGGCCTGCAACTATTTTCGCGAAAATCCGCAACGTTTGCATTTAGGGATGATCGGATTCGTACTCACCAAATCAAATGGAGAAAAAGCAGAATTGGCTGACATTAAAAATGCCCGTCACCAGCTCGATCTGTGGACGGGGAAAATTACCAGCGAATTTGAGTTCGAAGGCCAGCCGGTAAAAGTGGAAGTGTATTGCCACCAGGCAAAAGACCAGATTTCAGCAAAAATTGAATCCGAATTAATCACCGAAGGAAAATTGGCCATTCAGTGGAAATTTCCGTTTGCTGTGGCAAAAAGTATGGATCCGGGATACGATTTTAATTCTCCGGAAAAACACCAGTCAGTTATAGAAAATAAATCGGAGCACGAAGTGCTGATCAACCGCACACTTGATAACGACAACTATCAGGTGGCGATTGACTGGCAGGGCGATGCCTCTGTTGAAAAAACTGCCGAACATCAATTTGTACTTCAGCCAAAATCAGGCAATAGTCTGGAATTTAGCTGTGAGTTTGCTCCTGAAATTAAAGAACCAAAACCTGCTGATTTTGAAACCACCAAAGCCAATAACATTCAGGAATGGGAAAAATTCTGGATGAATGGGGGAGCAGTCGATTTTTCTGCCTGTACCGATCCGCGTGCCAAAGAACTGGGGCGCCGGGTTATTTTGTCGCAATACCTGATTAAAATTCAAAGTTCAGGTTCGCTTCCTCCGGCCGAAACCGGTCTGACCTACAACAGCTGGTACGGCAAATACCACATGGAAATGCACTGGTGGCACATCGCACATTTTGCACAATGGCAACGTCCGCAGTACATGGAAAAACAACTGGATTATTACAAGGACATGCTCGAAAATGCCCGTCATACAGCTGCCGATCAGGGTTACAAAGGCGTGCGCTGGCAGAAAATGCAGGGGCCCGATCAGCAGAATAGTCCTTCGTCGGTAGGTTCGTACCTCATCTGGCAGCAACCGCACATTATTTGGATGGCCGAACAAATTTACCGGCAGAATCCCACACAAGAAACTTTGGAAAAATACAAGGAACTGATTTTTGCCACTGCTGATTTTATGGCTGATTTTCCGGTCTGGAACGAAAAGCAGCAACGATATAATTTAGAATCACCGCTTATTCCGGCACAGGAACACTGGTCCCGCGAAACCACTACCAATCCACCATTCGAACTGGCATACTGGTACTGGGGATTGACCAAAGCCCAGGAATGGAAAGACCGGCTGCACGAAGCAAAAGATGAAAAATGGGAGGATGTTCGCCTGAAACTGGCTGCACCCGATCAATCAGATGGTGTTTACCTGGGTATTGAAGGAGCCAAAGATTCCTATTCCGATCCGGAGCTGATGCGCGATCATCCGGTGGTGCTTGGCGCTTACGGAATCTTACCCGATTGGGATAAAATCGATCCGGAAGTGATGCGAAAAACGATGCATGTGATTGCCGAACGCTGGGACTGGCCTTCCACCTGGGGGTGGGATTATCCGATGGCCGCCATGTCGGCAGTGCGTTTGGGAGAACCTGAATTAGCGCTGGAATTTTTACTGAAAAATGTTCAGAAAAATACATACCTGAAAAACGGACACAATTTTCAAAGCGAACGGCTGAC
>JBASYJ010000141.1:0-22851 GCA_049277435.1 Prolixibacteraceae bacterium
TTATTCTAAAAACTGTTTATTTTTGCAGCAAATAAAACCGATATAAATATGTACAGAACACATACATGCGGCGAAATCCGCATCAATCACCAGGATTCGGTGGTAACTCTTGCCGGCTGGGTACAGCGTGTCCGTAATCTGGGTGGAATGACTTTTATTGATCTTCGCGACCGTTATGGTATTACACAATTGGTTTTTGATGATAAAACTAATGCAGCTGTCATCGAAATTGCTAACCAGCTTGGCCGTGAGTTTGTGATTCAGGCTACCGGAAATGTTCGTGAGCGCAGCAGCAAAAACAAAAACATCCCAACCGGAGATGTTGAAGTTTATGTTTCGGACCTGAATATATTGAACAGTGCGGTAACTCCGCCATTTACCATTGAAGACGAAAGCGATGGCGGCGACGAACTGCGTATGAAGTACCGTTACCTCGATTTGCGTCGTAAACCGGTTCGCGACACACTGATTCTGCGTTCGAAAATGGCATTTGCCACCCGTACCTATTTGGATAGTCAGGATTTTATCGAAACCGAAACTCCGGTACTGATCAAATCGACTCCGGAAGGGGCCCGCGATTTTGTTGTTCCCTCACGGATGAATCCGGGCGAGTTTTATGCTTTGCCGCAATCTCCGCAGTCGCTGAAACAATTGCTGATGGTAGCCGGTTTCGACCGATACTACCAGATTGTTAAATGTTTTCGTGACGAAGATTTGCGTGCCGACCGTCAGCCTGAATTTACCCAGATCGACTGCGAGATGTCGTTCGTGGAACAGGAAGATGTTTTAAATATGTTTGAAGGCCTGACCAAATATTTGTTCAAACAAATTAAAGGAATTGATATTACCGAATTCCCAAGGATGCCTTATTCTGAAGCGATGGAAAGCTACGGATCGGACAAACCGGATATTCGTTTTGGCATGAAAATTAAAAACCTGACCGATTTGGTAAAAGGGAAAGGATTTCCGGTTTTTGATGATGCTGAATTTATTGGTGGAATTTGTGCTGAAGGTTGCTCGGAATATACCCGTAAACAACTGGACGCACTGACCGAATGGGTAAAGCGCCCACAGGTTGGCGCCAAAGGTTTGGTTTATGCCAAAGTAAATACTGACGGAACGATTAAGTCGTCGGTCGATAAATTTTATAGTGCTGAAGAACTTCAGAAATGGGCTGAATTATTCGAAGCTAAACCTGGAGACCTGATTTTATTGCTTTCAGGAGCGAAAGAAAAAATGTTGAAAGCTATTGGCGATTTGCGTTTGGAAATGGCCGGACAACTTGGTTTGCGCGATAAAAATGTATTTCAGCCGTTGTGGGTTGTTGATTTCCCGCTTCTGGAATGGGACGAGGAAACCAGTCGTTTTTACGCGATGCACCATCCGTTTACAGCTCCGAAACCTGAAGATATTGCCCTGCTCGAAACAAATCCGGGTGATGTTCGTGCCAACGCGTACGATTTGGTGATCAATGGAGTTGAAATCGGTGGAGGTTCTGTTCGTATCTTCGACAAAGCACTTCAGGCCAAAATGTTCGGATTGCTTGGTTTTACTCCTGAACAGGCTGAATACCAGTTTGGGTTCCTGATGAACGCATTCAAGTTCGGAGCTCCGCCACATGCCGGAATAGCCTTTGGATTCGATCGGCTGACCTCCATGTTTGCTGGGTTGGATAGTATTCGCGACACCATCGCTTTCCCTAAAAACAATTCTGGCCGCGATGTGATGATGGACAGTCCTTCGACAATTGCACAAGAGCAATTGGACGAATTGGGTTTAATCCTGAAACCAAAAGTACAGAAGTAAAGAACATAATAGGATAAATCAAGGGGCGGTTACGAAAGTAATCGCCTTTTTTATTGAAAATTATAGAACTGCAAGACTCGTTATCCGAAATAGTTGGATGATCGATAAAAAAATGTATTTTCAATGCAGCTAATTTTAACTAACAGGGAAGAGTGAGAAAGCAATTGTGGAAATGGTTTATATTTATTCTGTTGCCATTTTTAATAACCGTTAATCCCGAATCAATAAATGGTGCGCCTGTCAGGAATATTCTTCTGCTCAACTCGTACCACCAGGGATATGCATGGACGGATAGCCTGACTTTGGGTATCAATGATGTCTTTGGGGAATATCCAGACATCAACCTGTTTATTGAAAACCTGAATTCCAAAAAATTTGGTCAGACTGCCTTTGAAATAGAAAAGGATTATCTCAGGGAAAAATATGCAAAAATTCCATTTGATGGAATGATTGTTACCGACAACGACGCACTGGATTTTTCATTTAGGTATGGGAATGAATTATTTCCCCACATTCCGGTCGTATTTGCAGGTATCTCCAATCCTGAAGAATATCCGCTTGAGAATTCGCATTATTATGGATTTAAAGAAACAGGTACAAGCGATAATGTGGTTGAATTTGTAAAGACAGTATTACCCGAAAGCAAACGATTGCTCATTATTGCTGATCTGACCACTACCGGTATTATTTACCGCAGGGAATTTATGCGGCAGGCCGCTGCATTTAAAGATTTTATGGTGATTTTTCCTGATGTGATTGATCTGGATTCTATTTATAAAATGGTGGAAACCGGAAAGAATTTTGATGCGGTTTATTGCGTCGGGATTAATATGGATAATAAAGGCAGGTTGGTCGATATTGACCGTGTCCTCTCTGAAATATGTTCGAGGTCGGTTGTTCCGGTATTTTCGAATACCCCTGTTTCGGTTGGTTCGGGTATTTTGGGTGGCCTTTTTCAAAGCGGAACACTGCAGGGAAGGAAATCGGCAGACCTGCTTTTAAAGTTACTTGATACAAACCATCGGGATTCGGTGGCTCACATTAACCAGTTGAATAATGAATATTTTTTTGATGCCTCAAAATTTCATAAATTCAATATTTCGAAAAAAAATCTTCCGGAAAAATCGATCATCTTTAATGAGGATCATGAATTCTACAGGGAAAAATTCAACCTGATCATTTATGTCCTGGTATTTTTGCTGCTAAGTGTTACCGTGTTGTCGGTGAAAAACCGGCAGCGGAGGATTAAACAACGAAAAAGTAATGAACAACTGCGTAAAATTGAACAGCAAAAAGATCAGTTGGAAGAAGCCTATAAAAGCCTTAGCGGTGTAATTTCTGAATTGGAAAATACTAACCAACAGCTTTACGAAACGAATGCCGACCTCGATGCTGCCAGAAAAAAAGCAGAAGAATCGGATAATTTAAAGTCTGCTTTTCTTGCAAATGTGTCGCACGAAATCCGGACACCTTTAAACTCGATTGTTGGATTTTCGTCCCTGCTGAGTGATCAGGATTTGGACGAATCAACCCGAAAAACATACATCAATCTGATTGAATCAAATACAGAATCTTTGCTGGTTCTTATCGATGAAATTATTGATTTGTCGAAGATTGAAGCAGGACAACTGTCACTGAAAATTCAGGATTTCAGTATGGGCCATTTAATGAGTGAACAATGCCAGATATTCAGTAAAAACAATAAAAATCCGGATGTTGTTTTTAATGTTGTCATACCAAACGGCGGTAAATCGCTTCAGGTCAATTCCGATCGCGTACGTGTAAAACAAATCTTTATCAACTTGCTTTCGAATGCGTTGAAATTCACCAATTCAGGAACGATTGAACTGGGTTACCGGATTGCAGAAAATCAGGAGATTGTTTTTTATGTGAAAGACACCGGAATTGGAATCAGTAACGAGTTTCATCAGGCGATTTTTCACCGGTTCAGGAAATTGAACGAAAATTCAGGAAAAGTATTTCGTGGTACCGGGCTGGGCTTGGCGATAACCCAAAAACTGGTGGGTTTACTTGGCGGAAAAATCTGGCTTGAATCGGAGCCGGGACAGGGAACGACGTTCTATTTTACGCTTCAGGATTGCGAACTGAAAGATGCCTGAAATAAAAAAAAACCAGCCGAAGCTGGTTTCAAATATGGTTGGGCGTCTAGAAAAATCCCAATTCCAGCCGGGCTTCCTCACTCATCATCGACTTGTCCCAGGGCGGATCAAAAGTCAGTTCCACTTCTGTTTCCCTGATGGTTTCGACAGCCAGCGCCGCCTGGCGCACATCTTCAACCAGCATGTCGGCTACCGGACAACCCGGCGAGGTCAGGGTCATGATAATGTTTGCCTTGTTGTTTTCATCAATGTCAACATTATAAATCAAACCCAGATCATAAATATTAACCGGAATCTCCGGATCATACACGTCCCGCAGACGTTCAATTATCAAATCTATTCTGGTATCCATTTCTCATTCTCCTTTTTCTGAAATTCTTTTATATGCAACAGCATAGAGTTTAATTTGTTTGATCATCGAGAGTAATCCGTTTGATCGGGTTGGGGAAAGGTGTTGCTTTAATCCAATCTCATCGACGAAAAATAATTCGTTGTCAATAATTTCTGAAGGCGTGCGATTGGTAACCACCCGTAAAAGAAGCGCTACCAGTCCTTTAACAATTACCGCATCACTTTCTGCCCTGAAGATGATTTTGCCATCCGTAAACTCCGGAATCAGCCATACTCTCGATTGACATCCTTTAATCAGGTACTGGTCAATCTTGTCTTTCGGATCCAGGTCCTTCAGTTCATTCCCAAGCTCAATCAGGTATCCGTACTTGTCCATCCAGTCTTCATAAACCGAAAACTCTTCAATGATTTCGTTCTGTATTTCGTTTATTGTCATCAATCAGCATTTAAAAGTCGCAAATGTCGTTATTTTTTTGATTTCATTCAAAATTATCCGGTTAATGAACCCGAAAATTTACAAATGTTAGGATTTCCACGTCGGTTCATGGTTGATCAAATGTAATTTTTTGATTTAAGCCTGAAGATTGAAAAATCATTCAGATTCCAATTCTTCACAATGATTTAATTCAAAGAATATTGAATGAATCTAAATAAGAAGTTGCTCTTTTCTGAAGATATTATAATTGTAACTTTATTGATTATTCATAAAGAACAAAAATTCAATAAAATCATTTTAACATGGAATCATTAGCCGGAACACAAACAGAAAAGAATCTGTTAAAAGCTTTTGCTGGCGAATCGCAGGCGCGTAACCGATACGAATTTGCAGCCAAGCAGGCACGTAAAGAAGGTTTGGAGCAAATTGCTGCTTTGTTCGAAGAAACAGCACTCAACGAACGTTCGCACGCCAAACAGTTCTTTAAGCAACTGGAAGGACGGCCAGTTGAAATTACAGCTACATATCCAGCCGGAATAACCGGCACAACTTTGGAAAACCTGAAAGCAGCTGCAGATGGCGAAAACGAGGAATGGACCGAATTATATCCTGAATTTGCACGCATTGCCGACGAAGAAGGTTTTAAACGGATCGGACTTCTTTTCCGTTCGATAGCCAAAATTGAAAAAGCTCACGAGGAACGTTACCGTAAATTATACCAGAATCTGGAAGAAGGTAAAGTTTTTGAGCGCGAAGGTAAAGTCGTTTGGAAATGCCGCGTTTGCGGATTCCTTCACGAATCAGCCAAACCACCACTCAAATGTCCGGTTTGTGAACATTCTCAGGCCTATTTCGAAATAGAAGCTGAAAACTATTAGGCGAATTAAATCAAAAGGAAAAGTAAAAAGGCAAAAGTGATTTTTAATCGCTTTTGCCTTTTTATTCAATCATATTATTAAAATGGTGTGATTGATTTTTAGGTTTTCTGTTTCGGCTCCATTTTTGGGTTGAGTTTGGGCATACTTTTAATTATCCGCGGAAAGGAAATGTAATCCTGCTTTTTTAAGTAAAGAAATACAGAAATATTTTTTGCTGTAATCTTTAGGTTGAAATGGGGTGGGATGCAAAAAATGTAAATTATTTGTTCGCAACAAAAGCAATTGCCTGTCTCACCAATTTTTGATAATACGGGTTGTCCCAGGCATTTTTATCGTGGCCAGGCTGAATGTATACAATCCTTGAGTTTTCTTTTTGGTGTGTCCAGCCGATAATCCGGCTGCTTTTAGGATGATTGGTTATCAAAAGCGGTGTGGCATCAGGTAAAACCTCTGTATTTCCGTAAACTTCGTCCTGAATCTCAAAATCCTGAATGCCGCTGGTAACCGGGTGATTTGGGTCCGTGATCTGAATCTCGAAACTTACATCGTGCTGGTAGGTCGAGTTTCGTGGCGAATCTGGTTTTTCGTAATATTTTCCTCCCACGATCGACTTGTATTCTTCCCAATCCTGGTAGGAGCATTGAGCGTGATGCAGAAAAACTAATCCGATGCCTGCTTTCATCAGCTTGTAATAGTTTCCTTTTTCGGCTTCGGAAATGGTTTTGGGCATATCGTAAAAAACCACGGCATCAATCGTTTTCGGATCGAGTTGCCCAAGAAGCAGGTTTGCTTTCGGTTGTTTAAGTTCCGTGTAAGTCAGTTCCTGAAAAGAATCCCACATCCGGAAAAATGAAATCCGGTCAAAGTTGTGCCCGCCGGTAACCACAGCAATTTGCAGTTTTTTTGCCTGACTGTTCAGCGCGCCCAGCAGCAACAGGACCAAAAATACAGATGACAAAATTTGTTTCATTTCGGTTTCGTGTTAAAACATTGTAATCACTTTTTTTAATGCATCAACAAACCGGTCGATTTCTTCCTTCGTGTTGTAAAAAGCAAACGATGCTCGCACGGTTCCCTGAATTCCGAAATGGTCCATCAGCGGATCGGCGCAATGGTGGCCGGTGCGCACGGCAATGCCCAATTTGTCGAGCATCGTTCCCAGATCGAAGAAATGAATGCCATCCACATTGAAGGAAATGACGCCTGATTTTTCGGCCTGTGTGCCATAAATCCGTAATCCCGGAATCAGAGTCAACAGACTGGTCGCGTAGTTGAGTAATTCGGTTTCCCAGGCCGCAGCATTTTCAATCCCTATATGCTGCAGGTAATCAATGGCCGCCCCAAAAGCAATTACACCACTGATATTGGGAGTTCCGGCTTCAAATTTATAAGGTAATTCGTTGTAGGTTGTTCCGGAGAATTTAACTTCCGAAATCATTTCGCCGCCGCCCTGATAGGGAGGTATTTGATTTAAAAGTTCCTTTTTCCCGTAAAGAACTCCAACTCCGTTTGGCCCGTACATTTTGTGGGCCGAAAAAGCATAAAAATCAACATCCAGATCCTGAACATCAATCCGGAGATGCGGTGCAGCCTGAGCTCCGTCTACAAAAATCCGGATTCCTTTTTCGTGAGCAGTTTTTGCAATTTGCTTCACCGGGTTGATCGTTCCCAGAACATTCGAAACATGTGCAACCGAAATCAGTTTGGTTCTCGAAGTAATCAATTCATCCAGTTTTTCCAGAAGTAATCCACCTTCGTCGTTGATCGGCAGCATTACAATTTTTGCTCCTTTTCGATCAGCCATCATTTGCCAGGGCACAATGTTCGAGTGGTGTTCCATTTCAGAAACAATAATTTCGTCGCCTTCCTGAATAAAGGCTTCACCAAAAGAAAATGCTGCCAGATTGATGCTTTCAGTTGTCCCTTTGGTGAAAATTATCTGCTCACGGGTTTCTGCATTGATCAGTTTTTGTGCTTTTTCACGCGTTTCTTCGTAAGCCATGGTTGCTTTGTCAGCCAGAAAATGCGCAGCACGGTGTATGTTTCCGTAGAATTCGGTGTATGTTTTGTTGAGCGCCTCAATCACTTGAATAGGGCGCTGGGTCGTAGCCGCATTGTCGAAATAAACCAGCGGCCGGTTGTATATTTTTTGGTTCAGGATCGGAAAATCCTGTCTTATCTTTTCGAAATCAAAAGTCATAATTTGCTTGTTTTTAACCTGCAACTGCCGGAAATGGAGTTGATTGTTTATTCAAGGATCAAAGATAACAGAATATATCGTTGCAGTTTGAAAGGCATTTTCGAATTATTAATTTGTTGAAATAGCAGAATTGAGTTTTGGCAACATCGGATTTTACTGGTTAAAATTTAAACTTTTTATTTAAACTTCCTTTGCAGTCTGGATTAATGGTTATTTTTATCAGTCAAAATAAAATCGAATTCACATGAGAATATTTATCGCAATTGCCGCAGTTTTGGCCGCAGGTTCGCTGTTTGCGCAGGATCTGACAAAAGGAGAACTGGATCAGATTAAATCAGGGTTTAAAAAAGATGCGTATACGAAAGCCATGCAAAATGCGCTTTCATCAACCGATATCACCCAGTTGGCCTGGAACCAGGAAAATGTTGGGACCAATGATCAGTTTTTTACTTACCGTGTTAATGTTTCAGGAATTACCGACCAGAAAAAATCAGGCCGCTGCTGGATGTTTACTTCACTGAATGTGTTTCGTCCATTGGTGATCCAGCAATTTAATCTGGGTGAATTCGAATTTTCTGAAAACTATCTTTATTTCTGGGACCTGATGGAAAAATCGAACCTTTTCCTGAATAACATGGTCAATTCGGCCAATTTGTCAATCGACAATCAGAAAGTGAAATGGTACCTGCGTTCACCTGTTGACGATGGCGGACAGTGGATTAATTTTGTGAACCTGGCCAAAAAATACGGCATGGTTCCCAAAGAAGTGATGCAGGAAACCAATTCGAGCGAGAACACCACCTGGATGACAAAATTGATCAATACCAAGTTGCGCGAAGATGCACTTGAACTGCGTAAAATTGTTGCCGAAAAATCGCCAGTTCTATTTGCAAAAAATACAATAAATAAAGAAGAAATAAGGGATTTGGTTTTAACAAAGGCTGATCAGGAAAAACTTGCAACCCGTAAAATTGAAATGCTATCGGAGATTTACAGGATGCTGGCGCTCAATTTGGGTGAGCCACCAACCGAATTTCAGTGGAGGTACAATACCAAAGACAAAAAGGTAAGCGAATATAAAACCTATACCCCGCAAAGTTTCAGTGCCGAGATATTTGGCGAAATTATGCTGGACGATTATGTGATGCTGATGAATGACCCAACCCGGCCTTACTGGAAACACTACGAAGTGGAGAATTACCGCAATACACAGGAAGGCGAAAACTGGCACTATGTGAATTTACCAAACGAGGTGATCAAAGAGTTCTGTGTGGCTTCGATCAAAAACAATGAAGCGCTTTATGCTTCATGCGATGTGGGCAAACAGTTGCGCCGCGATGTGGGGATGCTGGATGTTGATAATTTCGATTTCGAATCGGTTTACGGGGTGAAATTCGGGATGGATAAAGCTCAACGCATTCAAACCGGTGAAAGTGGTTCCAGTCACGGAATGGCGCTGATTGCTGTTGATGTTGACGCGCAACAGAAACCAGTGAAATGGCAGTTTGAAAACAGCTGGGGAACATCTGCCGGCGAAAAGGGCTATTTGAGTTTTACTGATGCCTGGTTCAATGAATACATGTTTCGGTTTGTGCTGAATAAAAAATATCTGAGCGATAAAGTGCTGGAAATCTACAAGCAAAAAGCAGAAATGCTTCCACCCTGGGATCCGATGTTTTAAGAATCCAGGATCAAGTCATTCCGAACTTGTTTCGGAATCTCACACAGATAGCGACCCTGAAACAAGTTCAGGGTGACGAGTTTATCAGGTTTGGTGCCAGATAGATCAGTCGAATTATTAAATATATCAACTCATAAAATCAGATAATCATGCAAAACTTCTTTGTCAAATCACACGGTTTAGGAAACGATTACTTTGTGCTTAACGAGGCCGAACTTTCATTTCCCCTGAATGAGAAAAATATTCAGATGCTATGCGATGTTCATTATGGTCTGGGTTCCGATGGAATTTTATTAAAAGTGGCTTCGGAGAAGGCTGATTTTGGTTTAAAAATTTATAATCCAGATGGTTCCGAAGCTGAAAAAAGCGGTAACGGACTTCGGATTTTTGCCAAGTATCTGTACGATTACAGTCACACTTCAGGAAAAATATTTACCATTGAAACTTTGGGTGGAACCGTAACTGCTGAAGTGACCCGCGAAACCAACGGGATGGCCAATCAGGTGAAAGTTGACATGGGCAAGGCCATATTTAATTCGCATCAGGTTCCGGTTACCAGCGACGAAGCTGAGTGTTTCGATCATCCGCTGAATATAATCGACGAAACTTACCTGATCAATTGTGTTTCGGTAGGCAATCCACATTGTGTGATACTTCGCGACCGGCTGATGAAAGCTGAAATTATGAAACACGGTTCTGAAATTGAAAATCATCCGATGTTTCCGAACCGGATTAACGTGCAGTTTGCCAAAGTTTTATCCCGGAACGAAGTTGAAATTCTGATCTGGGAACGAGGCGCCGGATATACGCTGGCCTCCGGAAGTTCGTCGTGTGCAGTGGCTGCAGTCATGGTAAAAAAAGGATTGACCGACCGGAAAATGACCATGAAGATGCCGGGAGGAACCTTGCAAATTGAACTGGATGAAGACTGGAATATTCGTATGGAAGGTGAAGTTCGCGAAATTGCTTCAGGATATTTAAGTGATGAACTGATTGCAGATATGCTTTGTTTATAAAAAACTGTAAATTTGCAGCCCATTATATTTATAAATTGAAATGACAACAAAACAAATCCCGTTCTCTAAAACAGAACTTGAAAAGATAACAGAACAATATCCAACACCTTTTCATATCTACGATGAAAAAGGAATCCGTGAATATGCCCGCAAAT
Source organism: Prolixibacteraceae bacterium (assembly GCA_049277435.1). GTDB lineage: Bacteria > Bacteroidota > Bacteroidia > Bacteroidales > Prolixibacteraceae > Aquipluma. Next base: position 10,644 of record JBASYJ010000141.1, read on the forward strand.
TCATACACGCATTTTCGTGGAATCCGGGATTCAAGGAATATTATGCCATCAAATCGGCACCAAATCCTTACCTGATGAAAATTATGCGGGAAGAGGGTTTTGGCATCGACTGCAGTTCGTATGCCGAACTGGTCATTGCCGAACGATTGGGCATGTCGGGCGACGAAATCATGTTCACCTCGAACGATACTCCGGTGTACGAATACCAGAAAGCAATTGATCTGGGAGCTATCATTAACCTCGATGACATTTCGCACATTGAATACCTGGAAAAAAATATCGGACTTCCTTCAATGGTTTGTTTCCGCTACAATCCGGGTGCGCTGAAAGAAGGAAACACCATCATTGGTCATCCTGAAGAAGCAAAATACGGTTTTACCCGCGACCAGTTATTCGAAGGTTATCAGATCCTGAAAGATAAAGGCGTGAAACGTTTTGGTTTGCATACCATGGTTGCCTCCAACGAACTCGATGCTGCATACTTTGTTGAAACTGCCCAAATCCTTTTTGACCTGATTGTTGAAATCAAACAGAAAATTGGAATCGACATCGAATTTGCCAACCTCGGTGGAGGAATCGGAATTCCATACCGACCAACTGATCAGCCGGTTGATCTGGATTTTATGAGCGCCGGAATAAAGAAAGAATATCAGGAAAAAATTGAAGCCAACGGATTGGCTCCTTTAAAAATCTATTTTGAATCGGGTCGTGCCATGACCGGACCATACGGATTTTTGGTTTCGAGAGTGCTTCACATTAAAAAAACATACAAGCAATACGTCGGACTCGATTCGAGCATGGCCAACCTGATGCGCCCTGCGCTTTACGGTTCGTACCACCACATCACCGTGATGGGCAAAGAATATGAGCCGCATGATCAGGTTTACGATGTAACCGGATCACTTTGCGAAAACAACGATAAATTTGCTATTAACCGTCATTTGCCGGTTATGGAGCCGGGTGATCTGGTTGTGATCCACGATGCAGGAGCACATGGACATGCGATGGGATTCAATTACAACGGGAAACTGAGATCGGCCGAATTGCTGCTTCGCGAAAATGGCGAGGTGGTTCAGATTCGTCGTGCCGAGACTCTGGAAGACCATTTCGGGACTCTTGATTTTGCCGGATTAAATGGTTTTAAGGTGTAAAAAAGATACGAACTTGTTGATTATTTGGGGAAAGGATGTCAAAAATACCAGTTGACATCCTTTTTCTTGTTTTAAGAATGTACTTTTGTCGAAAATTTATTTCAGAATGAAAATCGGATTTGATGCCAAGCGTGCTTTTAATAATGCTGCCGGACTGGGAAACTTCAGCCGCAATTGCATTTCTGCGCTTGCCGGTCAATATCCGAACGATCGGTTTTTCCTTTTTCATCCTGAAAATAAGAAACCGCTTTTTCAGGCTCCTGAAAATTGCACCGAAATAAAGCCTGAGCAATTTTGGTGGAAAAGTTTAAATAATGCCTGGCGGAGTTTTCAAATTGCGAAACTGGCAAAGAAACAGGAACTGGATGTTTATCACGGCCTGAGTCATGAATTGCCAGTGGGGATTGAAAAGACCGGGATCAAATCGGTCGTTACGATTCACGATTTGATTTATATCCGCTACTCTGAATTTTTCAGGAGAATCGACCGAAATATTTACGACCGGAAATTTCGTCATGCCTGCCGGGTAGCCGATCGGATTCATGCCATCTCGGAACAAACTAAACGCGATTTAGTCACTTATTTTTCGGTTCCAGAAGAAAAAATTTCGGTTATTTATCAGGGTATTAATCCCTTGTTTTTTCAGAAAGCGGATGAAGATTCAAAATCCGGGTTCAGGAAAAAATTTAATCTTCCGGAGAAATTTATTTTAACTGTCGGAACCGTTGAACCGCGTAAAAACCTGATGGCTTTGCTCGAAGGAATGGTTTCTTCCGGTATTGATCTTCCGTTGGTCGTAGTTGGAAAACGGACGAAATACCAGCGGAAGGCTGAAGTATTTATTTCGGCGAACAAAGAAAAATTAAATGTTATTTTCTTTTCCGGAATTCAGGATTCAGAACTTTCAATGCTTTACCAATTGGCCGAAGTGATGGTTTATCCGTCTTTGTTCGAAGGTTTTGGTCTTCCGGTGGCTGAAGCTCAGGCGGCCGGATGCCCGGTTATTACATCAAATACAAGCAGCTTATCCGAAGCCGGAGGTGACGCTGCGATATACATTAATCCGGAAAACCCAACCGAAATTGGGCAGGCTCTCGAAACTTTACTGGGCGACAATCAATTGCGTGAAACCCTGATCCTGAAAGGGAAAGTGAACGCGCAACGGTTTATTCCGGAGAAACTGGCTACACAAATCAAACAACTTTATAATTCGTTACTGAATGATTGAAGATATTAAAGCAGCGTTGGAAGTGCTGCAAAAAGGTGGTGTAATTTTATATCCTACCGATACGATCTGGGGGATTGGCTGCGACGCAGTGAACGAAGAAGCGGTAAAACGCATTTATGAGATTAAGAAACGCGTCGACTCGAAAAGCATGCTGGTTCTGATGGAAAATGCCGCTTTGCTCGACCGGTATGTCGATGAGGTTCCTGAAATCGCTTTCGACCTGATTGAAGTTTCAGACAAACCTCTAACGTTAATTTACGATGGGGCTAAAAATCTGGCAAAAAACCTGGTTGCCGAAGACGGCAGCATCGGAATACGAATTACCTCCGAAGCTTTCAGCAGTGCACTGATTCGCCGGTTTAAACGACCAATTGTATCCACATCGGCAAACATAAGCGGAAAACCATCGCCTGCCTGTTTCGACGAGATTGATCCTGAAATAATTGAAGCAGTCGATTATGTAGTGAAATTCAGACAGGATGACCGGCAAAAAGCAACTCCTTCAAGTATTATGAAACTTGGCCGAAGCGGAGAAATTAAAATAATCAGATAGAAGAGAATCCATGAAGACCCCACAGAAAAGAAAACCAGGTTTCAAACCGGAAAAACAAAAGGAAATTGTTCTGAAAGTGAATGACACAACCGAACTAATGAAATTTCTGATTGAGAAATTTCCGGAGAAAAGCCGCACGACCATTAAATCGATGTTGGCGCACAAACAGGTTTCTGTTGGTGAGATGGTTACCACAAAATTTGATTTTCCGCTGAAACGTGGTCAATTCGTTTACCTGAACAAGAAAAAGTCGGAAGAAAAACCGCGTTTCAGAGGTCTGAAAATTGTACACGAAGATGCTGATCTGATTGTGATTGAGAAAAACAGTGGATTGCTTTCGATGGCTTCAGACACCGAAAAAAGCAAAACAGCTTACAGCATCCTGAGCGAATATGTGAAACGTACCGATCCAAAGAATTTAATATTTATTGTGCATCGTCTGGATCGGGATACTTCTGGTTTGATGATGTTTGCAAAGAGCAAAAAGGTTCAGGAAGTGATGCAGACTGCCTGGAAAGAGGCTATTGTTGAACGTTCGTATGTGGTGGTGGTTGAGGGAGAAGTGGAACAGCCTGAAGGAACAATTACCTCGTGGCTGAAAGAAAATAAAGCATTGGTTATGTTTTCGAGTCAAACACCGGACGATGGACAGAAAGCAGTGACCCATTATAAAGTTATCAAAGCAGAAAAACAATTTTCGTTGCTTGAAGTAAAACTCGAAACCGGACGAAAAAACCAGATTCGTGTTCACATGAAGGATTTGGGGCATCCGGTAACCGGAGACAAAAAATACGGCGCCAAATTGAATCCGGTTGGTCAGATGGGATTACATGCGCGGGTTTTGGCGTTTAAACATCCCGTTACGGGAAAAGCATTTCGGTTTGATACCCCAATTCCCGGAAAGTTTTTAAAAGTATTCCGAAAGGATCCTCGTGATCTGAATTTCAAAAAATAATTGACTCATTTTTAGTATTCCGGATCTATATACAGAACTTTAGAATTACTAATTTTGAATGTTCAAAAAGCGGGAGTAGCTCAGTGGTAGAGCATCAGCTTCCCAAGCTGAGGGTCGCGGGTTCGATCCCCGTTTCCCGCTCATTGTTAGCCAGTAAATTACATGTATTGTAATTTACTGGCTATTTTATTTTTATAACCAAATTATAACCTTTGGAAGTCTTTTGTGGTTATACATTTGTGATACCGAGAGTTTAAGCTCCACTTAATTAATGAGGATTTTTTGGGCTTTACCCTAAAGGGCCAGGCATCGTGCTTTATCTATCGGCCTTCCCCAGAACCCCCAAACAGGCCGGTGAGATTCCGCCACGACAAATTTAGCCCTAAGTAGCATAATTTCGTAGATTGTCAAATTTTAAATACACTCACTGTGTGTAGCTTCCTACGATACCAACAAGGCAAAAAAGACTATTGCTCTTGTGAAGAAACATTATAAATAACAGTTTTTGACCATATTCACTACTTTTTTCTAAGTAAAAAATAAATGAGATCTGAGAAAATAATTTACATTTACATCCAACTAATTTACTTGGATTATGAAAATAAACACAAACGTTCGATACGCTTTGAGAACGATTATTGAAATTGCGAAGAACGATAAACCTATTTTGCAAAAAGAAATTGCAGAACGGCAAGAAATTTCAGTGAATTACCTTGACTCCATTATTGCAGGTCTAAAAGATGCAGGTTTAATTAAAAATTTTAAAGGGAAAAGCAGTGGATATATTTTAGCAAAACCGATAAAGCAAATATCGGTTTATGATATTTATCGAAGTTTTGAATCTGAATTGGAACTTGTTAATTGCAATTGCCCTACAAATGAGTGCAAAAGAAGTAACATCTGTCCAACAAAAGATTATTGGTTTGATTTAAATTCGCAAATCAAGCAAATAATGAAAATTTCGACCTTAGATAAATTAGCAAAAAATAGTGAAGAATTTATTCTCAATTAAATAATCAATTTAAACCAATACATATTATTATGAAAACATCTAAGTTTTTTTTAATTGCATTAATGTTTGCAATATTCGTAGTTGGTTGTACTGAAGAAGGGCCAATGGGTCCAGCTGGTGCTGATGGTACTAACGGTACTAACGGTACTAATGGCGCTAATGGCACTAATGGAACTAATGGAATTGATGGTTATGGTGCAGTTACTGTTGCCGACCAAGCATCTTATGATGCCGCTGATGGGTTAAGAGGAGGTATATTGTACGACAACTGGACTTCAACAGAAGCAGCAATTTCTAATATTCCTACTGAAGTTGCAGCAATGCCAGAATTTTTCAGATGTAAATCTTGTCATGCATGGGACGGACTTGGAGCTAAAGCTTCTTATATAAACAGGGCCGGTACAGCAACAAGACCAAATTGTGCCTCTTCTGATTTAAGAGCATATGTTGGTAACCATAATATTAAAGAAACTTTTAATGCGGTTAAGCATATGGGTGGAAGATTAAAATCAGCAAGTTCTTATTCTGATGTAATGCCCGATTATAGCACCTTAATTTCTGATAATGATGTTTGGGATTTAGTGAAATATTTATTTGAAGAAGCAATAAATGTTGATTTATTATATGTTTACCAAACTTCGGGAATTTATCCTACAGGAACAGTTACCTATTCTAATATTGGCAGAGACGGTGTAGCTGCTGCAGGCGATGCATATTTAAGTTCTAAATGTGCTTCATGCCATGGGGCTGATGGTACAGATATAGACTTAGGTGGAAGGTCATTAGGAAAATTTGGTAGAACAAAACCAAATGAGCTTTGGCACAAAGCAAAATTTGGTCAACTGGGCTCTTCAATGGGGGCCTTTGATTGTTCAGTACAAGAATTAAAAGATTTATATTCAGCTTTGCAAGATAAGACCAAATGGCCTGACTAATTTTATTCGAATAATTAAAAAGAGACTTTCAATTGAAGGTCTCTTTTTTGTTTTTATAAATTAATACAACATAAATATTTCTTTTTTTTGTCAAAGTGGTGCATTGATAATTATAGAAAGGCTTGAAACAAGTGGAACTAAAAACAGATGTGATACATAGTGGTCTTCAAAAAGCTCAAGTCTTTTTGGAATAAATATTCATTTTGGTCAACTGGGGTCAATAATGTCTGGTCAATTTTCTATTACCTTATCGCAAATGAAAGATTTCCCAAATAATTGGCAACCAACCGTTGTAATGGATTGGAATTAAGGAATTTACTGGTCTGACTCACATTTTTTATTTGTTGCTCCGCAATGTCAAGCCCTCCGGGTTTTGTTAGGGTAATTTTGGGAGTCTTAAGGCTTTACAGGAGTTAAAGACACTTCATTCATTCCTATCGGTAAGCATTTTGCCCCATAAAATACGATACCTCAATCCAATCATTTTGTGCCTTCAACACCTTTCAGAAGCGTTGGTAATACATGCTCTCAAAATCACAAGAATTACCTTTAAGGCAGATTGGTTAAAATTACCCAAACAAAAACTTGCAGATCAAACATGACTCATTACGCTTAATCGCTCCACTCGCCACTTAAATAAAAAACTGTTACACATCCTGGGTTCATATCGTTCATTTTAATCCCTGGAACCCTAATTAGGAATATTTGGTTTTAAACAGGGATTAAACCACGATCACTTAGGCTCGCCTGCTAATCGAACTATACCGTTCATAGTGCATTGTTTCGATTCCGAAACTTCTGCAACAATTCACTCAGGTCGGAATACTATATTGTCAAATACAGACCAAAAATACCCTCCTTTGACTTCAATAGTTCTTATTCCTCCCACCATTCTCAACTCGCAGACGGCTCGCGCCTGAAGAAAGAAAGATCGCAAAACTGCTCAGCAAAGATAGATGACGGCAAGAAGAATATCAGTAAAGGTCAGGCCTTTCAGGTTGTAATAATACAAACCTTGACAAACATTAGCCGCCATGCTAGGAGGTGCTCAACAGTTCACCAATCTTTTACTGTTTTGGATTTGGGACAAAAATGGATTTTGTAAAACTGATTGAAAAAATGTCCCATATTTGACAAGTAAATTCTTTTTAAGCTACTATTGGAATCTATTTTAAAAATAATTTAAACACAGTCTTGTAGTTTGCATGTAAACCATGACGTAAACCGATAAAACGGAAATCAGTTTCTATCTGAAAATATGGAGCGTTAAGAGTTCGTTTATCAGTGCTTTGTGATTAAATTTCAGTTGCATCATACATTAAAAACAAAACTCTTCCTAAGCTGAGGGTCTCGGGTTCGATCCCCGTTTCCCGCTCACAGATAGCCAGTAAATTACATGTATTGTAGTTGCTGGCTTTTTTTTTGATTCGTTTAAACTAACGATGAATCATTAATGTTGGAATAACGAATATTACTGTTCCGGAAAATTTAAAGCCACTTTCTTCCATTTTACAAATCTGCACGAAAAAAAAATCAACTATATTTTAAAATTTTTCAAGTCCTGAAAGTCAGTTGTACATAAGAATTATTTCTATTGAATACTGGCCAATTAAGACTTGCAGCCTGATGTTTTAAAAGTATGTTAAGAATAGAACTATGTAATAAAAGGAATAATCTTTAAAAATGTACTATATGGTATGTAACGAAAATGAAAATCAGTCGTCATACGGGTAGAAAAAACAAAACGGAAACAGAAACACAAGTTGAAAACAATAGGAGAAAAAAGTCATGAAAACACAGAACAACAATCAGAAAAAATTTGAAAATCATACTGGCAAAAAAATTTTATTTGGCGGTTTAATTTTGTTGGCATTTGGATTAGTCAGTCTCCGGCTCTATTCACAGAAATACCAGAATCCTTTCTTCGCAAAAGATTCATACTCGAATCTGGCTATGGTTTTGGCTGATCAATCAGTCGATTTCGAAATTCCTTCAAGCCAACTCAGTACTGGAAATATGGCTGTTTATGCTGATTATTCAGGAACAACTGAAACTTTTGCAGTTCAACAGGAAGACGATGCCGCAATGAAAATTGAAGCCTGGATGACCGATGTAACAAACTTCGTTTCTTCTGAAGAATTCAATGCCATTGATGCAGAGGAAGATCTTAACGTTGAAGATTGGATGATTCATAATTCAGTTTTTTTGAATCACTTGAATTTCGAAACAGTGGATCAGGAAAAAGAATTGGAAATTGAATCCTGGATGATCGATGCTGCGACTTTTGTAAACTCAGTTGATTTAAGTTCTGCAGACAATGAAAAAGAACTGAACGTTGAAGACTGGATGGTAAATCATACCTTTTTCAGGAATGCTGTTGATTGTATTTCCGTTGATCAGGAAGAAGCACTTAAGATCGAACCCTGGATGACCAACGTTGCTTTTTTTACATCGGCAGGTACTGAAAAAACATTAAAAGTTGAGGCATGGATGGTTAACAGCGAGGTCTTTAAAAATAATAAGGTTCAGCTGAATCCTGAAATAAATGAGGCTGCCGGAAATAAGGAAATTGCCCACGAATTATAGGATGAAATTTTAATCAGGTAAAAAATTATAGGAGGACAAGCCATGAAAACTGAAAGAAGAATGCACATTCGTCGGATCTCATTGGAATATTGTCTCATGATCAGACTTGAAAACCGACCATTAAATATTCCTAAAAGTCTGGCATTGGTCAACGAACCCAAAGCATATATCCAACAAAACGAATCAGGCTTGAATCCTTCAAGGAATGAAAATAGTAAGCCTGAGGATCAAAGACCTGTTAATCCACGGACAGTTGATACTTACGACCAGGTTCATTTGCTTTGGTTATGGACCGGTTTTTTGAATGTTTCGAAATAATATTTGCCTTCATCTTGTTTCCTGAATACATCGTGATTCAGGAAACACTTCCCGAAAACGAAAATCCATTTTACTGATACTGAAACTTATCCTTGCCGATTTCGACCAGGAACCGGCTTGGATAGGACATAAATCCGCTGTAAGTCGATACATACGAAGGCATGGTAATCGTTAAGTCTTCCTTCGCGCGGCTGCAGGCCACATAAAAAAGGCGGCGCTCTTCTTCCATTTCTTCCAGATTTTTTATTGCCCGGATCGAAGGAATCATCCCATCGAGCGCATGGGGAATAAATACGGCATACCATTCAAGCCCTTTTGCCGAGTGAATGGTGGAAACAGTCAGCGGTTTGTCCTCGCCTTCATCGATTAGTGGGGTCGTTTTGTTTCCAAAGCGTTTCGATGGCGGATCGAGTGCAAAATCAGTCAGGAATTTGGTTAATGAATCGTATTGACCGGCCAAAGTTACCAGAACACCAATGTCAAGCAGGCGGATCTGGTAATCGGGTTCGGCAGCCGTTAGGATAGGTGTGTAGTAGGTTTTGATAATTTCCAGTTTGTGTGCCAGAGTAATGGTGACATCGCTGGCAGCTTTCAGCATTTCGACCAGGTTTCGTAATCCTTCAGCAAACTTGGTTTTTTCGAATGAGTCGATGTTTAAGCCTTTTTCAGCAATGATTTTTTCGATAATCTTTCGGGCCGACACAATTCCGACTCCCGGAATATATTTCAACACCCGGTGCCAGGCAACAGCTTCATAAGGATTCTGGATGATCCGAAGATACGAAATCACATCTTTCACATGTTTCCGTTCGTTGAAAGCCAATCCGCCCACAGCGATGTACGGAATTCCTCGTTTGTTTAATTCGAGTTCGATAAACCGGGCATGCCAGAACGCCCGGACCAGAATGGCTACCTGGTTCAGGGCAATTCCTTTTTCGCGGTATTCCAGAATTTTCGATACGATATATTCGGCTTCGGTTTGCTGGTCGTAAAACTTCCGGACAAACGGCAAAGCATCTTTTTTAATGTTGGAAAAGAGACGTTTTTTATACCCGATTTTTGCACTCCGGATGATGTCGTTGGTGAAATCCAGAATCTTCTGATTGCTGCGGTAGTTTTCTTCAATTTTAATCACTTTGCAGTCGGGGTAACGTTGCGGGAAACGAAGTATGTTTTCGTAGTTGGCGCCCCGAAACGAATAAATGCTTTGCGCATCGTCGCCCACAATTAAGATGTTCCGGTGAACTTCGGAAAGATATTCCACGATTTCTTTTTGTACCACGTTTGTATCCTGGTATTCGTCAACCATGATGTATTTGTACTGTTCCTGAACCAGTTCCCGGAACATTTGATTGTCGCGGAGCGAATCGCGGAGCACATCCATCAGGTCGTCGTAATCGAAAATGTGGCAAATCTGTTTGTAGCGGGCATATCCCAATCGGATCATTTCCAGTTCGTCGAGGTACTCAATCAATCCGGTGAACTCATCTTCTATCACTTCGCGGATGGTCAGGTTGCGGTTCCGGGCAGAAGAAATGATCTCCTGAATCCGGTGTTTCTTCGGAAATGCTTTGTCTTTGCTGATCAGCTTTAATTCCGATTTAACCAGATCAATCGTGTCAGCTGAATCTTCCGAATCGATGATGGTGAAATTTGGCGGAATATGGAGCAGGTTGGCATATTTCCGGAGAACATAGTTGGAGAATGAATGAAAGGTACCGCCAAAAACTTTTTGAACACCCTCGTCATTCAGCAATTCCTGAACGCGGGCGGTCATTTCGAAAGCCGCTTTGCGGGTAAAAGTCAGGAGTAAAATTTCCTGGGGAGCAATCCCGTTTTCGAGCATAAATGCCACCCGATGTACAATAACCCGGGTTTTGCCACTTCCGGCACCGGCAATCACCAGCACCGGTCCCGAAATGGTTGTCACCGCTTCGAGCTGGGCCCGGTTTAAATCGAAGGCATAATTGATTTTATATGTTTTGCTTAGTTGTATTTCGGTGGTGGTTGCCGGCCTGCTCTCGATGATTTGAATGATGGATTTTAATTCATCGATTTTGGCCATTGTTTTCTCCGGAATATCGGCTTCGGGATATTCGTCCATATGGATCACCGAAAGATCGGTCGATGGCTGAACATACGGGGCCGGCGCGTTTTCCTTCGCTTTCAGGGCCAGCGCACTAATCGCATCCAGAAACGAATCGCTCAAACTACCGCCGGAATGTTCGGAATCTCCTGTTCCCGGTTTGTGTTCCTCAAGTGACATGTTGCTTGTGTTTCAAATGTTTTATGCCACTAAATTAACGAGAAAGCCTTAGAAAGGGTGTCAATGACGCGTAAGTTTTCAACAAAAATATTTTTGCCGGATTCTATTTTGTTCAAGGTTCAGAATTACTTTGTATATAATAAACCGCACTCCGGAATAAAAGTCCCGTTATATTGGTCAGGTCAGCTTTCCTTCTGTGGCATTATAAATCTGTAAACCGGGATCTTAAACAGTCCAAATCGGGATAAATGCATGGTCGGCAAAAACCACCTCCAACTGCAATAAAGTGGTATTAAAATCGGCTGCAAGGGTATAAAAAAGGTGAATCTAATCTGTCGTAAGTTCTTTTGAACTTGGGTTTCGTTTCCTTCCTATGCTCATCTTTTACTTCTGAAAGTATTACACACATGCAATGCCTGATTTATTTTACAGCATTTTTTGTTCAATAACTTATTTCTCATTCCTGTTTTGTATTTTGCAAAACCTTATTCCGGTTTATGAGCAAAACAAAATTGTTGATTATAGTTCTGATCGTTTTCATTTTAGGCGATTTAACTTATTCGTTTCTGGAATATTATTACATTCCGCTTGATGGCGATATTTCTGCTGGCGTTGTGCCTTCCGGTGATGTTCAAAAAGTGTTGGATGATCCTTTCGGTTTTCATCTGCTGGCTTCTGGAGAAAAACATGTTAATCCGAACCGGTTTTTTGCGCATTTCACCTTTAAGGAGTACATGCAAAGAGTTCCATTGTGGTTACAGAGTTGGACCGATCCGATTACTTCGGTTTACTTTTCATGTGCTTTGGCCAAATTCGTGATTCATTTTCTGGTCATTTTTATTCTGGCCACATTGATTGCCGGCACCAAAAATATGCTGAATAAAAATTTTCTGATTGTGGCGACTCTTTTAATTCCTCTAATTCAGGCAAACGGATATTGGGGGCATATGGGAATTGTTGATAAATCGACGACCTATACCTTCTTTTACGCTCTTCCGTTGGTGCTTCTGATGTTATTCCTGATGCCATTTTACCGGTTTCTGGTCGAGAACGAGAAATCAAAAATTAATATTTTCAAACATTGTAAACCGACTAAAATTCAAAGTCGGTAAAATCTAGAGTTAACGTATTGATATTCAATATTCATATTTTTCATTTTAAAATTAAGCCCCCCGTTTAACCCGAAAGAGGGAACAAGGTATTG
>JBASYJ010000142.1:0-15729 GCA_049277435.1 Prolixibacteraceae bacterium
GTGGCTGGCTTGGCAACATCAGGTGGCTCTGAATCTTTTAGTGTCGTCGTTTATCCTGAAAGAAAAACTACGATGTTTTGACGATTTACCCCTGCTTTCTGCCAATGACATCAAGAAATGGTTTGTATTTAAGCTCTATAAAGATATGACCGAAGAACAGTTCTTTGACCAGATGTATCAACGGCATAAAATAAGGCAACGAGACATAAACAACTCGTATCTAAGAATTTAAATGTGTTAAAGTAGAAATAATTTGTTTTTTAATTGTCATATGGAACTCGCAAAAATAGTCATCCTCGTGTGCGAGGAATGCTTCCTCATGGCTCGTTTCATCTAATTAATACATATAAAATGGAAAACATAAGAAATATATCAGTAGGAGAGATTGTGAAACTTGATTTCAGGGCAGCTGATGTGTTCAGCAACTTTGGAATTGATTTTTGCTGCGGTGGAAAAATATCGGTTTCGGAAGCCTGTGTAAACAGCAATTGTGATGAAGCTAAGGTAATTAATAGTCTGGAAGCGTTAAAAAACCAGACCGGATCACATGCTCCCGATTTTGACAGCTGGGACATTGGTTTTCTGGCCGATTATATTCAGAATACGCATCATCAGTATGTAAGCAAAACCATTCCGCAGATTTTGCCACTGGCACAAAAAGTTGCTGATGTACATGGCGATCATCATGCAGAAGTGATCCGGATCAATGTTCTTTTTCAGGATTTGGCAGAAGAATTACTTCAGCACATGAAAAAGGAAGAACAGATTTTGTTCCCGTACATTAAAAAACTGGTTGCTGAAGAATCTGCCGGAAAATGTTCAGATCCGGGATGTTTCGGTTCGATTGGTTCGCCAATTTCAGTTATGGAAGCTGAACATGAAAATGCTGGAGTAATCCTGAAAGAAATATTCAGGCTTAGTGACGGGTATCAGGTTCCGGAGGATGCCTGTAATACCTTTCGTGTTCTTTACGGAAAACTGAAAGAATTTGAAGATGATTTACACCGCCACATTCATCTGGAAAATAATATTCTGTTTCCGAAGGCGATTGAAATGGAACAGGTTCTACAGGTTGGTTAAATATTTTCTGGCAAACATAACAACATTTTAATCCTGAATCCGATAATCCGGATTCAGGATTTTTTTTCTTCATTTTTGTTGAAACGAAAGGTGAAAGTTTTTTTCATTAGTTTTGAATAAAACTTTCGTTCAGTTTCGATTAATCAATTAAGAATCCAGAAAATGGAAAATACTCAGGCTCAAATAGCTGCTCAAAATAGTCCACAATCCCGGACTTCAAATCCTGAAGTTGAAAATCTCGATAGCGCTAATCTTTCAGATTATATTGTTGATTCGCATCATCGGTATGCTTATGCTGCCATTCCGGAAATCCAAACCTTGATTGATTCAGTCGTAGGAACCCATGGAGCAAAACATCCGGAGTTGAACCTGATTAAAGATTACTTTTGGCAATTATCGAACGAATTGAAATTGCACATGCGCAAGGAAGAGTTGGTTTTATTTCCTTATTTTAAAAAACTGGCCGATTCATTCACCAATCAGAAGCAGCTGGTTCATCCACTTTTGGGCTCGGTAAAATCGCCGGTTAATGTCATGGAGATGGAACACGAAACTGCCGGACTGATGCAAAAGAAACTGTTCAACCTGAGTATGGGATTTCAGGCACCTGAAGATGCCAGCGATGCTTACCTCGAGCTATTTGCAAAACTGAAAGAGTTTGATGCCGACTTGCATCAGCATGTTCACCTCGAAAACGATGTACTTTTCCCAAAAGCCATCGCATTGGAGCAGGCCGTGTTAGCCAATTAAATTTCAATGGTTTTTCCTCGGTCCGTCGGTTTATATTGATGGCAAAATAATGTAAATGATCCTTTGACAGAGCGGGTCATTTCTTATTTTAATGCAGTATTATACCGTGTCGCCCTATTCTTTTCAGGATTTATCTTCGAAATGAGTTATACTTGTATTGCCAATTTATCAAACTATAATCAAGTATTAACATGAAGAAATTCAACTTAGTTATTAAAGTAAAGCTGCTGGTTCTGGTTTTCTCCGGAATAATTCTGAGTCAGCTTATCCATGCACAAAGTGTCGAAAAATTTTTCCCGGCGAAGGACCTGACCACCGTCGGAGTTTATTATTATCCTGAACACTGGGACTCGACTCAGTGGGAACGCGACTTCAGGAACATTGAAAAAATGGGTTTTGAGTTTACACATTTTGCTGAGTTTGCCTGGGCTGAACTTGAGCCCGAAGAAGGAAAATATGATTTCAAATGGCTCGACCGATCATTGCAACTGGCGGCAAAGTATAATCTGAAAGTTATCCTGTGTACCTCAACAGCGACACCTCCGGTTTGGCTTTCGCGCAAACATCCCGATATCTTGTCGACTGATGAAGATGGAACCCGGATGGATCACGGTGCCCGGCAACATGCGACTTTCTCGAGCAATTATTACCGCAGTTATTCGATGAAAATGATTGAGCAGCTGGCCAAACGTTATGGAAACGATCCGCGTGTGATTGGCTGGCAACTCGATAATGAACCCCGTCGTTTTCTGGATTACGGAGCAGATGCCCAGCAGCGTTTTCGCAACTGGCTGAAAGAAAAATACAAAACGATTGATGTCCTGAATACCGCCTGGGGAAACAACTTCTGGAGCGGAACTTACAGCAGTTTTCAGGAAATAAACATCCCGTTGCACAAACAATGGGGCATGAACCTGCATGCACAGCTCGATCATTACCGCTTTGCCGATCTGGAAACTGCAAGTTTTCTGGATGAACAGGCTTTGGTATTGCGCAAACATACATCTCCTGATCAGTATATTACATCCAATTATATTCCGATGTACGATGTTGGTTATGTGGGAATGAGCAAGGAACTTGATTTTGTAGCTTACACCCGTTATATGGTTTATGGCGGCGACCGCGGTATCGGGCCAAAAGGCTACCGCGTGGGCGAATATTCGCGCATTGCAATGGCCAACGATTTTTTCCGTCCGCTTAAAGGCGCTTATGGAGTGATGGAACTTCAGCCCGGACAGGTTAACTGGGGTAGCATCAATCCGCAACCGCTCCCGGGAGCCATGCACATGTGGTTGTGGCATGTGTTTGCCGGTGGAAGCAAATTAACCTGCACGTATCGTTTTCGTGCTCCGTTGTATGGTTACGAACAATATCACTACGGAATTGTGGGAACCGATGGTATCACCCCAACTACCGGAGGCGAGGAATTCAGTCAGTTTATTAACGAAATAAAGGTATTGCGCGAAAAATACAATCCTTCGGCCCAGTTGCCAAAACCGTATCTGCAACGTAAAACCGGTATTCTGTTTAATGCCGACAATGTGATGGGACTGAATCTGAACAAACAAACAACCGAATGGAATACCGAAGCGCATTTCCTGAAATATTACAAAACACTGAAATCGTTTGGAGCGCCGGTTGATTTTATTCGCGACACCACCAATTTTGCTGCTTATCCGGTTCTGGTGGTACCTGCCTACCTGATGATCGATCAGAAAATGATTGATAAACTGACCCGTTATGCCGAAAATGGAGGAACCCTGGTGATGAGTTGCCGCACCGGAATTCAGGACCGGAGCGGACATTTGTGGGAAGCCAAATTCTACGAACCCATGTGGAAACTGTTTGGCGCGGAAGTGCTTTCGTACGATTTATTGATGCCGCAATCGCCTGATAAAATCAAATTCAACAATCAGGAATATGCCTGGACCAGCTGGGGCGACCTTTTAAAACCATTCAAGGGAACCGAAACCTGGGGTACTTACGAAGGTGATTTTTACACCGGAACTGCTGCAATTATTTCACATAAACTTGGAAAGGGAACTGTAACATATATTGGAGTCGATTCAAAAACCGGTGAACTTGAAAAACAGGTTCTCACCAAACTATACAAACAGCAAGGTATTCCGGTTGAAAATTATCCTGAAGGAGTTATGGTGGAATACCGCGATGGATTTGGAATCGCGGTGAATTATTCGGATCAGGTTTACGAAATGAACCTGCCGGCCAATGCCGAAATCATTTTCGGTAGCAAGGCCATGAAAACTGCCGACGTACTGGTTTGGAAATATTGATCAGGCAAATTGTAAAAAGAAAAAGATTTCAAAAAAAAGCCCGGACTCGTTTACGAATCCGGGCTTTTTTTTGAAGGGCAACTGACAGTTGAACTGAAATTGTCGGTTGAACTTCGGTTGCCTGAGTTTGTTGATTTCTTCGATCAAAATCTGAATCTGGAATCGAAAAAATGTAAGCTCATTCCGGATTATTTGATTTTATATGACTCGGTTTAGGATCAATGTCTTTGCATCAGAGGTTCAAAAAATAAAAGCAAAATGGAACATCAGGCTGTATCAATCCGGCCATTTATCGGAGCAAAAAACTTCGAAATCTCCAGGCGTTTTTATCTTGAATTTGGATTTCAGGAAAGTATTCTGTCGCCCAGTCTATCCTATTTTAAAACGAAAAATCTGGAATTTTATTTACAGAATGCCTATGTGCGGGACTGGATCGATAATTCGATGATTTTTCCGGAAGTGGAAGATGTTTACCGATATTGGGACGAACTGTTCGCTCTAGAACTTCCGGAGAAATATGAGGGGGTAAAACCTACTCCAGTCCGGGACTTGGCATGGGGGAGGGAATGTTTTATGCACGATCCATCGGGAATTCTCTGGCATCTTGGCGAATTTCGCAATTAAGAAAATCTTCATCAAATCAGTGTTTTGCATAAAATAGTTTTCCTGAAATCAATTTGAAAACCAGGAATGAAAATCAAATCTCATCAGGATTGAGAAGAGATTATTTAATTGTGCATGCTGCGAATGCATTCCAACGATTGGAATTTGAGAATGATCGGCTTGTTTTTGTTTGAATTTCGTAAGTTTTGATTTGAAATTCGTTAAAATAGTTGCTGAAAAATAAATTTCTTTACAACTTGAAAATCTTAACGATAACTATAAATGAACATTCTTGAAAGATCAAATTCCTCCTTGAAATTAACGTTGCTGATGTTTGTTCTTTTACAAACCAGTTATTTCACTATTGCAGAAAATGCTGACAGCACGAAACAAGTCAGCCATTTTTCGGGTTCAGTTTTGGTTACCAACAAAGGGATTTCGCTGATACCTTCGTTGACTCTGGGTAAACCGGCTGCACAGTTTGAGTTCTCGATGGGAAAAGGAAAGCTGACATTTGAACCACAATTCCGGTTTGCACTCGAGGGAAAACCCTGGTCGTTTATTTTCTGGTGGCGCTATAAATTTACTGATACGGAACGATTCCGTTTTAATATTGGCGCCCACCCGGCACTTTCGTTTAAAACGGTCGATTTATCGGCCAGCGGTGGTTCGGCCGACGGAATGATTGTTCGCCGGTACCTGGCAGCCGAACTGGCTCCAACGTTTGTTCTGAGCAAAAAAGTCAGCGTTGGACCATATTATCTGATTGCCCGTGGTGTCGAAGAGGAAATTGCACACAACACTCATTATCTGACTCTACGTGGCAACGTATCAAATATGCGGCTTTCAGAACAATTGACTATGGAGATTTCGCCACAGGTTTATTACCTGCGAATTCACAAAACCGTTGGCTATTATTGGGCTTCCGGATTTTCACTGGCTAAAACGAATTTACCGGTTTCTTTCTCGGCCCTGATCAATAAAAAAATTGACAGTGACATTGCAGGCGATGATTTTATCTGGAATGTGAGTTTGATCTACTCGTTTGGGAAAAAATACAAACAATTGTAGAAAACAGTTTTTCGATTTGAAATCAATAAGTTTGGAATTATGGAGAAAATAGAATCAATAGAAGATTTTTACAAGCGCAAGTTCGATTGGGTTCCAGACAGTATGAATATCGATATTGGCCATTTTAACCTTTTCAGGCTGGAGCCATTTGTTGAAGGGAAACCAACTGTGATTCCATATAGAAGAAGGGATTTTTACAAGATCATGCTGGTAAAAGGAAACAGTAAAATCCATTTTGCTGATAAAGTGGTTGAAGTTCAGAACCAGGCTTTGTCGTTTTCAAATCCTCAGATTCCATATAAATGGGAACATTTGGATAAAATGAGGGATGGTGTTTACTGTATTTTTTCAAGTCCGTTTTTCCATCAGTTTGGTCAGTTTCAACAGTACGAAGTTTTCCAGCCACAGGGTTCGCATCTGTTCGAACTCACCGATGAACAGACTACTCATGTTGCCGGGATTTTTGACCGCATTGAAAGCGAGTTTAAATCGGATTACAAATACAAATACGATCTGATCCGGAATTTGATTTTCGAATTGCTGCATTTTGCGTTGAAACTGCAGCCTTCTTCAGTTTTAAAAAAACCGGAAATGAATGCTTCGCAGCGAATTACCGAATTGTTTTTTGAATTGCTGGAACGCCAGTTCCCGATTGACGACACCCATCAGAAAGTGGATCTCCGTTCGGCGTCAGGGTTTGCCACCAATTTATATGTTCATGTTAACCACCTGAACCGGGCGGTGAAAGAAACAGTAAAAAAAACTACCACGCAGATCATTACTGAACGCATCTTGCAGGAAGCAAAGATTCTGCTGAAACACAGCAACTGGAGTGTCGCCGAAATTGCTTTTGCATTGGGATTTACTGAAGTCACACATTTTAATAATTTCTTCAAGAAACATGTTGAGTTAAGTCCGGTAAAATTCAGGAATAGTTAAGTTTAGTAATTTACTGTGTTAAACCATCGCATCTATTTCTGGTCAATAACATTAACTTTATTCAGCCTAAGCTTTTACGAATAAATGCATTAGTTATAAAAACCAATTAACTAGTCCGACATGAAACCACGAAAATTAGTTATTCCCGTATTTTTGTTATTTGCCTGCATGGTAACTGGTTTCGCGCAGGACTGGCCACAATTCCTCGGCCCAAACCGAAACAGTATTTCCGAACAAAAAGGCATTCTGCGAAACTGGCCTGAAACTGGTCCCGAAGTCCTTTGGACTGTTCCCATTGGCATCGGCTATGGCGGGCCGGTTGTAAAAGATGGAAAAGTTTATTTGCTCGACCGGATCGACAGTATCGGTGACATTATGCGAAGTTTCGAACTTACAACAGGTAGCGAACTCTGGAAGTATTCACTTACATCACCTGGGACATTCCCATTCCCTGGTTCACGAAGTGTTCCGGTTGTCGATGGAAATTTTGTATATGCATGCGGCGCCATTGGCGATTTGTTTTGTGTGGATATCAATACACATAAACTGGGTTGGCATAAAAATATCTGGACCAGTTTTGGTGGTACACAGTTGCCAATCTGGGCCATTTCACAGTGTCCTCTTATTTATGGGAATATGGTAATTGTTTCCTCCCATGCTCCTGAAGCCGGTGTGGTCGCTTACAATAAACTGAACGGTGAAATTGTGTGGAAAACACCAAATCTGGGTAACGAAACCTACGTAAGTCCTGCCATTGTAAAAATATCCGGTGAAGACCAGATTGTGATGGTAACTTCCTCCACCAACCCATTTGGACATTCGGAAGCCCCCAAAACATTAGGAAAGATTATTGGACTTGATCCTCATACCGGGAAAGTATTGTGGGAATACGCGAATTGGGATTGTCATATCTCTGTGGCAAATGCTGTAGAAGCCGGTGATAATAAATTGCTGGTTGTCGGCGGTTATGAGCTGGGTTGTGTGATGATCAAAGTTGACAAGAAAGCTGATGGAAAATACGCTGTTACAGAACTGTTTAAACACAACGATTTTGGTGACCACACCAAACCGCCAATCCTGTTTAATGATTATTTCTATGCTCAATTCTCAACAAACGGGAAACGTGATGGTCTGGTTTGTATGAATATGGAGGGCAAGATCATGTGGAAAACAAAAAATGAACCCAAATTTGATAAAGGCAGTATGATTTTGGCTGATGGATTAATTTTGGCAACCGACGGCACAAATAAACTGTACCTGATAGAGCCAGGTCCGGATGGCTTCAAATCACTTGCTTCTGCTGATTTACTGAAACAGGGTGGCGTCAACACCAGTAATCGGATGACCAATTTTGGAGGCCCTACTCAAAACTGGGCGCCCATTGCTTTAGCCGATGGCAAACTGCTGATCCGCGACCAAAGCCGGATGATGTGTGTGAAAGTAGCTAAATAATCTCAGAAAATCATTCAGAATAAAAACGGAAACTAAATGACCAGGCAACTTGTTTACCGTCTTTGTCTATATGCTTTTGGACATACTGCAATAAATTAGAAAACATTAAATCTCGTCTTGTGTTATATGATGACTTACTGTATTTGTAAAGTAAAATCGGTTAATCTAGCTTAACATGAAATATTGCTTTTGATCCTGACCCGATTAAATTGTTCGTATTAAATATAGAAATCAATTAATTATCATTTTTAATTCTATGGCAGTTTTCAATCTCAAAATCAACAGGAAAGAATATAATGTTGATGTTGATCCCTCAACACCAATGCTTTGGGTGCTCCGGGATCACCTCAATCTGGTGGGAACCAAATTTGGTTGCGGAATGGCGCAATGTGGGGCCTGTACCATCCTTCTCGACGGCAATGCCGTGCGATCGTGTATCACCTTTATCAGCGAAGTCGGAGATCGGGAAATGACCACCATTGAAGGGCTTTCGGAAAACGGCGATCACCCGCTGCAACAGGCGTGGATCGAACATGACGTGCCGCAGTGCGGGTATTGCCAGAGTGGACAAATCATGAATGCGGCAGGGTTACTGAAAGCCAATCCACATCCGACCGATGAAGAAATTGAATCGGCGATGCATGGCAATATTTGCCGTTGCGGAACTTACACCCGTATCAAGGCAGCCATCAAAACTGCATCTAGTTCTTAACAGGCCGATTCTTGCCTGATGCAGATTTTCACTGCTTCTGATGAATAATAATCCTTAAATCACGAGACATGACAATTGTAAAAACGAAAATAGACAGACGTTCATTTTTCAAAAGTTCGGTATTGGCCGGTGGTGGTATGTTGCTTGGCTTTAGCTGGATGGCGGCAGCCTGCAGCACAAACACGCCCAAAGGGTTGCCAATTCCTGAAGAATGGTTCGAAATCAATGGTTATTTGAAAATTGGAGAAAATGGGGTGGTCACCATCATGTCGCCAAATCCTGAAATCGGCCAGAATGTAAAAACATCGATGCCCATGATTGTGGCCGAGGAACTGGATGTAGACTGGAAAAATGTGCTGGTTGAACAGGCTCCGCTGAATACAGCTATATTTAACCGCCAGCTTGCCGGAGGAAGTGATTCGATCAAACAAAGCTGGAATGCATTGAGGATGGCAGGCGCATCCGCACGAAAAATGCTGAAACTGGCTGCAGCCCAAAAATGGAATGTACCACTCGAAGAAATTACAACTGAAAATGGCGTTCTGTACCATAAAAACAGCGATAAAAAACTTGGTTACGGTGAAGTTGCTTCTGCAGCAGCCCAAATACCTGTTCCTGAAGAAGTGGAATTGAAAGATCTGGATCAGTTTAAAATTATCGGATCTTCGAAGAAAAATGTCGATGGACAAAAAATAGTGACCGGCCAGCCTTTGTTTGGTCTCGATTATAAAAAAGAAGGAATGCTAATCGCCATGATCGTCCATCCGCCGGCATTTGGGATGAAACTGAAATCGTTTGATGCAACGGAAGCGAAAACCAAACCCGGAATTGTGGATGTTTTCAGTATAAAAACATACAACGACGATTATAAACCTCAATGGTGCGATACGACCTCCTTCACCGAATTGGTGGCTGTTGTTGGTAAATCGACCTGGGAAGTCATGAGCGCAAGAGCGTATTTAAAAGTTGAATGGGAACCCTTTGCTGATCATGAAATAGGAATGGCGGGTTGGGGTCAGCTTTCTACTGTTCCCGGTGGGCTTGAAAGCACTTCTGACCACAATTCCAAAATGGCCGCCGCAGCAGCCAAACCGGGTAAAATTGAACGCCGGGACGGTAATCCTGAAAAGGCATTTAAGGTGGCTGCAAAGGTGATCGAACGTACTTACACGGCACCATTTCTGGCACACAGTCCGATGGAACCCATGAACTTTTTTGCTGATGTATCCGAAGATAAGGCGGTGTTGGTTGGCCCAATCCAGTCTCCTGAATTTATGGAGAAAACCTTGTCTGCCCGGCTTGGTTTGCCACTTGAAAAAATTGACATCCAGATGACACGCATGGGTGGTGGTTTTGGGCGTCGTTTGTACGGACATTTTATGGTGGAAGTAGCCTTGATTTCGCAAAAGGTGAAAGCACCTGTAAAACTGATTTACTCGCGCGAAGATGAAATGACCTTTGGAATTTATCGTCCGGCATACCATGCCTTGTACCGTGCGGCACTCGATGCCAATAATAACCTCATTGCATTTCATGTTAAAATGGGTGGTGTTCCTGAAAATGCACTTCATGCAAACCGGTTTCCGGCCGGAGCCCTTGATAATTACCTGGCAGAAAGCTGGGCCGTTGAATCCAACATCAGTGTTGGTGCCATGCGGGCGCCTGGTTCCAACTTTAATGCCGTGGCCGAGCAGTCGTTCCTCGACGAAGTGGCTGAAGCGATGGGCAAAGATCCGATTCAGCTCCGCCTCGATCTGTTGAAACGGGCAAAGGAAAATCCGGTGGGTGAGCTAAACGACTACGATGCCTCGAGATATGCCGGCGTACTTGAACTTGTGCGCGACAAATCGGGATGGGGAACTGATTCTTCAGGAAAAAAAAGGGGCGTGGCAGCATATTTCTGCCACAGTTCATACGTAGCCAATGTGCTGGATATTGAACTTGTGAACGATAGCCCGGTCGTTCAGAAAGTCTATGCCGCGGTTGATTGTGGTATCGTGGTGAATCCTGATGCTGCGGTTAACATGACCGAAGGCAGCATTGTGGATGGAATTGGACAGGCAATGTACGGAGAACTTACCTTCAGCAATGGTCAACCTGATCAGGATAATTTCGATAGTTACCGGCTTATCCGGCATGCCGAGTCGCCCAAAAATATAGAAGTACACTTTGTTGAGAATGATATTCACCCGACAGGACTGGGTGAACCACCATATCCTCCGGTGATGGGAGCACTTGCCAATGCCCTGTATAAAGCAACAGGTAAACGTTTTTATAATCAGCCTTTTATCAAAAATATATAATCAACTTTATTAAAAACAGTAGGGACAACTCTTAAAGCAAACATTTTAAATCTTTCGATATTATGGCCGCTATTAATTTAAAGATTAATAAGAAAGAGTACAAGGTAGATGTCGATCCTTCTACCCCGATGCTTTGGGTGCTCCGGGATCATCTGAAACTAATGGGAACAAAGTTTGGCTGCGGAATTGCACAATGCGGAGCATGTACGATTCATCTGAACGGTGAAGCGGTGCGCTCTTGCAATACTTCTGTTTCTGAAGTTGGAAACCAGGAAATAACGACCATCGAAGGCCTTTCGGAAGACGGTGATCATCCCGTACAAAAAGCCTGGCTGGAACACGATGTGGCCCAGTGCGGATATTGCCAACCGGGGCAGATCATGACTGCAGTTGCTTTGCTGAAGAAGAATCCGAACCCCACTGACGATGAAATTGATATTGCCATGGAAGGGAACATTTGCCGGTGTGGAACTTACACCCGGATTAAAAAAGCGATTAAAACAGCTGCTCAAACATCGTAGGTGTTTTAAACCCTAAAAAATCTGAAAATGACAATTGAAAAAATAACATTCGGAAGACGTTCATTCATAAAAAATACATTTTTGGCAAGTGGTGGTTTAATGCTTGGCTTCAGCCTGATGGCCTCCGGAAAAGCAGATCCGATGCAGGCTTTGTCCATTCCCGACGAATGGTTTGAAATCAATGCTTTCCTCAAAATTACAGAAAATGGAGTGGTCACCATCATGTCCACAAATCCGGAGTTTGGTCAGGGAGTAATGACATCGATGCCCATGGTTGTAGCCGAAGAACTGGATGTGGACTGGAAAAATGTACTGGTTGAACAGGCACCATTTAACAAAGATATTTACGAACGTCAGTTCACCGGTGGAAGTCAGGGTATCCGCCAGGGTTGGAAAGGACTTCGGATGGCGGGTGCAACTGCCAGACAAATGCTGATGGAAGCAGCTGCAAAAGCCTGGAATGTGCCTGTTGCCGAAATAACAACAGAGGCAGGAGTTCTTCTGCATAAAAACAGCAACAAAAAAGCTGGCTATGGCGAAATGGCTTCGGCTGCTGCAAAAATTGCTGTCCCGAAAGAAGTGGAAATGAAAGAGCCCAAAGATTTCAAAATCGTTGGAACATCGCGTAAAAATGTGGAAGGTAAAAAGCTGGTCACCGGAAAGCCTTTGTTTGGCTTCGATGTTGACCGCGAAGGAATGCTCATTGCTATGATTGCTTTTCCGCCTGCTTTTGGAATGAAATTAAAATCGTTTGATGCCAATTCGGTAAAAGCCATGCCCGGTATTAAAGATGTTTTCTCCTTTAAAACTTATAACGACGATTATGCCCGGAACTTTTTTGATACGGACGCCTTTCCCGAACTGGTAGCCATTGCCGGCAATACGACCTGGGAGGTCATGAGCGCCAAAGCTGCCTTGAAAGTTGAATGGGAACCCATTTCTGAAACTTCATTTACAGTGGAAGGATGGGGCGGCAATACCCAAAAAGTGACTGTTCCGGCAGGTTTGGAAAGTACAGCTGATCATATCGCAAAAATGAAAGAAGTGGCATCGAAACCCGGACGCGTTGTACGTACCGACGGTAATCCTGAAGAAGCATTTAAAAATGCAGCTAAAATTATTGAAAGTACCTATACCGCACCTTTCCTGGCCCATTGCATGATGGAACCCATCAACTTCTTTGCGGATGTAACCGATGACAAAGTGATCGTAGCCGGGCCTTCGCAGGCTCCCGAATTCGTTGAACGGACAATTGCAGCCAGACTCGGAATGCCGGTGGATAAAATCGACGTTCAGATGACCCGGATGGGTGGAGGTTTTGGGCGGCGTGCCTACAATCATTACGCCACCGAAGCTGCCGTGATTTCTCAAAAGGTAAAAGCTCCGGTCAAACTGGTGTATACCCGTGAAGATACCACACGGTTTGGAGTTTTTCGTCCGGCTTACCATGTATCGTTTCGCGCTGCACTCGATAAAAATAATAACCTGACTGCTTTTCATGTCAAAGCGGGAGGAATTCCTGAAAGTCCTTTGTATGCTAACCGTTTTCCAGCTGGAGCAGTTGACAATTATCTTGCTGAAGAATGGTCAATAAATTCCAATATCACCATTGGTGCATTCCGTGCTCCCCGTTCAAATTTTATGGGAGCTTCCGAACAAATGTTTTTAGATGAAGTAGCCGAAGCTGCAGGTAAAGATCCCATCGAATTTCGTCTGGAATTGTTTAAACGTGCCCAGGAGAATCCGGTGGGAAAGAACAATGAGTACGAGGCGGCACGGTATGCCGGAGTACTTGAATTGTTGCGGGAGAAATCAGGCTGGACAAAGGGAACTTCAGGTAAAAACCGTGGAGTAGCCGCTTATTTTTGCCACAACAGTTATGCTGCTCATGTAGTGGATGTTACTATGAAGAACGGACAACCCATCGTGGAAAAAGTTTGCAGCGTGATGGATTGTGGAATTGTTGTGAATCCTGATGCGGCCGCAAATATGGTGGAAGGCGCTGTTGTCGATGGTATTGGGAATGCCCTGTATGGAGAAATGACGTTTAGAAATGGAGAACCAGACAAAGATAATTTCGACAGTTACCGCATGATTCGTTATAATGAAGCACCTAAATCCATCGATGTGCATTTTGTTGAAAGCGAGATCGCGCCAACCGGCCTGGGTGAGCCCCCATTCCCTCCTGTTTTTGCCGCGCTGGGCAATGCCTTGTATAAAGCAACCGGAACACGGTATTATCATCAACCGTTTACAAAGAACAAATTCGAATAACATCTAATGTCATGCTGTCGAGAGCATGTCACCCTGAACTTGTTTCAGGGTCTCACCAACAGAGAGATGCCGAAACAAGTTCGGCATGACGCTGCGACAAGTGTTGGTTAACACGAATCTAGTGATAAGATGTTAAATATTTATAACCATGATTTACCAATGACACACGAAATTAAACTCCTGTTTCAAACAATTAAAACCTGGCAGCAACTTGGGAAAAAAGCTGTCTTCGTTACCGTAGTCGATCTGGAAGGTTCTTCCTACCGGCGGCCGGGAGTTCGAATGGTTTTCAGCGAAGATGGTGATTCGGTGGGTGCTGTTAGCGGTGGGTGCGTTGAAACAGAAATAGAACGTCAGGCACAAAGTGTATTTCGCAGCGGAAAAGCAAAATTAATGACTTACGATGGTCGTTTACGGATAGGTTGCGAAGGGATTCTCCACATCTTAATCGAACCTGTTTTTCTTTCCGAAGAACTTTTAAACGACTTTGAAAGGTTATTAAAATACCGGCAAAACTTCAGGATGGATGCGTATTATTATCCTGAAGTTGGTGAGTATAAAAATGCAGGAACAAGCATTAGCCTGAATAAAAAGACATATTCCATCAATCCGTATTTTGAAACCGCACAGATTGAAGATCAGAAATGTTTTTCGCAGAAATTCGATCCGCTGTTTCAATTGTACATTTTCGGCGCTGAACACGATGCCGTTCAATTGTGCCAGGCAGCCAAACTGCTGGGCTGGGAAGTAACGATTGTGGCTTCGGCCGATGAGTCGAAATCCTGTGATTATTTTCCGGGAGCTTCCTCGCTCATCACCCCTTTCTTTGAAAATATTGATACATCTCCTTTGGACGAACAGACAGCCGTTGTGATCATGACACACAGTTACAATAAAGATGTGCAATACCTGATGGCGATGAAAGATATCCGCCCGGCTTACCTTGGAATTGTCGGTTCAATCAATCGGAGAGAACGGCTGTTGTCAACGCTGCTGGATTATTTCCCGGATATTTCGCCAGAATTTCTGGAACAAATTCATAGCCCAGCCGGAATAAACATTGGCGCAGAAACTGCTTCGGAAATTGCCGTTTCCATTCTGGCTGAAATTCTGGCTGAAATTCGGAATACAAAACCCGAAGCATTACGAAATAAAGTTGGCTCCATCCATGGCTGAAATCCCGATTTTATTGCTGGCAGCCGGAGGTTCAAGCCGGATGGGACAACCCAAACAACTGCTGCCCTGGGGCAACCTAAGCCTGATTGAGCATCAAATACAGACTTTACTCAAGACAGGCAATCCGGTTAATGTCGTAGTCGGTTCCAATTCAGATCTGGTCATGCCGGTACTTGAAAAATATCCGGTAAATATTTTTGTTAATGCAAATTGGGAAAGTGGAATGGGTAGCTCCATTTCACTCGGGATCAGCCAGATTAAAGATAGATTTCCTGAAGTTACCGGAGTTTTGATCACTCTTCTGGACCAACCACTGATTACGACTGCCTACATTGAAAAAATGCTGGCCAGCTTTCAACCCGGGTCGCAACAAATCCTGGTCTCTCATTCTTCTTCAGGATGGACAGGCGTACCCGTGCTTTTTGATGTTTGTTATTTTAAGGAGCTTACCGAATTGAAAAATGATGAGGGTGCAAAAAAAGTCATTAAACTCCACAATGCAAATGTAATTCTATTGGAAGGTGGCGAAATACTGGCAGATATGGACACGCCGG
>JBASYJ010000143.1:0-1755 GCA_049277435.1 Prolixibacteraceae bacterium
GAATATCTGGCACGGTGAGCATTGGTCTGACCAAAAGTGGTGTAGATTCCGAAGACATTTTGCTCTGCCAAGGTATAATTTGAAAAGACAATCGATTCGTCAAAAGATGACTGAGTCTTGGATTCCAGATTAAATGAGTCCTGGCATGACGATACAAGCAGGCTGGCAGCAAATAAAAAAGTGATATAAAATATTTTTTTCATCATGATTTGCAGTTTTGTGATTAAAAGTCAAGGTTCACACCAAATACGATTTGCCGGCTTTTTGGATATGCTGAATAATCAACATTTGGAGTCAGCGGACTTGAACGTCTGGTATCCACTTCAGGATCATATCCGGAGTAATTGGTGAGCAGGAAGACATTGTAACCGGTCAGGTAAAAGCGCAGACTGCTTAAACCAACCTGATTGGTTAAACTGGATGGAATGGTATATCCCAACGACAAAGTGCTCAAACGAAGGAATGAACCATCTTCCACTGCCCAATCGGAAAAGATTCCATTTTCAATATTTGGCGACCACATAGTGGTACTGGTATTCAGCTGGGCCAGAGTTGCCGGATCGTTCGAAATTGTTCCGTCAGGCAACAGATTGGTCCATCTTTTTCCGTCAGCCATCAGATCAATCATGTTCCGGTAGGAGTATTTACGTGAAGAGGTAAACTCAATTTTATTTGCATTGTAAACATTGTTTCCATATACCCAGTTGAAATTCGCAGTCAGGTCGAAACCTTTTACACGACCCGATACTGAAAATCCACCGGTATTTTTGGGATTCGAACTTCCGATAATTTCGCGGTCGTCAACAGTTACACCGTCTTTTCCGTTCAGATCTTTTAGCTTAATATCACCCGGGCGCACATAATGACCAAGAATTGAAGTACTTGTATTTGGTACGCCATCTTTCAGAATCCACCGGTTTAATGTTTCGTCGTATCCCTGAAAATCAGACACTTCGTACCGGCCGTTTCCATCAAGACGATATCCGTACATGTCGCCCACTGCACCATCTTTTGCTATCCAGTAATCAACATTGATTTCGGTTGAAGCCCAGCCCGATGCGGCTCCAAAATCTTCCATGACACCCATCGAAACGATGCGGCTCTTGTTGAAACCGATGTTGAACGAGAAACTTAAACCATAATCTTTCTTCTCGATTGCGGTATAGTTTAATACCAGCTCAAGTCCTTTATTTTCGGTTTCACCCATGTTACGGTACTGATAATCGTATCCCGAACCGGAAACTGAAAATTGCATCAGCAGATCCCTGGTATTGTTTTTATAAATATCCACCGTACCATTTAAGCGATTTTTAAAAACACCAAAATCGATACCCATATTGGAAGTGTAGGTTGTTTCCCATTTCAAATCAGGATTATCCATCAGTTTTCCGGCCGACCAGTATGTATTTGACTGATTCAGGTATGTGGTTGATGATGCGCTAAACGTTTTGCTCATTTGTCCTGAAGGAATAAGGTTATTACCTGCAGTTCCGTAACTGAAACGTAATTTCAGGTTATCGAGCCAGTCTCTTTTCAGGAATTCTTCTTCCGAAAGTCGCCATGCAGCTGAAACCGATGGGAAATAACCCCATCTGTTATTTTTGGCGAATCTGCTTGATCCGTCAGCACGGAAAGTGGCAGACAACAGGTATTTTCCCTGATAGGAATAATTCATACGACCAAAGAACGACAGCATCTTATCGTCAGGATTGTAATAATGCGAAATATAGGATGCATTTCCTGATGACATAAAAT
>JBASYJ010000144.1:0-4624 GCA_049277435.1 Prolixibacteraceae bacterium
GTGTGGCTTTTGATACATCAATTCCAACAAAAACCTGATCCTTTTTCATAACTTTGGTTTTAATTGTTTATAAAATGAAGTTGCCGAAACTATCACCTTTCAAAGACCGTGTGTCTATTATTCTAAATGGTTCTTGGCAACTGATTAAAAGAATGGGGACTAATACAAGTCATAGGTCTGAAAACCTTGCGGGTAGCGAAGTTCACCCCATTCTTTTTCATTAACAAGTTAAGAACAATCAACAAGAAAAGAAAAAGAAGCAAAAAGAAAAGAAAATCAACATCTTACATCATTATCTACATCAGATTCAACTGTTCTTGTTGATAAAACCATGTAAATCTAAAGGACGGGTAGCTGATGTTACCGCCCAGGTGTTTATTGTCTTCAATTATTTCTTTGTCAATTTGCTGCAATGTCGTGTCCACCGTGCGTTGGGCAGGCATACTCTTTGGCAAGTTTTGGTTTGTGCATGGGCTTTTCGCGCGACTTGCCAATGTGTATGACTGTAGGGTGGGCTTTATGCAATTATGCCACATGCTTTTGATATAAATATTTCTGAAACTCAATAAACAACGAACTTATATTTGTAACATCTCCTAAAATCTCTTTTGCATCTTCAAGTGATTGATATTTATTTGTCAATAAGATTGGCAATTTCTCTTGGTCGAGTTCTTCAACACCTGTCTCAATGTACTTGCTCAATACAAATTCAATGAATTCTTTTTGTTTGCTGCTCAGCAAGGCGAATATTGTTGCTTCGGCTGCTGCTACTCGTGCTTCTCTTGTCAATGGTTTGAAGTCGCTGTTAAATACATATTCCAAAACATCAAACAAGTCACTCTTTTCTGCGTCTATCAAACTTTGAAGCGTAGCTAATTCTTCTTTCCCAAATCCTGCGGTGTCCAATTTCTCAAGCAAGGTGCGGCGTGTAATCGGATTGCCCCAAATAGTCCGTAATTCTTCTTCGCTTTTGAAAAGGTTTGGAAGTTCTCCAAACAGGTTATTTAAAAATTCTTCTGCTGAAATCGGTTTTCCGTCTGCACTCCAAAACGAAGTAGAAATCATGTGCTGAATTTCCCTTTCTTTTCCGTCTTTCAGTTTTACTTTCACTTTCTTTTTGCAAACGCATGGACGTTGACCACATTTATAACATGGCGGTGGCGGCTCTTTTATGCAAATACATGGGATTTGACCACAAACGGGACAAGGTATTGGCGGTTTTTTCTCACAAACACAAGGATTTTGTCCGCACTTTGAACAAGGTTCTTCTTCAATCGGTTCTCCGTCCCACTCAGGGTCGGCAAAATGATGGTAAGCATCAACAAAATCGTAGATCGTGAAAAATTCTTTGCCATCAAACAAACGAGTTCCACGACCAACAATTTGTTTAAACTCAATCATTGAGTTGACCGGACGCATCAAAATGATATTGCGGATATTCCGGGCATCAACGCCAGTTGATAATTTCTGAGAAGTGGTTAAAATGGTTGGAATCAGCTTTTCATTGTCTTGAAACTCCCGCAAAAACTGTTCTCCGATTTCTCCATCGTTGGCAGTTACCCGAACACAATAATTTGGGTTTTTCGATTTCTTGTATTGATTGACCAAATCTCGAACAGCCGCGGCGTGGTCTTGTGTGGCACAAAAAACAATCGCTTTTTCTTTTTGAATGATCAAATCCATGAAAAGCTGAACGCGCTTTGCCTCTCGGGATCTGATTTCAATTATCCGGTTAAAATCAGACTCTTCATACCATTTCTTCTCTTCAATTTCGCCTTCAATAATTTGGTCGTCGCTGGTATAAATATATCTGTCCAGAGTCGTTTGTATCCGTTTTACCTTGAATGGTGTTAAAAAGCCATCGTTTATTCCTTCTTTGAGTGAATAAATGTAAACTGGTTCACCAAAATAGCGGTAGGTGTCAATGTTGTCTTTTCGTTTTGGTGTAGCAGTTAAACCCAATTGAACAGCTGGTGAGAAATATTCCATAATTCCTCTCCAATTTCCTTCATCGTTTGCCCCGCCACGGTGACACTCGTCAATAATTATGAAATCGAAGTAGTCAGGCTGATAAGAACCAAAATAAGGTGCTGGCTTGCCTTCCTGATCTGTGCCGCTCATAAAAGTTTGAAAGATGGTAAAGAAGATACTGCCATTTGTCGGCACATTGCCCGACTTCTTAATTTCGCCTGGCTTAATGCGAACCAAAGCATCTTCAGGAAAAGCCGAAAATGCGTTATAGGCTTGGTCTGCAAGTATATTTCTATCGGCTAAAAATAAAATCCTTGGACGGCGACTGCCGTCACGTTTCAGATTCCAACGGGATTGAAACAACTTCCACGCTATTTGAAATGCAATGGCCGTTTTTCCTGTTCCTGTGGCGAGCGTTAAAAGTATTTGTTGATTGTTTTGTGCAACGGCTTCCAAAGTGTTTTTAACTGCTATTTCCTGATAATAACGCAGCTGCCAGGTTCCGCTTTTGTCTTCGAACGGAACATTGGAAAATTTTTCTCTCCAGACTTCAGTAAGTTCACTGACCGTGCCTTTAGGATATGTTTTGTTCCAAAGTTCAACGGGCGAAAGGTAATCTGCAACTATACCTTCTGCACCATTTTTCATGCAGATGCTATAAATCTCTTTCCCGTTGGTGGAATAGGTGGTTTCTAAATTTAATTTTTCGGCATATTGTTTGGCTTGTGCCACACCTTCGCCAACTTCTAAATCAATGCTTTTAGCTTCAACAACAGCCAACTTGATGCCTTTATAAACCAACACATAATCGGCAGTTAGTTTTTTGCTTCGAACGCCGCCAGTTTGGATGCGACCTGCGGTAATGTTGTATTCACGAAGGATTTTAGAGCCTTCAACAACTCCCCAGCCACAAGCTTTTAACTTGGGGTCAATTAGTTCTGCACGGGTTTCGGCTTCGTTCATGGTTAATTTGATTTATTCGCTTCATACATAGTTTACTTACTTTTCCGCTGCTCCAACTAAAGTAATTGAGGGTTTAGAATGATAGTTTTCTTTTTTCCAAAAGCGAAGCAAAAAATCAATATCGTTCAAATATTTTTTGCCTTCACCTTCCCGAAAGAATGGCAGGTTCGTTTTGCAATTATTGATACAGTACATGGCCAGCTCGGTTGAAATACTTTCATCCATGAGCAAACGAAAAATATGATCCTCACTTTCCTCTTCCTTGAAATATGGATTAGAGGGCAACGGAAATGCTGAGTTAACCGCAAAAGCTATTTCAACTCCGCTTTTGGGATTAAAAAATAACAACCCTGATTCTGCTATTTCTGAAAAATCGTGCGATTCGTCCTCATTTTTTCCAAAGTAACCATCCTTACGGGTTCTTTCCCGCGCTTCTTCAAATTCTTTTTCTGAATGAGTTAATGACTGGTTATAAAATTGAATGTAGCCTTTAAAGTAGTTTTCAATTTTTTCGGACGTCCTAAAAGCGATTGGAGAGCCGTTGTTATAATCCAGAAAAGCTTTTTGCTGCAATTCAATGGTTTCTTCGGTTTCTTTGCTTTTGTGATCCAGAAAATCGACAGTTTTTCGGCTTTCCAATGAGTTCTTTTCATCTAAAACTAAATCGGCATTAAATCCGGTTTGGAAATAAACGCCTGAAAACCACCATTCATCTCTCCATTTTACAATTCCCATAAAAACGATTGTATCAATTTCTTTGAAATTAGCGGAATGGTCGAATGATTTTTTGCAAAGCTTAAATTTTTTACCCGAAGCAATGTGTTCAAGCGAAATATTGAATTCATCCTGCCCTTTGTAAAGGAAATAACCCCTAATCCGTTGCGAAGAATTCAAATAGTCGGAGCTAAGGGGATGTTCTGGTCCTATAATTTCGGCTGCCCATTCCTTGCCTTTCAAACTTAACAAGCGGGTATGGCTTTTATGAAGCGATGAATCTCTGTTTTCGTTGAGAAATGCTAAAAGGTTTTCATTGTCGGCACCAGCTTCAATTATTTCAGCTTCCTGTTCTTGTAACCGGGAAAAAGTGTCGGGGTAAAACAAGTAAGTTTTAAATAGGATGGTGTCGATTAAGTTTCGGGCAACATAAAAGTTCGTTTCGTTTTCATTGCCCGTATATATCGATTTTAGTAATTTATTTTCTGGTGCATTATCCCAAGAATTATCGAAAATAGTAAAAATCCGTTCGGCGGTTTTAGTAATGAAATCGTTAAACGGAGCTATAAATTTTTTGGTTTGAACGGTATTTAAGAAATACCAAATCAGGAAACTTACATCGTGCAGGTTTATTTCGCCTTCGTAATATTCATCTAAATTATAGAAGGGCAATTGTTTTTTATAAAGGCGTTTGTGGATGCTGACGAAGCTGTTGTAGATATTGGTTTGCGAAATAATATCTTCGAACCATGCACAGAGGAAACAGCTGAGTAAATCAATATCCTCTTTGTTGATGTACATTAAAAACACGAAGGCGGTTTTGTCTGAAAGGATGGTTTGTTTTACCTCGTTACTTAACTTTAAATAGTAACTGTCGGTTATGGTTTGATGTTGATAAGGTTTAAGGGCCAGCCAGTCGTGTATATATATTCTTTCGTTTGCTTTCATCAGTTTTTACAGTTCTCCATTAAATGCT
>JBASYJ010000145.1:0-3282 GCA_049277435.1 Prolixibacteraceae bacterium
CGCACCGTGAAAAAGGCCGATGTTTTCAAATGCGGCTCCGCCTGCTCCGGAAAAGCAACCGGTTGTGGTTGATAACCAGAACTGATTATCAGTCATCCTGAACTTGTTTCGGGATCTGTCAGCATAATAAGGATTAGATCCCGAAATAAATTCGGGATGACAAATCGAATCTTAAACCAATACATTAATAATACACAACATGAAAAAACCAGATTACCACATTTTAGTGTGCAACTCATACCGGGTTGCCGGCGATGCCAAAGGTTTTTGCAACAAAAACGGAGCAGCCGATTTTATCCAGTACATTACCGAAGAGTGCAACGATCGCGGAATCGACGCCGCAGTTTCTTCAACGGCCTGCCTGAATGTCTGTTCTCAGGGACCGGTTATGGTGATTCAACCAAATAATCTTTGGTATGGCGCAATCACCACCGATCGCATCGACGAAATCCTTGACGCCCTCGAAGAAGGCAATGCGGTTGAGGAATACCTGATCAGTGAATAAATTTGTATTTAATGTCCGTCAGCTAAAGCAGACGGCAAAGGATATTGCTTTGAATGCAGGTATTTGTTGAATGGAGACGTATCCTTTGCCGTCCTATTTATGGGACGGATTGCATTCAAAATTCATCATTCAAAATTCATCATTTTCTATGGCAACAACCCCACATATTATCGATTCTACTCTTCGGGATGGCGAACAAGCCCCGGGAGTAGTTTTTTCCCTGGAAGAAAAACTACACATCTCAGCACTTCTGGAAGAGGCCGGTGTAAAAGAAGTTGAGATTGGTACTCCGGCGATGGGAGTTGATGAGCAGCGCATGATTCGTGAAATTGTTCAGTCGGGTTTCCGTTTCGATAAACTTTGCTGGGCGAGAGCCAAAGAGTACGACATCGAAGAATCGGCCAAAACCGGGGCAAACCGGATCAATATTTCATTTCCTGTTTCCGATATTCAACTTTCGGCGATCGGACGGAATACAGGTTGGGTTTTAAATCAACTCAGGCCAATCATTGCCTTTGCACGTCAGCGCTTCGATTTTATTGCCATCGGTGCTCAGGATGCTTCCAGGGCAAACCGTGAATTCCTGAATGATTTTATCTCGGCCTGTCTGGCTGAAGGAGTGGATCGCATTAGGCTTGCTGATACCGTGGGGATTTTGAATCCATTTTCAACAGCTCAGTTGTTTTCATCCGTTTCGGATAAATTTCCGTTTATCGATTTCGAATTTCACGGACACAACGATCTGGGAATGGCAACAGCTAATTCAATTTCAGCACTGTTATCAGGAGCAAATTCGGTAAGTGCAACGGTGAATGGTTTGGGCGAACGGGCTGGGAATGCATTCCTGGAAGAAATTGCAGCTGCGCTCAAAGTTTCCTCCGGAATCGACTGCGGTATTCATCTTCCGGTTATGCAGGAACTCTGCCGTGTTGTTTCAGCTGCTTCGTCAAAACCAATCTATCCTTCAAAACCAATCGTTGGCGATATGATTTGCAGGCACGAATCAGGCATTCATTGTACTAGTCTCCTGAAAAATGAACTCACTTACCAACCTTTCAGCTCATCTGAAATCGGAAAAACAACCGAATTGGTGCTGGGCCGGCATTCCGGAGGAGGTACAATCCGGCATTTCCTGGAGAAACAAAACCTGAAAGTTACCGATCAGCAGGCAGTATTATTAACAGAACAGGTTAAAAATCTGTCATTTCGGAATAAGCGCGAATTGCATCTTGACGAATTGATTCATTTAGCCACAAACCTGAATAGTTTCGAACTTTAAAAAATACGACATGGAATGGGAAAGTTATTATACAGAGGCAACTGACTATTACAAGACTGCCTTGGGAGCAGCAAAGAAAAATACACTCGGGAATTTGGTTATATATAATATAGTAGCCATGTCGATCGAGAATTTTATGACCAGCATATTAATGAAAGCTGGATTCATTCCTGAACATTCGAGTATTTCATCGATGTACCGCGAATTGAAGAAAAATCATAATGCACCTGAGGAGTTTCATCCTGAGGTACGGTTTATGAACCGGTTCATGAATTTCTGTTCGCTGGAAGTTATGCCGGTACTTGTACCCACCGATGAAGATATTACCAGAATGGTCAACTTTGCCACTTCGCTAAAAGAGTGGACAAGCACCTGTCTGGCGGTAGAATCGAATTCATAATAAAAGGGCCGGAAATAATAAACTATGCTAATTCAGATGGAGAAGAATTCTCCTGAATGAATTTATTTGGCCGGATTAATTCCATTTCAGCACATACAATGGAGTTGATCCGGCTTTTTGCATGTTGAATTCTGCATATATTTAGGCATTGACCGCAAATTGAGAAATTAGAAATTGTTATTCCTGACTCCGTTTTTAGTCTTTGTATGGCATCCCAAATATACGAATGCTGGCATTTCAGGTCATTTCATGTTCCGTTGCGAAAAATATTTCATTTGTGTATGTTTTGTAACAGTCAGTTTTCCAGAATGGTATGTGTTTGGGCTAAAATTAGTTTGAATAAAGTTGGGAAAAGTGTTTGGAAATGGGAATAAGTCGTCTATCTTTGCAGCCGCTAAAGAGGAAAGGGATAACCGGGACTTGGGTGCGGCAGTTCATTAAGGTGGTGAATCAGAGGTGATTAAAATAAAAGCTGAAGAAAATTGAAAAAGGTTTGGAAGTTTAGAAATGATGTTTACCTTTGCAGCCGCTAAAACGAAAAGCGTTCATTGGATGTATTGAGAGGTGTTGTTCGGAAGGTGATTAAAAAGGCGAATGGTTGAAGAGTAGTTATAACGATAACGAAGACTAACCAGGAGTTAAAACCGGAAGAAAAAAGGGAAAAAAGTTTGAAAAAACTTTTGGAAGTTTGAGAAAGCTTCTTATCTTTGCACCCCGCTGAAACGAGCGCCAGGATTACGGCCGCGGATTTTGGGGAATACGATCAGAAAACAAGATTGAAAAAGTTTCGAAGTTGAAGGCACTTCTACCAAGAGGGACAGCCGGAAGTTTAAGGGACAAAAGATATATTGAAAAAGGGTTTAAGAGACCCGGAGTTCATTGAAAATACTGAAAAGGAAAACAAGGAAGGTTACGCAAGAATTAAATTAGAAGAGTAACGTCAGAGCGAGGAAAATATTTTAACTTTTAACTTACAACGAAGAGTTTGATCCTGGCTCAGGATGAACGCTAGCGGGAGGCCTAACACATGCAAGTCGAACGGGATTGAGAGCTTGCTCTCATGAGAGTGGCGCACGGGTGAGTAACGCGTATGCAACC
>JBASYJ010000146.1:0-24603 GCA_049277435.1 Prolixibacteraceae bacterium
AAATTTTTATTTGTATTTTCGCTCATGCTGTATAAATTGCTAGTTTACACAGTAAAGATACAGGTTGGTCGGCTTCGGTGGACCAACCTGTTATTCAAAATTTATCTCGGTCACTAATGATTTTCAAATCGGTATATTTATTCGTTCCAGCAGTTGTTTTGCCATTAAGTGGTCCCCTTATTCCCGGACTTGTTTTGATTATTGCAGCTTTAACCGGA
Organism: Prolixibacteraceae bacterium; assembly: GCA_049277435.1. GTDB lineage: Bacteria > Bacteroidota > Bacteroidia > Bacteroidales > Prolixibacteraceae > Aquipluma. Next base: position 219 of record JBASYJ010000146.1, read on the forward strand.
ATTTTCTTTTTGCGCAAAAATCGACAGAAACTGGACTTCGTTACACTTCGTGGTTTGATTTTGCTTCTTCGGAAAATTCCGGTTCAGGTGTATTTTTTTCTTGTTCCAATTAGTTTAATAAGCCTGTATTCATTGTTTTTAGGTCGATACGATCTTAATTATTCCGGAGAAACAATACCGCTGGCAGTACGCTATCTGAAATTGCCGCTGGGTGTTTATTATCAGATCAGTCAATCGCTTGGAGTTCCATTGCTCTTGATTATGATAGGCATTCAGGTGTATATAATCAAGAGACAGACGAATTCGGAGGAAGGAAAAGCAATAGTGAATAGTCTAAAATGGATTGGAGTTTTTGCGGCTGTTTATCTTCTGCTTTTACCTTTGGGCGGTTACCGGCCTTACCGGCCAAATATTCTGCGTTACGATACGTTCATGCCCATCACAATTGCACTTTTGTATTTCTTTGGAAGGTCGGGATTTTTCCTACTTCGGAATTTAAATTTAAAAATCAGGAAACAATATCTGGTTGGATTGTTTGTGTTTTTTGCCATTTACATGAACGCCGACAAAATAAAAACAGAAGAATACCACTGTGAGCGAAAGGCACTCGAAATTTTAGTTCAATCGCCGGATGAAATTACTGTTCTGCCTACTCGTTGTAATGTTATGTCGTGGGATGTGTTTAATAAACCCGAACGCTCTGAATTTAATGCCGAAATGCTGAAGTATTGGGGCATAACCAAAGAAAAGAAACTTTATTATCAGTCGGATGGACAAAAATAGACAGTATTTGATCTAAAAGTACCGTTCAAGAGATTTTTCCCTGAATTCAAAAATTAACTGCAGTTGCTTGCGGATAAAAATAAAATGAGCGAGCCGGCCAATCATGCCAAAAGGTAATTTGTAGGAAACCAGGTCAGTCATCAGAACACCGCCGCTTTGAGCTTCGAAGTGATGTTCGTGGTGCCACATCCGGTAAGGTCCAAAACGCTGCTCGTCGACAAAATATTTTCCTTCTGAAACATGTGTAATTTCAGTGACCCACCTGGTCCTGATTCCCGGTATTGGCGATACTTTGTAAGTTATGATCTGTCCGGCATAGATTTTCTCCGTAATGACCGAAGTCATGTGGAATCCCATGTGTTCAGGCGTAATTTTTGCCAGATTTTCCGGCGAAGAAAAAAAATCCCAGGCTTCTGTCATCGGAACAGCCATAAATTGAGTGACTTTTAAGGTGTAAATTCCTGAATGTGATTGAAATGAAATCATAATTTATCAAGTATGTTTAGGAATTTAAACCAGCTCGGGATGGTTTTGTTTAACGAATCAAGTTGTTTTTAAAACAAATTAGCTGAAGATGGTTTCGTTTGTTTCAGAATAATGAAGTTTATCGGGTCTGCTTTTCAGAAACATTTCAGGTTTTGTTTTTTTTTTAACTTTGAAGCATTCTAAATATTCAGAATTTCCGACATCAAAAATCACTTTAAAACAAGATAAAAATGGCATTGATTAATGAAAATTACCTGAAACTTCAGGCAGGGTATTTATTTCCTGAAATTGGTCGTAGAGTTCGTGAATTTGCTGAAGCCAATCCGGATAAAAAAATCATTCGTATGGGAATCGGCGATGTAACCCAACCACTTGTTCCGGCAGTTGTGGATGCTTTTCATGCCGGGGTCGACGATATGGCAAAAGCTGAAACCTTTAAAGGATATGGTCCTGAACAAGGGTATGAATTTCTCCGCGAAGCCATTGCGCTGAACGATTATCAAAATCGCGGCGTTGATATTTCGGCTGACGATATTTTCGTTTCAGATGGTTCGAAATGCGACACGGGAAACATTCAGGAGATATTTGGCGCTACAAATAAAATTGCCATTTGCGATCCGGTTTACCCGGTTTATGCCGATACCACCGTGATGTCGGGCAAAACCGGAACAATGCAGGAGAACGGTTATTTCGACGGAATTATTTACATGCCCTGCAACGAAGCCAATGGTTTTATTCCTGAGTTGCCAACCGAACGCCCGGATCTGATTTTTCTTTGTTATCCGAACAATCCAACCGGAACTGTGGCTTCGAAAGACGAGCTGACCAAATGGGTGGAATACGCCAAAGCGAATAAATGCATCATTCTTTACGATGCTGCCTACGAATCGTACATTACCGATCCGGAGATTCCCCGTTCTATTTTCGAAATTGAAGGGGCAAAAGAAGTGGCGCTCGAATTCCGCAGTTTTTCGAAAACAGCCGGATTTACCGGAACACGTTGCGCATTTACAGTTATTCCCAAAGAATTAAAAGCATTCGACAGCAACGGAAATGCACATCCGGTAAAACCACTTTGGAACCGCCGTCATTCAACCAAGTTTAATGGTGTTTCGTATCCGGTTCAGAAAGCTGCAGCTGCGGTTTATTCTGAAGAAGGCAAAAAACAGGTCAGGGAAGTGATTGCCTATTACCTTGAAAATGCCCGGATCATGCGCGAAAGCCTGAAAGAAATCGGATTCACCGTTTTTGGCGGGGTGAATGCCCCTTACGTTTGGGTAAAAACTCCGGGAGGAATCAGTTCCTGGGAATTTTTCGATAAAGTACTGCAGGTTGCCAATGTCGTTGGAACTCCGGGTTCAGGTTTTGGTCCTTCTGGCGAAGGTTATTTCCGTTTTTCAGCATTTGCCGACCGCGAAAATGTTCTGGAAGCCATGGAACGCATTAAGAATCTGAAATAGAAGTATTGAATACCAACAGATTACTGAGGGCTTCACTTGGAGTGAAACCCTCAGTATTTTTTCATGAATTCAGGGTTTCACTCCAAAGTGAAGCCCTGAATTGCTTTTAAAACTAAGGATTCCATCTCTTTTGCCCGGTCATCCTGAACCTGGTTCAGGATCTAATCCCATGAAATCTCAGACCCCGAAACAAGTTCGGGGTGACGAGCTTTATTCGTTCTGATCGTATTTTACTCAAATGTGAAGCCCTGAATAATTTTACGATCAGTTAATAGCCCCAATAACATCTCCAAGTAAAGCATCCAGATCCATCACGTGATCTGGTTTATGCGAAAATCCGAGGATTACAACAACCAGTTCTTTTGAAGGGATCATGAAAATCCGTTGTCCGTCGTACCCGTTGCACGAATACATATCTTCAGGAGCCGAAGGATAATAGTGCGATCTGTTGAGCCAGAAGAAAGCACCATATTCGCCCTTGCTGTTGCTGGCAGGAGTGGTGCTGTATTTCACCCAGCCTTCAGGTAAAATGCGCTCGCCATTAAAAACCCCATCCTGAAGATTGAATAATCCATACCGCGCATAATCGCGGGCAGTCGCTAAAATATAGGAAGATCCGACATGTGTTCCTGAAGGATCAACTTCGAAAACGGCATCAGGCATTCCGATTTTGTTGAAAAGCTGAGTTCTGGCAAACTGGTAATATTGAGGGTCATCATTGATGGTTTTTCGGATCAGCTGGCTAACAATATTGGTCGATCCTGACGAATAGTACCAGACACTTCCAACAGGATTCGACAGTTTCCGGTCGGATGCATACTGAGAAAAGTTGTTCTGACAATAGAGCATCATGGTCACATCCGAGCGGTTTCCGTAATCTTCGTTCCAGGTTAATCCGCTTTGCATCTGCATAAGGTCATTCACCGTGATTTTGCTTCGCTCATCGTCTTTCCACTCCGGAACAGAGGCAGGTTGGTTAATGTCGAGTTTCCCCTGCTTTACCAGAATTCCTGTTAAGGTGTTGGTGAAACTTTTGGCCATCGACCAGCTCAAAAATCTGGTTTGCGGAGTAAATTCCGGTTGGTACCGTTCGGCAACCGGAACACCTTTGTGCAGCACGATAAATGCAAATGCATGTCCGTTGTAACCATCTTCTCCCATGAGTTTATCCGAAATCCGGTCGAGTTTCTCAGTATCGATGTTTGTTGTCGAGTCAGGAAACACATTCCCAAGTGGCCAGGCGGTGGTGTCCTGATCGTAACTTAATTCCGGAATTTTCGGGAATTTAATTTTCCGAAGGTCATCTTCGTTAACATCTCGAATCAGTGTAGCCCCAAAACCTTTTCGGTAAATGGCTTTCGATTTTCCCCATAAAAACGTACTGGTTACGCTCGAATCCTGGTAATCGACTTTGTTTTTGGTGTATTTGATGAACGAAAAATGCAGGTCCATCGCTTCCACTTCTTCCTGAACGCGGTTCGAGACAAAAACAGCTGAGCATAAATATTTTGCCGGATAACCCGTTATGATAGGTAAAAGCGAATGAATGTAATAAACACCAAGACCAAGAAAAATCAATAAAAGGATGGTCAGATGTTTGGTGAACCGTTTCTTTATGAGTTTGGGCGAAGTGTTTTCCATAAAATCAGGTATTTGGTTGAAAGTTCCAGAGTAAATTATTGTGTTAAAATAAACATTCTCAAAGAATAATTGGTGTGCTTATGTTGATAAGTATAATTTTGAACGATTGTTTATCTTCGTTAAAAGCCGTTAACGATTGTTTACAGCGAATTGGATTTTCATCTATTTTTCTACTTTTGTGCGAAGGCATGATAAACCAATGAAACAAATTAAACCTTTGTCCGGAAATTACTCAAAATTTAACAATCAAAATTCAAGATTCACATTTTTCAGTTGTGTTTCGAACTTTCCATTCCGGCATTTTTTTTTCAATCCTCTCATTATTCTTTCATTTTTTTTATTCCTGAACACTTTGCAGTTATCTGCCCAGGAACCGGATGAAATTGATCCGATGCCCATAAAACTGAAGGGCCAGGTTTTAAATCTTGACGATGAGTCGCCGGTTCCGTATGCCTTCGTTCTGAATTTCAGGACACATACCGGAGTGACTACCGACGATCAGGGGAAATTTATGATGGATATGCTCAATGTCGACAGTCTTTCCATCTCGTCGCTCGGATTCACCAAAACTACGGTTCATATTCCGGCGAATTACAACGAGATAAATGTGCTGATTTTATATGCACGGCCCGTTCGTTTTGCCATTCCTGAAGTTGATGTTTCCGGAGAAAAGTTGAGGGTAAACATGGAAGGTGTGCCCGTAGCAAAGAAAATCGATATTGATCCGCAGCTCAGAGGTGATGCGTATAACAAGAAACCGCCTGTTGTGGCCGCGCTTTTTAATCCGGTAAGTTTTGTTCAGTATTATGCCAGCAGGCGCGAGCGCGAAAAACGCGAAACCCGGCAGGCCATCGTAACCGAAAAACAGTGGGAAATATTGTCGCAGTTTTACACCAAAGAGCTGGTCATGGAATTAACCGGATTGGACGATTTAGCCGCCGATAGTTTGATGATGTACATCAACAGCAAAGGTTTACTGAGTCACATGTCGAACGAATATGATGTGCGCAACACAATTCTGGAACAATACAAATTGTATAAGCAGAAAGGACACTGATGAAACTTCAGGATTTTTTTCGAACTTTGCCGAATCATAAAACGATTATCTGCAAATTTTATAAAACATCATATCTTGAACGAAAAGCCAAAAAAGAAAATCTTCCTGAAAAAAAAAGAGGAAAAGGAAATTGAACCTGAAAGCGATGGATTAATCCGCCTGAATAAATACATTGCCAACGCCGGAGTTTGTTCGCGGCGGGAGGCTGATAAAATTATTGGTGAAGGACTGATTACCGTGAACGGGCAGGTGATTACTGAACTTGGATACAAAGTTTCGCTCGATGATGAGGTGAAATTCGAAGGACAGATTCTCAATCCGGAGAAAAAAGTATATCTCCTGCTCAATAAACCCCGAGGTTTTGTTACTACACTGGAAGATCCGCATGCCGAACGAACGGTGATGCAGTTGGTTCAGAACGCCTGTCAGGAACGGATTTATCCGGTAGGCCGGCTTGATATGCAAACCACCGGGGTGCTGCTTTTTACCAACGATGGCGATCTGGCCAAAAAACTGACTCATCCGAGTTACGAAAAGAAGAAAGTTTACCACGTTACCCTGGATAAGGATTTCCTTCCTGAAGATCTGGAAAAACTGGTTGCCGGAATTGAGCTGGAAGATGGCTTTATTGCTGCGGATGAAATCGGAATGACCGATCCGAATGATGCCCGGCAGGTGGGTATTGAAATTCATTCAGGAAAAAACCGGATTGTCCGCCGGATGTTTAATCACCTGAATTACCAGGTTGAAAAATTAGACCGGGTCATGTTTGCCGGATTGACCAAAAAAGATTTGCCCCGGGGAAGATATCGTTTCCTGACCCCACAGGAAGTAAATTTTCTGAAAATGTCGTGATGTAATTAAATCCACTTTTGAATACTAATAAACCGGAACTTGGAGAAGGAATTTATACATATCATAACTGAAAACCAGGGAATCATTCACAAGGTTTGCTCGATCTACTGCGATTTGGAGGAAGACCGCCGTGATTTGTTTCAGGAGATTTTGGTTCAGTTGTGGAAATCCTATCCATCCTTCAGGAGCGAATCGAAATTTTCGACCTGGATGTACCGGGTGGCTTTGAATACGGCCATCACCAGTTTTAAGAAAGATAAACGGCAACCGGATAAATCGGGTATTTCGTATGACCAGATTCAGTTGGCCGAAGAAATGTACGACACGCGTACAGAAGAACAGATCAGGATGCTCAATCAGGCGGTTTCACAGCTGACCGGAGTGGAAAAATCGATTATTCTTTTGTTCCTTGAAGACAAAAAGTATGAAGAAATAGCCGAAATTACAGGCATTACACAAAATTATGTCAGGGTGAAAATGAACCGGATAAAAAAGAAGTTGAAGTTGTTAATGAATACGGAAGAGTAGATGGATATCAATGATTTAAAATCGGCGTGGGATAGGTATTCTTCTCAGGAGATGGACAAACATCGGCTTGGAAAGGACAGCATTCATGAATTGTTAAAAACCAGGACGATCACCATGGTTGAACGCTTCAACCGGAATATCCGGATTGGTTTGGTTATTCTGGGTGCCTATCTGATTTATGTAATTCTTGATTATTTATTTTTATCGGCCTTTTTGTCGAAAATGATTATTCATAAAACCGTTGAATATCCTAAATGGCTCGAACCCGTTGATGTTTTCTCAACGGTTCTGATCATAACTACCTATCTGTTTTTTGTACTTCGGTACCTGAAAATTAAACGAAGTTTTTCGATCGATCATCATCTGAAAGACCTGTTGGCCGGTATTCTTGAAACGATTAAAACATATCGCAGGATGTTTTATCTGGCGGTCATCATTCTTCTGATCAACATTGTTCTAAGCTTTTCCGCGGGTCTGTATCTGGGGATTATATCGAATACCGTTAATTTTCCAAATGGGTTTGAAAACTTATCAGTCGCTAAACTATTCGGAATTATCGGAATTGGCCTGGCCTTTTTGACTCCTCTGGTCTTGTTTACCTTTTTTATTCTCCGCTGGGGATTCAATAAATTATATGGCCGGTATATGCTTCAAATTCAGGAAACGATTCAGGAACTTGAAGAACCGGAAATTCAGTAATCAGAAAAAAGTTAATTGCACTTCATAAATATTAGAAGCCCTGAAATCATTAATGATTTCAGGGCTTCTAATTTAAATCCGGTTATTTCAGATCTTTCGTTTCGAAGGAGAATACATCTGATGTGGTCCTTGAATTTGCCAGGATTTCAAGCATTTCTTTCACTACTTCCGGATGTTGTTCGGCGATGTTGGTTTCTTCACCAAGGTCAGTATTCAAATCGTACAATTCGGTGGTTATTTTTTCCGGAAGCATCACATTCTGGCGAATGAGTTTCCAGTTTCCTTTACGAACTGCTTGCCGGCCATTGTTTTCATGAAATTCCCAATACAGGTAATCATGCTTTTTCTGGTCTTCCTTCCCCAGTAAGGTGGGCAGAAATGAAATGCCATCAATGTTTTCAGGAGTTTTTACCTGGATGAGATCAGCCACAGTGGGCAACACATCCCAAAAAGCAGAGATCAGGTCGGTTTTCGAATTTTCCCTGATTTTATCCGGCCACCAGGCAATCATTGGTTCACGAATTCCGCCTTCATACAAATCACGCTTATAACCTTTCAATGGGCCGTTGCTGTCGAAATAATCCGGGTCTGCGCCACCTTCAAGGTGCGGCCCATTGTCGGAAGTGAAAATAACCAGTGTATTTTTGTCCAGACCGAGTTCTTTTAGTTTGCCGAGCAATTCTCCAACCTGTTTGTCAAGCAAGGTAACCATGGCTGCAAATGCTGCGTGACTTTCGGGCTGAGTGCCGTATCCACCTTTCCTGAACCTTTTGTCACCCGGTTCGTCGCCTTTATAACTTTTTTCAGGAAGTAGTTTTCCCCTGAATTCAGTTAGGTTTTCTTCGGGTAAAAGCAGCTCTGCATGAGGAATTGTGGTGGGATAAAACAGGAAGAACGGTTTATCCTTGTTGGTTTCCATGAATTGCAGCGCTTGTCGGTGAATCATTTCAGGAGCATATTGCCTGAACTGAACGCCACTGTTTTGTTCCAGAATGATTTTTTCCTGATTGTGCCACAGGTGATCCGGAAAATAGTTGTGAGCCAGAGTCTGGCAGTTGTATCCGTAAAATTCGTCAAATCCCTGTGTGTTCGGATCACCTTCAGTGCCAATAAAACCAAGTCCCCATTTCCCAAATGCTCCAGTGGTGTATCCGGCCTCTTTCAGCATCTCGGCCATCGTAAACGAAGCAGCAGGTAAAGGCCATTGTCCTTCAGGTTCCCATGATTTGTTGCCCCGGATCGGGGTGTGCCCTGTAGTTAGTCCGGTCATTAACGATGACCGCGACGGGGCACAAACGGCACATCCGGCATAGTGCTGGGTGAAAATCATTCCTTCACGCGCCATCCGGTCGATGTTCGGAGTTTGAAACCGTTTTTGTCCGGCGTAACTTACATCGCCATATCCCAGATCATCGGCAAGAATGTAAACAATGTTTGGTTTCCGGATGGATGAAGTTTCCTGCTTCTTTTGATTTCCGCTTCCGGAGCAGCCCGACAATGCAGAAGCAAGAGCAAGAGTTGGAAGTATCGATTTATGAATTAACATCGGTATTGTTTTAAAACTTACAATTGTACCGGAAATATAGGAACAAATATTAAATTTTTAGATGTCTGTTTTTTGAGTAGTTAAAAATACAGAAACTCTTCAGGAAAGAAAGATGTCAGCCTTCAGACTAATTTTTCCGGTTAAACTTTACTGAACTTCAGTTTGTTAATTCACAATTGATTACTTTTTCTCCATTGATCCTGAATGCCGGATTGATTCAAAAAATGAACCTTCAGGATAGGATAACCAGCTATGAAATGAATTTTAAAAAATAAAGTTGAATTTAATTTTACACCAAACTTAAAACTGATTAAAATGAAGGTACTTAAAATCATCGGATTGCTAATCATTGGAATCATTGCTCTGGCATTGATTACCGGACTTTTTGTGAACGGAGAATATGCTGTTGAAAGGGAAGTTACCATCAATAAACCGAAACAGGAAGTTTTTGATTATGTTAAGTATTTAAAGAATCAGGATAATTTCAGTGTCTGGGCAAAGATTGATCCGGCCATGAAAAAGGATTTTATTGGCGAGGATGCCTCTGTCGGTTTTGTCGCCACCTGGGACAGTGAAAATCCGGATGCAGGTAAGGGTGAGCAAAAAATTATCGGGATTTCAGAAGGTTCGCGTATTGATTATGAATTGCATTTTATCGAACCATTCGAATCAACCGATTATGCCTATATGATCACAGATGCCGTGAATGATTCGGTAACAATGGTGAAATGGGGATTTAAGGGGAAGATGAAATATCCGATGAACCTGATGATGTTAACCCTGGATATGGAGAATATGCTGGCTCCCGATCTTGAAAATGGACTGAACAACCTGAAAGGTATTCTGGAGCAATAGAAAGAACTGAATTAATTTGTTAGAAGTCAGGGTTTCGTTCGCATGAAGCCCTGATTGCTTTTTAATCTGATTAAGATATTTTAAATCAATTTGTTAATTCCTGAATTCGGGAATAGGGGCGTAGCTGAAAAAAGAATTAATTGATTACCTTTGCGCAGATTTTTTAAAAACTTCATTCTGAATTAAATGGCACATAAATCCGGATTTGTAAACATCATCGGAAATCCCAACGTTGGGAAATCAACCATCATGAACGTACTGGTAGGAGAGCGTTTATCGATTATTACCTCGAAAATGCAAACTACCCGTCACCGCATCAAAGGGATTGTGAATGGGGAAGATTTCCAGATTGTTTATTCCGACACTCCCGGTATCCTGAAACCAAATTATAAACTTCAGGAAACCATGATGAAGTTTGTAAATACAGCCCTGATTGATGCCGATGTGATTTTGTATGTTACCGACACCATTGAATCACCGGCAAAGAATGAAGAGTACCTGGATCGAATTAAAAGTTCGGAAGCTGCTGTGATTGTTCTGATTAATAAAATCGACCTTTCCGATCAGGAAAAAGTGATGTCGCTCATCGAATACTGGCGTAAACGGTTACCTCTTGCTGATGTATATGCCATTTCGGCCACCGAAAAATTTAATGTTTCCAATATTTTTGATCGTATTCTGGAATTGCTTCCCGAAGGACCAGCTTATTTCCCGAAAGACGAAATGACCGATCGCAACGAACGCTTTTTTGTAAGCGAAATTATCCGCGAAAAAATTCTGCTCAATTACGACAAGGAAGTTCCGTATTCGGTCGAAGTTGAAGTTGAGGAATTTAAGGAAGAGAATAAAATTATCAACCTCAGATGTGTTATCCATGTGGCACGCGACAGCCAGAAGGGAATCATCATTGGTCATCAGGGCCAGGCGCTTAAAAAGGTAGGGATGGAAGCCCGGCTGGATATGGAAGAGTTTTTCCAGAAAAAGATATTCCTTCAGCTTTTTGTGAAAGTAAACAAAGACTGGCGCGACAAAGACCGCGCACTGGGAAGTTTCGGTTACGATATGGAATAAAAGAGTTTTCAGTTTTCAGTCGCAGTTTTCAGTTGTGAGATTTAAACAGCTGAAGGTTCGATGAAGAATTGAAACAAAATGTAAAGAGTTTTTACCCTGAAAGGGTTAAATATCAATAGCCCCGGGTCAAGTGAAACGGCACCCGGGGGAGATAATGACAATGAGAACAAGGCGCACATGAGTGTTTTATTTGAAACTAAACTTTCATGCGCCGCAAACGAAATTGTTGATTGGCATTTTTGCATAATCAACAAGAAAAAATCAATAGAAAATAAAACATTATGGTTCTGATTTCAGAACAGGAGAGATAAGAAATGAGTAATATTATTGCAATTGTAGGACGCCCAAATGTAGGCAAATCAACACTTTTTAACCGCTTAACAGAAACCCGGAAAGCCATTGTCGACGAATCGGCCGGAGTTACCCGCGACCGTCAGTATGGAAAAAGTGTGTGGAACGGGGTCGATTTTTCGGTTATTGATACCGGTGGTTATGCCGTAAATTCGGAGGATATTTTCGAAGGTGAAATTCGCCGTCAGGTGATGCTGGCCATCGACGAAGCCGACGTGATCTTGTTTGTCGTCGATGTGGAGAATGGCATTACCGACATGGATGAAGAAGTGGCAGCTGTTCTGCGCCGGTCAACAAAAAAAGTATTTCTGGCTGTAAATAAAGTGGATAACAATGCCCGGATCCTTGATTCACACGAGTTTTATTCACTGGGCCTGGGCGAACTGTTCTGTATTTCATCGATGACCGGAAGTGGAACGGGCGAACTGCTCGATGCGCTTGTAAAGGAATTTCCGGAAAAAGTTGACGAAGCTTTTGACGACAATGTTCCGAAATTTGCGGTGATCGGTCGTCCGAATGTTGGCAAGTCGTCGTTCATCAATGCGCTTACCGGCGAAGAACGGAATATTGTTACCGATATTGCCGGAACAACACGCGATGCCATCCACACCCGCTATACCAAATTTGGTCACGATTTTTACCTGGTCGACACGGCCGGATTGCGCAAACGGACCAAAGTAAAGGAAGATGTCGAATTTTACTCGGTGATGCGCTCGGTGCGTACCATTGAAGATTCGGATGTATGTATTCTGATGCTGGATGCCACACGTGGAATCGAATCGCAGGATGTGTCGATTTTCCACCTGATTGAACGCAACAAAAAAGGCTGCGTCATTCTGGTGAATAAATGGGATTTGATTGAGAAAGACAATTCGAGCACCAACGAATTTACCAAACAGATTCACGAACGAATTGCTCCGTTTGTCGATGTGCCGATTATTTACATTTCGGCATTAAGCAAACAACGTATCCTGAAAGCGCTTGAATCGGCGGTTGAAGTATATAAAAACCGCACGAAGAAAATTAAAACTTCGGAACTGAATGATGTGATGCTGAAAGCCATTGAATCCTATCCGCCACCATCGATTAAAGGTAAATTCGTAAAAATTAAATATGTGACCCAGTTGCCTAGCCAAACGCCAAGTTTTGCGTTTTTTGCCAACCTGCCGCAGTACATCAAAGAGCCATACCGCAGATATCTGGAAAATAAAATCCGCGAGAATTTTAATTTTACCGGAATGCCGATTCAGATTTATATCCGGAAGAAATAACCGGTTCAAAACAATATGATTAAGCCGCTTTTGATTTCAATCAGGAGCGGCTTTTTTCTGTCTGCGATTTTATCTGGGTCAGAATGGCGATTTTTTCGGGTTTGCCCATCAGGTAAATTAAGTCTTCTTTCTCGAAAATAAATCCTGAACCCGGATTTTCATGAACTCCATCTGCCCGTTTAACCGCAACAACAGTTAATCCGAATATTTTTCTCAAATGTATTTCGCGAAGTGAATTTCCGGGGAATAAAGGATAATTTGCAGCTTTGAGCGCCACCACTTCGAGATTTGGTATTTCTGTCGATAAAGTAAAGCTTTCGTTTTCTTTCTTTTCCCTGAAAATGCCGTAGTTATCATCACGGATTCGCGAAATGGCTTCTTCAATTTCGCCTTTCGGAATTAAAAGTTGTTTCAATGTCCGTTCAAACAGATCGATAGCAGTTTCAAATTCTTCAGGAATTACCTGGTTGGCTCCCATCTGGTACAAGTCTTCGATGTCGGAAACATGTTTTGACCGGACAATGATGAAGGCATGTGAATTCAGATTTCTCACTTTTTCGATGATCCCAAGAGCAGTAATTGCATCGCCAATGCTGATGACCACAATTTCGGCCGTGTCAGCATGTGCTTTCAGCAGAATGGGCTCATTCATCGCATCGCCATAAACCACAGATTCGCCTTTTTGCTGCCGGGCACGAACGGCCGCCGGATCGAAAACAATCGAGATGTATGGCAATTTCATCTGGCTGGCCATGCGCGAAAGATTGAGCGCGCGTGAATCTTTGCCGATCAGTACAATGTGGTTTTGCATGTCGGGTACTTCAATTTCCTGAAGTGGAAACAATCCTTTAATCAGGAATTCGGGCAAAGGCAATTTCATAACCAGGTTCGAAACAGGTTTGGCTGCCATAATCAGGAACGGAGAGGCAGCCATGGAAAAAATGGTGACTGCCAGAAAAAGCTGGTAATAATAATCGGTCAGCAGTTGGTATTCCTGTCCGGTTTTGGCCAGAATGAATGAAAACTCACCGATTTGCGCCAAAGCCAAACCAACCACAATTGTTCCACGGAAGGTATGTCCCAGCACAAAAGCTGTACTTCCGGCTACAAATGTTTTAATGGCCACAACCAGAAAGACCGTAGCTAAAATCAGGATCAGGTTATCGCCTACAAAATGCAGATCGAGCAGCATGCCGATTGAAACAAAAAAGAAACTGGTAAAGGTATCTTTGAACGGAATGAGGTGACTGAACGCGTCCTGGCTGTATTCCGAGCGCGAAATCATCAGTCCGCCCAGGAAAGCGCCGAATGCCAGCGACATGCCGAGCGCCGAAGTTAAAAGTGCAACTGCCAGACAGATCAGCAAAATACTCATCAGGAATAATTCCTGGTTTTTAGTCAGGGCAATCAAGTGAAGTACTTTAGGCATGATCCACCGGTTTCCGAGATAAACCAGGGCGACAATCCCAATGGTTTTTATTCCAAGGATAAGAAGTTGTGAGCCAATGTTTCCGGTTTCGCCGCCCAGCATCGGGGTGAATAAAAGCAGGGGAATCAGAATAATATCCTGGAAAATCAGAATTCCGACAACTGTTCGTCCGTAATTGGAAGTTAGTTCACCCCGTTCCTGAAGGATTTTCAGGACCAGGGCTGTGCTGCTCAGGGCAGTCAGAAATCCGGTAAAAATGGCGGCACCCCAGCTCATGTCGTAAAACCGGGCAAAAAGTGTGGTAATTCCTGCGGTAAAAATTAACTGTAGAAAACCACCGAAAAAAACAATGTTGCGGATCTTGATCAGATGGTTCAGTGAGAATTCCAAACCAATGGTAAACATGAGCAGAATAATCCCGATTTCGGCCATGAATTCGATTTCGTGCGGCGAGTGAATGACACCCAAAAGGTACGGTCCGGCTACGATTCCGGTAAGCAGATAACCAATAATGGTTGGGATTTTGATTTTCGTAAACAGGTAGTTTACCGCTGTGGCAAACGCGAATATGATGACAATATCTTTGAGTATAACCAGTTCCATGCTGCAATTTACAGCAATTTCGGCAAAGAAGTGTTACTGGTTAATTAATCTAAGGTTATTTTCCTGAAAATTACCTTTCCACCCAAAACTTCACTTCTGCTTTTGCTTCTCCATTCACAACAATCTCAATGCGGTGTTCGCCTGCAAAATGTTTGCGGGTGCTGAAATCGGTAAATGATTGTTTTTTCGAGATTGTATGTTCACCCGGAGGAAACTTTCCTTCGCTGATCTGAAATATTTTAGGCGATTTTTTTCCATTCGATTTCACATAGTGAACCCGGTATTCGAGCCTGATTTTTTGCGACTTTGCAGCTTTGTTGTTCAGTTTAAAGCTGAAAAAAATGCTTTCGCCAATTTTTAGTTTTTCTCTATCCGATGAGAGTTCCGAAATGCTGATCTGGTCAGGATTGGCAAATCCAAAAAGCATCAGCGCACGTTTGTTTCCGCTTTTCAACATGGTCCGGCAGGCATGTTTGATGATCCGGTCAACTTCCGGAGATTGTCCTTTCCATTTTTCGCACAGTTCCAAAACCAGCTCCGGATGATCTTTCGAAATGTCGTTCAGATTATTGGCCACGCTTCGGCGCACATATTCTTCCGGATCGTTTTTTAATTTTTCCAGAATTGGCAGAATCAGTTTCGGATTTTTCTTGAATTTCGGAAGTGCCATTCCCCAGGGCAGTCGCGGACGGCAACCTTCGCTTGCCAGGCGGCGGATGTGCTGGTTTTCATCGTCAGCCCAGCGGTAAAAATGTTGCATTGCGCGTTCGGGGTCATGGTCTAAAAAAGGACGGACACCAAATTCGGAAGAGCAAGAGGAGGTGAAATGTGCGAGAGCATTCATCGAAATATCCCAGTGTTCCAATCCGTAACAATCGGCAAAATCGGAAAACGACAGGGCCATAAAACTATTAAATTGTGGCGAAATTAATTCCAGAATCCGAAGCGCCCTGGGATAATCTTCAGGCAAATTGTTTTTCAGGCAAACAGTAAGGCGCCGCATTTTTTGTTTCAGTTCGAGTTTGCTCCAATTGGCATTCAGCACTTCACTGGTAAATCTTTCGGAATCAAATTCCGGATAAACCGATTGTATCTCCTGTGCAAGTTTAAAAACCTGCTCATCAGGAATCAGAATATTTTTTAATTTTTCGGGCATAAAGTAAAAATTATTTACTGTTTCCTTTTTGCCATCGATGGTAATATGAAATAGAATGTGGTACCCTCGCCCGGAATGTTGTTGCTTTGGGCGCCAACCTGGCCGTTTAGTTTCTCAATGATTCGTTTTACGATTGAAAGTCCCAGCCCGTGACCTTCGGCCCGGACGGTTTCCAAACGGGTGTATTTATTAAATAGCTGATCAATTTCTGTTTCAGAGAGTCCATTCCCATTGTCTTTAATCCAGAATTTCACCCTGTCGTCTGGAAGAACTTCGGTGCCAATTTCTATTTCAGGAGGGTTTCCTCCGTATTTTATAGCATTGCTCAGGTAGTTGATCCAGACTTCTTCGAGCCAGCCCTCGTATCCCAATACATCGGGCCAGTTTTCATGAATTGAAATATGTGCTTTGTTTTCGGTAACACTATTTTTTAAACGTGATGTGGCATGCCGGATCACTTTCAGCATATTTACCGGAACCGGATTGATTTCCTGCTGTCTGACCGAAGCCAGTGTCAGCAGCTCGTTGGTGATTTGAATCGTTTTAATGGCCGACTGGTTGATTATTTCGTTTAACTCGAGTAAATCTTCTTTTTGATGTTTATCAATTTCAGCGCTTATTAAATTGCTGGAAGTAACAATGACTCCTAAAATGCTTTTTAAATCGTGCGCTACGGTGTGTGAAAACGAATCCAGATCAGAAATCAATATTTCTTTTTCCTCTATTTCTTTGGTTAGCCGGAGGTTGGCTGCTTTCAGTTCGTCTTCAGCCTTTACGTGTGTGGTAATGTCTTTTAAAATAAACAACCGGCCGCTGATTTGTTTGTGGTGATCGTACAAGGCAGTAACCTGCAGGTCGTAGTAATGCAAATCGTCTTTTTTCCCATCGGAAATTATTTCCTGAAATTCATCCTGACTGATTATTTTTTGAATGAGTTCCTGTCGGGATGGAATAACTTCCGGGAGGAGTCTGCCAATGATTTCTTGTTCAGGAGAATCCAGAAGTTTTAACATGGCCGGATTTAGATCGGCAATTCGCGAACTATTGTCAACAATCAGAATTGCATCAGGAATCATGTCGGTTAGTTTCTCGTGGGCAAAGGGGATCAGTTCGAAGAGTTTAAATTCTGAAATATTAATGGCAATCAAAATTCCGGTCAGCAAAAAGGTGAAGGGAGTCCAGTCGAAACCCGGGATTGGATTGATGTGAAAGACATAAATCAGGTTACCCAATGGCGGAAGCAAGGTCGCCACGAACAGTAAGATGAGTTGACGTCGGTAAACTCCGGATATTTTCAGAAACAATACCAGAATGCTCAGGATTCCCCCAATCAGGTAGAGGTACGAAAAAATAAAGATGATCCAGAAAAATGGTCCATAAATATAACCGGTGGTATTGGTTTCAGGAATGATCGAATAATTTTTCCAGTGCAGGTGATGATAATCGTTGGTAAATGGCGAAAGGATAAAGAAGGTGGCCAGACCGTACAAACCCAGTATGAATTTTTTTTTCAGAAACTGGTAGTGTCCTGAAAATTCGAGTGAAAAGAAGAAGAAGGAAACGGTACAGTAAACGATGCCCAAATACGATAATTTCGACCAGAATATTTTTGTTTCAATGTCGGTGGCAGCAAGTTCGAAAGCGTAAGTAAAGGCCCAGACAGATGTTGCCAACTCCCAGATTAGCCAGTATTTGACTCCGGAAGCCTTTCGGTACCTGAATAGAAAGAGAAAAGTAACCAGACCGATTAAACCTCCGATTAAAAGAAGTACAAAAAGTGATGATATGTGGTATTTTTCAACATTCATTTTTCAAGTTTTCCGACCTGGATATTCACTGTAATAAACTTAGTATTAAAAATGGTGAAAGTATAAATTTATGCAAAATTTAAATGGGACGATCAAGGTAATTTATTTGATTTAAAAACCATACATGAAATTATTTCTGAAGATTTGTTTACCGCTTCACTGAAGGAATAAATGTTCAACCAGAATTTTAGTCCCGATACCAATCAGGATAAAACCTCCAACTATTTCGGAATATTTCCGGGTTTTCGGTCCGGTTTTTTTACCCAGTAAAATACCCAGCATGGAAGCGATGAAGGTTACCATCCCGATAATAAAAACTGCGATCAGGATTTTTTCGAGCAAGGTGGCAAAACCAAAACCAACGGCCAGTGCGTCGATGCTGGTGGCCAGCGAGAGCATGAGGATTACGCGGATTTGAAGCGGATTGTTGATTTCGCGATCTTCGGTGGCCATAAAACTTTCGATGATCATTTTCCCACCAATGAGTCCAAGCAGGCCAAAAGCAATCCAGTGGTCAACCGGTTCGATGAGTGCTTTCATGGTGTTGCCAATCAGCCACCCGATCAGCGGCATCACTGCCTGAAAAAGAGCCAGAAAAATGGCAATTTTTACCGCCTGGAAAAACCGGATGTGTGGCAGGTTCAGTCCACTGCAAACTGATACAGCAAAGGAGTCGAACGATAAACCGATCGCTAAAAAAAAGACAGTTAAAATTTCCATCCGTCAAATTTGAGCGACAAAACTATAAAAAATCTATCCCTCTCCAAAGTCAGAAGATCTTAATCCGGGGATAAGAAATTAAACTTCAGGGAATTTAATTAACTCATTTCGTTTCTTCCAAAACATTTCCAGCTTTTTCCTGAAGCTTTTATTTCCTGAGGAAATGAAAATCCTGATCCGGACTTTTTGGTAGAATTCAAGCAATTGATAGGATATTTTGCCTGCGAAAGGCATCAGAAATAATGCCGAAATCGAAATTGGAAGCGAATTGGTCAGACTGAAAATCAGGCTGGCCTCTGCAAGATACACGATTGGAAAAATAACCAGTCCGGCAACAAAATTGAAGGTGCTCATAAATGCCATGTCCTTTACTTTTCTCTGAAAGAAAATTCTTGGAACATAAAAAGGGATGGCATTCAGGATTAACCCAAAACAGAAGACGGGCAGGCTTAAAATTGCAGCAATAAGCAATCCGGCTGTTTCCGGATTTCTGTGGTGATGTGCTGTCAGAATCTGCTCATCCGTCAATCCGGCTTTTCTGATTTCAGTAAAATAACGATTAGTTTCATCGATCAGGTTTTGGGCTGCCGGTGGATTTTCGATCTCCAGTCGTTCCAGTGCGGCAATCAGTTTGTTTTCGGCTTCAAATTGCTGAAGTATTCGTTTCTTACTGAAAAAATATAGTTCTGATTTGCCGGAATGAGCGAGTTGCCGGATTTCCTCATAATTGTGGTAATGTGTTTTGCTTTCGATCTGCAAAGTAAGCTGGCTAATCTGTTCAAAAATCGCATCACGCAGGCTGAGCATTGCTTTCTGTGGATTTTCGGTGTACTCATCCCGGTATTTGTCTGCTTCGATCGGCGTGCCATAACGCACAATCAGTATCCGGTTAAAAATCCAGTAATGGTCGTAATAAATACCGACCGGTACAATATTCAGATTTAACCTGAAGTTATTTTTTTCTTCGGCTTCGAGCGCGATGCGTGGAACCGCTTTTTTATGTGGCAGCATTTGCCGCTTGTACGAATGTGCTGCTTCAGGAAATAAACCGACTGATTTTTTTTCTTCCAGAAATCCGATAACCCGGGCGAAAATCTGTTCGTTGTTCGAGAGGTTATCCTTTCCGTCGCGAATGCGGTAGACCGGCAGCATTTTCATAAATTTTAATACCGAACGTGTTGCCTTTGCTTTAAAAATATCGGCCCTGGCGAGCCAGAGTGTCTGCCGCGGATTGGTACACACCACGGCAAGCGGGTCCATCAGTGCATTCTGGTGATTGGGGGCAAAAATAACCGGTTTGTCTTTCGGGATATTTTGAAGTCCGGTTACGATTATCTTTTTATGGGTTAACCAAAAGGCAAAACGTACATACGTTCTGAGTATTTCGTATCCTGCCGACCAATTTTTCATTTTAGGCGATTACAGGTTTACGCGACCAGAAGAATGCGATTGCCAGACCGCTGACGATGTGCCAGATGCCCCACCATGCGGCGATTACAGCCATTCCTCCCAATTCCATTTCAGGAGGGAATATTTTAGGATTGAACATGAGTGCCAGTGCCAGACCCGAATTCTGAATTCCGGTTTCGATGGCGATTGAACGCTGATCGGCTTTGGGCAGGCGGTTAATCAGACTAAAAAAGTATCCGGTGCCCAGTGCGAGGGCATTATGAAGCAGTACAATGAAAAAAACAAGGTGCACATAACTGGTGAAATTTGAGAAATTTGCCGAAAGCATGGCGACCACCATCAGTACAAAAAAGAGTAACGATCCGGTTTTTATCGGTTTTATAATTCGGGCAGTAAATGCCGGATATTTTTTTGCGACAAACAATCCAATGATTACGGGTAATCCAAGCAAAATAAATACGGTTTGAAACATCTGGTACTGGTCGATCACCAGTGGGCGCATCAGACTTTCGGCGCCTTTGGCATTGTAAAAATCAATGTACCAGTTTCCCCAAAGTGCAAAATTAAATGGCGTGAAAAAGATTGCTGTAAGAGTGGATACTGCAGTAATACTGACTGAAAGAGCCACATTGCCTTGAGAAATTGAACTGATGAAATTCGAAATATTTCCACCCGGACAGGCCGCAACCAGGATCATTCCCAGTGCAACTGTTGGTGTAGGATTCAGGATTAGAATGAGCAGGAACGTGAAGGCGGGAAGTAAAACAATCTGGCTGATAAATCCAACAATGGCCGATTTTGGTTTCTTAAGTATATCCTGAAAATGTTCAATCTTGATGTCGAGAGCAACACCAAACATCACAAAAGCAAGGGCAATATTCAGGAAAACTAAACCGGAAGGCGAGAAATTAAGACGAACATGATCGAGAGCTTCGAGATAACTGTTCATAAAAGTCGAAGTTTAAGCTACGTTAAGTGGCTTAAAAGTAAAAAACTATCCTTGAAAACAATTTTTTCAGGGATAGTTTTTTGTAAGGAGTATTCTTTTTGATCTCTATAATCCCAATAGTTTCATGATTTTTTTTGCGATATCGGTATTCTCCATTATTCCGGTAAAATTTTGGGCTCCAGGGCCATAGGCAAAAACAGGAACCATAACTGCCGAGTGATCTCCGGAAGTAAATGCGGCTTTCACAAGTCCTGTTTTCATGTCACCACCGGTAATTGCCATTCCTCCGGTTTCGTGATCGGCAGTTACCACAATCAGCGTCTCACCGTCGGCTGCTGCAAATTCGAGCGCTTTGCCAATCGCCTGGTCAAAATCGAGCATTTCATTTACAATGTAGCCGGTGTTGTTCTGGTGGCCACCCCAGTCGATTTGCGAACCTTCGATCATGATGAAAAATCCTTTTTTATTCTGGTCCAGAATATTCAGCGCAGTTTGCGTGGCGAGTGGCAGGTTCATTTCGCGTTTTGGATAAACCTCGTTGTGTTCATCTGCGGTCAATCCAGCCAGTTTTCCACTTTTTACCCGGGCAATTTCGTTCATGTTACGCAAAACCTGGTAGCCTTTTCCCTGAAGTTCTTTGGTCAGGTCGCGTTTGTCGGCGCGTTGTGCGAAGTGTTTGTATCCGCCGCCAATAAACACATCAATTTCGGTCTTCAGAAAATCGCTGGCAATATCTTCGTAACTGTTGCGGCTTCCGCGGTGGGCAATGTACGAAGCCGGTGTAGCATGCGTGATAGCCGACGTGGAAACCAGTCCGGTTGCCAGTCCTTTTTCTTCGGCCAGTTCCAGGATTGTTTTTACAGCTACAGTATCCGGATTTACGCCAATGGCGCCATTGTATGTTTTTACTCCGGAAGAAAGTGCGGTACCACCGGCAGCCGAATCGGTAATGTAATTGCTTGAAGATTGAGTTTTCGAAAATCCGACCTGTTTGAAATTATCGAGAAACAGGTGGCCGCCATTCGCCGTTACTCCGGCAAAAATCTGTGAAACGCCCATTCCGTCACCAATCATCATGATGACCCTCTTTGGTTTTTTGGCCTTAAATTTTTGAGGGAAAGTTTTGACTTCGTATTTGGCTCCACCAAAATATGTTTTCGTGGAATCTTCTTTTGATACAGTTTTATAGTTTTCCTGCGCAAAAAGTGGCAAGGAAAAAAGGATGGCAAGGACTAAGGCTGAAAATCTCATGAATAAATTGGTTTATTGTTTTGTTTTTAATGTGCCGGCAAAAATAAGAGAAAAGGATTTAGTTGTTGTTTCAGAACAAATAAAAGAATGTAAAAGAAATGTAACAGATTGTACAGAAATCAGGCGTTTTGTTCATTCATATTCCGGTTTCTTTTTCCTGTTTCCCTTTTCCCAGATCAGACGGTCGAATTCTTCATTGATCGAATAATCAATCCGGAGATCACAGAAATAATCCTTCAGGATATTTAAAGCCCTGAAATTAATGATGATCTGTTCTGCTTTTTTGTAGTTCAAATGCGCAATCCGCGAATATTTACTGACTGATATTTTTTCATTGTTCTCCAGATAATCGAGCAGGATTTTTTCAGCATCGGAATAATTAATCAGGATTCCGGCTGTGCTTTTTTGCCGTTTCCACACTTCGATCATGATTTTACTGGCCAGGCGGTTTTCGTCGCCTTTTCTGAAATATGCCCACCATTTGTTTTCCTCGTCGCGTGCAAAATGTGGTTTTTCACTACTGGGTTCAATAATCACTTCCAGAACCGTTTTGCCATCAATCAAATGCTGCTTGGTACTGAAATTTATTGCTGGTTTCGAGTATATTTTTGCAGCAGATTCAACCATGTAATATTCTTCTTCGGTTCGGACACCCGCAATCCGGCCATTGTCTTTCACGCCAATCAACAGGCGGCCTCCGTCGGTATTGGCAAAAGCAACCAGTGAACGGGCAATTTTACGCGAGTCCGAGATGCAGTACTTAAAATCCTGCTGCTGATGCTCGCCCTGTTGTATGAGTTTGGTTATGTAATCGGTCATTGCTGTTAATAATCATGTTAGAGACGCACGGCCGTGCGTCTCAACGAACGGAAACATGAAATACGAAAAAGTTTCTTAAATATCGATCCCGAACATGATCCGGACAATATAACCCAGACCAAACGAAATGAGGCCTACAACGGTACTCAGGATCACCATTTCCAGGAACCGTTTCCGGAAAGGCTGATCATTGGCAACTGAAATGTAATAGGTAAACAGAAAGACGATCAGGATCGAGTCGAACAAGGCGACCAGCAGGGCAACAAACGGTGAAGTAAATATCAGGAACGGCGCAACCAAAAATACGACTGCGATCACGTAGGCAATTCCGGTAAAAATCGATGATTTGATCGCCAGATCTTCTTTGCCTTCAGCTTTATTCGATAAATATTCGGAGCTCGACATCGATAAGGCACCAGCAATTCCTGTGATGATTCCTGCCAGAGCGACCAGTTTCGTGTTTTGAAGCGCGAAAGTTAAACCTGCCAGGGTACCCAGTATTTCTACCAGCGCATCATTCAGGCCCAAAACAATTGATCCCATGTATTTCAGATGTTCTTCCTCGATGAGCTCGAGCAGTTCTTTTTCGTGCTGGTTCTCGTCGTTGGCTACTTCAAGGGCTTCCGGAATTTCGGTCGCAATCAGGTTGTAGTTGATCTGAGCTTTTTCCTCGCCCTTTTCCATCAGTTTCAGGCCAAAGGTTAAACCGAAAATTTTCGCGATCCAGTAATATTTCCAGATTTCCCAGCGGCTTGGCGATACTTCCTTGTTGGTGTAGGCCCCCCAGAGTTTGTAATGTTTTAACTCGTCGGCAGCAATCTGGTTCAAAACCTTCTTGTTTTTGTCGTCTTTGGTTTGTTCAGCCAGTCTGCTGTAAATATGGTATTCCGTAATTTCTTCGCGCTGCGCGTAAATCAGCTGCTGGCGTATTTCCGGAGATATCGGTTTTTTTATCATGATTTATTAAATTGAAGGATTGAATTGATGAAGGACTGATTGGTCCTCTGCTTGTCCAGCTCCGTTTTATATTTTTGCCTTTCTTATTTCATCCACTCAAACATCTGGTAATGTTCGGCAGTCATACCCAAATGTTCGTAAACCTGATGCGCCTGAATGTTGGTTTTGTCGGCATAAAGCCGGATTCCGCGTAAATCAGGATTCGTAGCAACCAGATTTTGAATGTGTTTGTACAGTCGGCTAAAAACACTCTTTTTCCTGAATTCAGGACGAACAAAAACCGACTGAATCCAAAGAACAGTTCCATTTCGCCAGTCGCTCCATTCGAAGGTGGTGAGCAGCGAACCTATCACCTGTCCATCAAGTTCGGCGACATAATAAACTCCTTTTGACGAATCAGCAAAAACGGCTGCAACACCTTTTATCACTGTTGGTTCGTGGAGTTGAAGTTGTTCGGTTTCAAGGGCCATTGCCAGTTGAAATTCGACTACTGAAGAAGCGTCTTTTTCGTTTGCCTGTCGGATTATCATGCGTACTTTTTTTGTTTCGCTAAATTAAGAAAATAGTTTTGCTATGGAGAATTTCTAAAACAATAAACCGGATATGTTCGCTGAGGTTCAACTGAAGGCTTGCTTTTTTTCGTATTTTGGCTGTTCAATATTTTTTATCGGTATGGTTAA
>JBASYJ010000147.1:0-1719 GCA_049277435.1 Prolixibacteraceae bacterium
GTTTTATGCCGCAGTAAATTTTGCTCCTTCGAATACTTTCTGGAACGATTTCGGAACGCTGAACACTTACATTGCCCGTTCACAATCGTTTCTTCAGGCCGGAAAACCGGATAACGATATTTTGCTGTATTACCCGATTTCTGACGAATATGCTGTTCGCGGCCGATCACTTCTGCTGCATTTTGATGGCGCAGCCAAAGGTTCATCGGTTCGCGAAACGGCTGAATACCTCTTCGGAAAAGGTTTTGCTTTCGATTATATTTCCGACCGGCAGGTTCAGGGCCTGGAAAGTCAGGCTGGTAAGATCCAGACTGGCGGAACGGCTTACCAAACCATTTTAATTCCTGAAGTTAAACTGATGCCGCTGGAAACATTCGAAAAAGTGATCGGACTGGCAAAAAACGGGGCAACTATCCTGATGGAACAAGTTCCGGAAGATGTTCCCGGTTTGGGAAACCTTTCTGAACGACAGGCCAAACTTCAGGAATTGAAAAAATCCTTGAAATTTGACCAGACGATTGGTGTTGTTAAGAAAGCCAAAGTGGGCAAGGGGCAGATCCTGATGGGTAGTTTGGCCGATTTGCTCGATGCCGGTAAAATCCGCCGCGAAGCGATGTACGACAAAGGTTTGCAGTGTATCCGCCGGAATGATGCAAAAACGACTACATATTTTATAGCAAACCGCGGAACTGAAACAATCGATGGAATGACTGAACTTCAGGCCAAAATCGGATCTGCTGTTTTGTTTAATCCAATGACCGGTGCTTTTGGAAAGGCGAAAACCAGTACGGCTAATGAAATTTATCTTCAGCTCAAGCCGGGCGAAAGTTGCCTGGTGCAGGTTTATCCTGATCAGGTAAATACTCCGGAATATATATATCTGACCGCTTCCGGCGAAAAAATCAACCTGAATTCTGAATGGATGCTGAGCTTCCTGACTGGCGGACCAACACTTCCGGAGCCGGTAAAATTATCGAAATTGGGAACCTGGACTGAACTGACCGGCAGCAGCTATCAGGCATTTTCGGGAACAGCAATGTATAAAACCACCTTTATAAAACCTTCAGGAAATCCGGCATTCTACACGCTCGATTTGGGAAAAGTAGCCCACAGCGCCAGAATTATTCTGAATGGCAAAGAGCTTACGACTGTGATTAGCGCCCCTTTCTCGGTTGTAATTCCTTCCGGTGATTTGACAACTGAAAATACACTGGAAATTGCTGTGACCAACCTGATGGGTAACCGAATGGCCGACATGGAACGTAAAGGTGAACCGTATAAAATCTTCTACAATACGAATTTCCCGGCACACGATGCGGTAAATCGCGGAGCCGACGGTCTGTTTACAACTTTAGGCTGGAAACCTCAGGAATCCGGATTGATCGGACCTGTAACTCTGACTCCGCTTCAACTAATGAAATAATGCAACCCGCATAGGTACAATAGAAAATAAAGCAAATTACCCCAAAGGGGTAAGATCTGAATAACCGCGGGTGAAGCAAAGCGTAACCCGTGGATAATAAATCCAGCAATGGCAAGGCGCATCGGTGATGATAATTGAGCGATTAAGATGTTTGCGCCGCAAATTGAATATTAAAAAAATAACTATGAATTCAAGCAAACAAATTTACCTGATTTTATTGTTGCTATTCTTCGGAATTGTCTCAATTGCATCTCCCTCTCAAAAGCAAAAACTTTTCCTTTCCGGAACAGACAATA
>JBASYJ010000148.1:0-50953 GCA_049277435.1 Prolixibacteraceae bacterium
GACCAAGGCAATCGGAATGAATTTCTCTGGCTTCGTGAATCACGAATTAAAAACACAAAGCCAGAGAAATGTTGCTAACCCCTTAACTTCCGCTATGTTTTATATGAGAAATTAGCCAAACTCAAGAGGGACGCACGCCTGTGCGTCCCTACCGTAGGTTATGTAAAAATTATTACCCGATTTTCATTAACGGGTTATTTTCACTCAATACAGCTTTTACCGCTTTTTTCATACCAACCTGTTCGATCAGGAATAAGTAGCAAGTTACAGAAATAGCCAAATTCGGAACTTCATTCAGGTCGCGTTTCCAGACTTTATCGAGTTTCAGCACTTTTTCAACCAGCGCCTGAATCGAGATTGGGCGTCCGTCACACTCGGCCCAGGCTTCCTTGTAAAAATCAAGGATCCACTGGTCGTCCTGAACCTGGTAACTTACACCGTTGGTTTCACCTTTAAAATAAGCAATCATGGCTGCCAGCGAAAATACCAGTTTTTGCGGAAGCATGTTGTGCGTATTGTAATAATTCAGCAACGAAGGCAGGTTGCGGGTTTCCCATTTCGACATGGCATTCAGCGCGATACTTTGCCACAGGTGGCGAATATATGGGTTCCGGAAACGTTCCAGGATCTTGTGCGCGAACGACTGCAATTCTTTTTCCGATCCAGGAAGAACAGTTAATACTTCGTCGTAAACCAATTCTTTCATGAAGTTTCCAACTTCAAGATTTTCAAACCCTTCGCGTACAGTTTCCAGTCCGCTTAGGTATGATACGGCGTAACTTCCGGTGTGACAGCCATTCAGGACCTGAACTTTCTGTTCGCGGAATCGGGTCATGTCTTTTACAAATTTAACATCCAATCCGGCTTTTTCAGCGGGAAACTCGTTCTGTACCCATTCCGGAGCTTCAATGACCCAGAAATGAAAATATTCACCAACTACAACCAGATTATCTTCAAAACCCAGTTCCTTCTGAATCTCTTTAATTTCGTCTTTTGGGAAACCGGGAACAATGCGGTCGACCAGTGTATTACAGAAGGCACAGGATTCGTTTACCCAGGCAATGAATTCGTCACCCAGATTCCAGTTTTGAGCATGCCGGAGCACGTATTTTTTCAGGGTGTCACCATTTTTGTCAATCAGTTCGCAGGCAAAAAAGATCAGGCCTTTGTCGGCAGCTCCATTAAACACTTTGTAACGGTTATATAACAAGGATGCGACTTTTCCCGGAAATGACTTTTGCGGAGCCATATCCAACGTATCGGTTTCATCCATGGTAATCCCGGCTTCAGTGGTATTCGAAAATACAAAACGCAGGTCAGGATTGAGGTATGACTGCTCATATTTTTCGAATTCAGAATAAGGATTGATTCCCACATTGATACAATCGATGAGTGAGTATTCCTGAACAGGTTCACCATTTTTTATCCCTTTCAGGTAAACATGATACAAACCATCCTGATCATTCAATATGTTTGCCATACCGTTGGGCAATGGCTGAACGACATCAACTCCTGAATTAAAGTCAATTTCCTTGTTCATTTTGTCGACTATCCAATCGGTAAAAGCACGAAGAAAGTTTCCTTCTCCAAACTGAAGGATTCGTGTCGGATAGTTTTTTGTTTGCGTTGCTGTTTTACGATTAAGTTCCATTTTAAATGTAATTTTATTTTGCCGTGTTCGCACACGGGATTTCGGTTTTAAAAACCGTGTACGGACACGGTTTCGGCGGCAAAGGTATATTTTTATTTGATTGCTCTGCTTTGCTGTTATTTGTTGTTGTGTTTAAAGTGTTTATAATCAGTAATTGGTGGAATTTTCTTAATGATTATTTAATAATTTAATTTAGAACTGTGAGATTCAGTTAAAATTCTGTTTTACTTTAGTCAATTTTGTGTACTGAAACAAGAATAAAACCAAGTAAAGAAAGCTTCAATTCAGGAATGAAAAAGGATAAAATATTCGAAAAAAAAATCTTTATCGTTTCAGGTGGCCCTGGTTTCGGAAAAACTGAACTAATTGTCGAGCTTCAAAAATCCGGCTATCGTTGTTCCGGTGAATTTGCACGCGATTTAATTGAAGCGCAGCTAAAAATTGGAGGTGATGTTCTTCCGTGGAAAAATCCTGGACTTTTTCAGGAAGAAATACTCAAAAGGAGGATTGAATTTTTTGAGTCGGTTCCTGAACATGAAATTGCTTTTGCCGATCGTGGAATTCCGGATCAACTGGCATTTGCCCGATACAAAGGATTTGCCAGTCCTGAAATTCTGAAGCAAAGTGCGATTCGTTACCGATATTCCGCTCAGGTTTTTATAACTCCGCCCTGGAAGGAAATATTCAGGAATGATTTGATCCGCACCGAAACTTTTGAGGAAGCTGTCAGGATTGATTCGTACATTCGCAAAACATACGCTGAATTGAATTATCAAATAATTGAATTACCTTTAAAATCCGTCAGAAAAAGGGTAGAATTTATTTTGGACAAACTACTTAAACCTTATAATAATGGACATTAACCGACGTAATTTTTTAAGAAAAGCCGCAGTAAATACTGTTGGACTCGCTGCAATTCCTGGAATTCTTTCGGCTTCAATGCCTTCGGCTGGGAAAAAGCACAAAGGAATTTTAAGTTCTCTGAAAATGAATGATGTCATTCTTTTTCAGGGTGATTCCATCACGGATGCCGGTCGTGAAAAAGAAAAGCAACTGCCCAATTCAGCCCCGTCATTTGGCTCTGGTTATGCTCTTTTGGCAGCAACCAGTATCCTGAATAAAAACGCTACTCAGCAGTTTTCGGTTTATAACCGCGGAATTAGCGGAAATAAAGTTTTTCAACTGGCCGATCGCTGGCAAAAAGACTGCTTTGATTTAAGTCCTCAATTAATCAGCATTTTAATCGGTGTGAACGATTTCTGGCATAAACTGAATGGTAAATATGATGGTACTGTGGAAAGATATGAAATCGATTATCGCCAGCTTTTGACCTTGACTAAAAAGATGCTGCCTAATGTTAAATTGGTTATCGGTGAGCCTTTCGCTGTGTTGGGTTGCTCGGCCGTGGACGAAAAATGGTATCCTGAATTTGATTCGTACCGGGCAGTGGCAAAAAAACTGGCCGAAGAATTTGATGCAATTTTTATTCCGTATCAGGCAATTTTTAATGAGGCTCAGAAATATGCCCCAGGTAAATACTGGACTGCAGATGGAGTTCACCCTTCCATGGCTGGCAGTGCTCTCATGGCTGAAGCCTGGCTGAAAGCAGTGAAGTGATATCGTAAAACAATTACTTGTTAAATTCAGATAAGTAGGCAATTATACTTCTTTTTTCAAGATGATGTGAATATTGCCTGAATTAAATTAAAATGACTTTAGGGTATTGGCAAAGTGTGAGAATTCATATGGAATAGTTAGAAACTGCATTATATGAATTTCACTTTGCTAATTTCTAGGGCTTGCTTTTTCTACAATACTAAATCTCGCTTCGATAAACTCAGGGAGCGCCTTCGGAGAAATTTCCGCGCAGCGCCCGGCTGCCTGACGAGGCTGGGATAAAGTATTGTAGCTCAATAGTAAATTTTCAGTCTATTTCCCGCATAGCGGATAAACTTCATTCATACCGGACACCAGTATTTCAGAATATAATTTCCAGATTTATCTTTGAAATTTTACATTAATTGTATCATAATTAATTAGATTTGAGGATTAAACCAACTAAATCTACCTGTAAAATGAAAAATGAATCCTACCTGCGAAGCGCCGAATGGTTTGGAAAAGACGATAAAATGGGGTTTGTTCACCGAAGCTGGTTAGGTAACCAGGGACACCCTGATTACATGTTTAGGGGGAGGCCGGTTATTGGAATATGAAACGCATGGTCGGATTTACCCCTTGCAACGGCCATTTGCGCGAGTTTGCTGAAATAGTAAAACGTGGTGTTTGAAGCTGATGGATTTCCACTCGAATTCCCTGCGATGTCAATTGGAGCAGGCTCGGCTGTCATATCTCACGCTAACGACAGCTTTTTCTGGGTGGTTACCCAAATGAGCAGCATGAATATCAAAAGGATATCGGACAAATTTCCTTGGGACACTTCTGCTTGGTTTCTCATCCATGATCTTTCTGACAATAATTAGTTTAATCTTTTAAAATACAGGATATGAAGATTTATAAAACCACAAAAGGAATATTAATAGACCACAAGAACGTTTATTATTTGACGAATACAGATTGGGACAGCTTTATCAACAATGATGATATTTACAAAGAAACTCTTATACTCATTGAAACTCTTAATCCAATTTCAGAAGTAGTTGATATGCTGAAGTATGAACTGCTGGCACCAATAGGAACTCAGGAAATATGGGCAACCGGAGTAACCTATATGAGGAGCAAAAGTGCCCGGATGGAAGAATCAAAAGATGCGGGAGGTGGTGATTTTTACGATCGGGTTTATGATGCTGTGCGGCCCGAACTGTTTTTTAAATCGGTAGCTTCACGCGTTTCCGGTACCGGCCAAAAAGTTCGCATCCGGAAAGATTCGAACTGGAATGTACCCGAACCTGAACTAACTTTAATGATCAGTTCTTCAGGTAAAA
Organism: Prolixibacteraceae bacterium; assembly: GCA_049277435.1. Lineage (GTDB taxonomy): Bacteria > Bacteroidota > Bacteroidia > Bacteroidales > Prolixibacteraceae > Aquipluma. The sequence continues at coordinate 4,594 of JBASYJ010000148.1, forward strand.
TAATTGGCTATACAGTAGGTAACGACATGAGTTCAAGGGATATTGAGGGAGAAAATCCTTTGTATCTTCCACAGGCAAAAACCTACGACAAATCTGCGGCAATTGGTCCATGCATTTACGTACCCGAATCTCCGATAGATGAAAATGCACGCATTGAAATTGAAATAACCAGAAATTGGCTAAATGTATTTTCAGGAGAGGTGAGTATTAATCAAATCAGGCGAAAGCTGACTGATATTGTGGAATTTCTTTTCAGGGAAACAACTTTTCCGGCAGGTTGTTTTTTAATGACGGGAACCGGAATTGTGCCTCCAAATGATTTTACATTGCACGTTGGCGATGAGATTAAAATCAGGATTGAACACATTGGTGAATTGGTGAATATCGTGGAATAAAAAAAATCGAATATGGAACTGACAGGATTAAATTTAATCGGAAATAAAGAATCAGGTAAGGGTGAAAATACCTTTTTTGCAAAAAATCCGGCGACACAGGAAAATCTCAATATTGCTTTTTATGAGGCTACTTCAGGCGAAGTGGCCGAAATGGTGACCAAAGCAAAACTCGCATTTCCTGTTTATAAAACCAGAAGTAACGAAGAAAAAGCTGTTTTTCTGGAAACTGTTGCTGAAAGTATTTTGGAATTGGGTGATTTGCTCATCGAAAGATGTATGCTGGAGACCGCCTTACCGCTGGCCCGCTTAACCGGAGAGCGGATGCGCACGGTCAGTCAGCTCCGGTTGTTTGCCTCGGTTGTTCGTGAAGGATCCTGGATTGATGCACGGATTGATACCGGTATTCCCGATCGTCTACCGGCTCCGAAACCTGATATCAGGCAAATGCAGATCCCGTTGGGACCAGTTGGAATTTTTGGTGCGAGCAATTTTCCATTCGCTTTTTCGGTAGCCGGTGGCGACACTGTTTCTGCTCTTGCAGCAGGTTGTCCGGTAATTGTTAAAGCACATCCATTGCATCCAGGTACTTCAGAGTTGGTTGGAAGATGCATATTAAATGCAATCCGGAAAACAAATATGCCTGATGGAATTTTTTCATTGGTTCAGGGAATCTCAAACGAGGTAGGCATGGCCATTGTAAATCATCCGGAAATAAAAGCCATTGGTTTTACAGGTTCGTTTAAAGGTGGAAAAGCTATTTTTGATGCTGCCGGCAAGCGTGAAAATCCGATCCCTGTTTTTGCTGAGATGGGCAGCGTAAATCCTGTATTTATTTTACCCGGAGCTTTAAAGGACCGCAATGAAATCATCGCGAAAGGATTGATCGGAGCGGTTTCTATGGGAGTCGGTCAGTTTTGTACCAATCCGGGACTAATTGTTACACAAAATTCAGATGATTCAAATCAGTTTCTTCAAAATCTGAAAGTTTATAATTCAGCAATTCCTTCCGGAGTTATGCTTTCAGAACAAATTAAAAACAATTTTTCAAGAGGAACTCAAAATCTGGAAGGTACTAGAAGTGTCAGCCTGATTAGCAGCAGTTCAGGAGAAGAAATGGGAAACTGGGTCAAAACAAAAATATTCTCTACTGATTTTGAGTCATTTACAAAAAACAAATCACTTTCGGAAGAAGTGTTTGGCCCGGTAACTTTGAATGTATCTGCAAACAATAAAAACGAAATGCTTCAGCTGGCCGACAATTTGGAAGGGCATTTAACCGCAACAATTCATGGAACAGAAGAGGATTTGATGCAGTATCCGGAATTAATTGATATTCTTGAGCAGAAAGTGGGACGGTTAATTTTTAACGGATTCCCGACGGGAGTGGAAGTTTGTCATTCGATGGTGCATGGTGGTCCGTATCCGGCAACAACTGCTCCGCAAAGTACTTCAGTCGGAACGGGAGCCATCAAAAGATTTGTTCGCCCTGTTTGTTTTCAGGATTTTCCACAATCAGTTTTGCCCGAACAACTAAAAGACAATAATCCGCTGAATATCTGGCGTATGGTAAATGGAGAAATGACAAAAGATTAAGCGAGAATTCCCATTTTAAAAATCATATTCATTGGCATTGTCTTGATATATTTTTACATTTGTTTAAAAACCTACTAATCTGTTTATGAAAAAGACCTTCGAATTGGAAATTGTTTTGCTCCAATTAGCAGATGGTATCCCCGCTGCTATCGAAGAACTTTATTACTTTTATTATCCGCGATTATATAATTTTTCAAAAAAAATTTTAAAACTGGAAGATGGAATTGATGACATTTTACAGGAGGTTTTTATAAAAATCTGGCAAAACAAGCAAAATATTAGAACTAGCGCTACATTTAATGCGTTTATTTTCACCATCACCAGGAACCTTTTATTGAATGAACTCCGCAGCCGCCTTAATAATCAAAAGATAAAGGAAAAAGTTGGTAAATTAGCAATTGCAGTTGAATATTCTTTTTTTGAGCAAACAGAATACCACGATTTAAAAGAAAAAGTTGATCTGGCAATCAATGAATTGCCAATTCGCCAAAAAGAAATCTTTATTTTAAGCCGTATTGATGGTTTTTCGCACAAGGAAATAGCCGAGAAATTGGCTATTAATTCAAAAACCGTTGAATACCATATTGCTAAAGCAATCATACTATTAAAGAGAAAGTTAGTAAATTTCGAGTTGGTATCGATTCTCTTTTTTTTCTGTTCATATTAATTTTTTCTGTTTCCGCTAGGGAAAAACTTCTTTGTTGTGTATTAACTACATAAAACAGAGAAATGAAGAACCTACTGAAAAAATATATAAATTCCGTTTTACATCCTGACGAGTATTCGAGCGTTTCGGATTTTCTTGCCGATAAGAAAAACGAACCTGTTATTTCTGGCCTGTTGAAACCCTTCTGGGACATGGAACTGCAGGAAAATACCGATCTTCCAATACCCAATCCTGAATTAAAGGAAAAAATAATGCATACGATTCTGCTTGATGAAAGTAAAATCGTAAAGCGAAAATTGAAGATTAGCGATTTGATGTTGCGATTTGCTGCAATCCTTATAATCGGGCTGATTATCAGTACTGTTTTCTTTTTTATGAAATCTACTCAGGATCATTATATTGCTGAAATACAAACAATCACCACACCTTTTGGGGCAAAAACAAATTTTACATTATCCGATGGATCATTGGTTTGGCTCAATTCCGGTTCGTCTATCTCCTATATTTCCCGCTTTGGAAAAACCAGGCTAGTTAGCCTGAAAGGTGAAGCATTTTTTGAAGTCAGGAAAGATGGTAAACCTTTTATTGTACTAACAGAATACGGTGATGTGGAGGTAAAGGGTACTTCGTTCAATGTAAAAGCATTTTCAGGAGAAAACTTCCAGGCCACTTTACTAACAGGTATTGTTAAGGTGAAAGAAAAACAAACAGGTACAGTGGTTTCCATTCAGCCAGGACAACAAGCAGGAATCTGTGGAACTGAGATAAAAGTTAAAAATGTTGAGACAGATTTGTTCTCTTCATGGAAAGACGGAAAACTGATATTCAGAAATGAATACCTGCCATTTGTGACCAAAAGGTTAGAGCGGTGGTATAATGTTAAAATTGAATTAGCCAACGACAAACGTCTTTCCGAAATATCTTATACTGGTACACTTGAAATGGAATCGTTTAGTGAAGTGTTGCAATTGCTGAAAGTTACTGCCCCAATTGATTATTCATACAATGAAAAAACCAGAACGATAAAAATAATTTATAGAAACAACTAACTAATCTTTAAAATCTAAATGATTTGCCTATGATTGAAAAACTATACTAAGAAAAAGAAGAGGCAGAAACCACTCCAGTCGGTCAAACTAAGCAGGTTTCGCACCTCTCCGCAAATTTTGATTAATCACAAGTAATTAGTAATTAAACCAAAAAACAAAACTATGAAAAAAAACTGGTTCTGCCGGGGCTATATGCCATTGGTAGGTGAAATGCTAAAAAAAATGAAAATAACAATCTTTCTGATCTGTATTTCTGTGTTGAGCAGTTTTGCGATGGAGAATTACGCACAATCGACTAAACTGACACTCGCTTTGGAAAATACCACGATAAGGAGTATTTTAAATAATATTGAAAGCCAAAGCGAGTTTAAGTTCTTTTACAGCAGTAAGGTCGATGTTGAGCGAAAAGCAACAGTCATTCAAAAAAACAAAAAAGTATTCGATATCCTCGATGAACTTTTTGACGGAACTGGAATTAAATATGAAGTTTATGGTCGGCAAATAGCCTTGTTCGAGAATGAAGAAAGCTCCGCAATTCCGGAACAAGTTGAACAACAAAAATCTGTTTCAGGTACAATAACTGATGCTACAACCGGTGAACCACTGGTTGGTGTCAGCGTATATATTTCAGGCACAACTACCGGTGTAATCAGTGATGCCAATGGCAAGTATAGTCTCAGTGCTCCTGTTTTAAATAGTACCCTTATTTTTTCTTATATCGGATTTGCCAGAACAAACATAGTCTATACCGGGCAAGCATCAATTGATGTCAAATTAGTGCCTGATGTTGAAGCTATTGGCGAAGTTGTTGTAACTGCATTGGGTATTAAAAAATCGAGTAAAAGCTTAGGTTATGCTACTTCTCAAGTAAATTCTGACCAACTGACAGTCAACCGCACACCGAATTTAATGAATTCCCTCACAGGCAAAATTGCAGGTGTGAGCATTTCAGGCTTGGGTACCGGACCGGCTGGTACTTCTAAAATCCGTATCCGTGGACAATCTTCTATTTCAGGACAAAATAATCCCCTGATAGTTGTCAACGGGGTGCCGATTGATAATACCAATTTTGGAACTAACCCGGGTAATGCCGCATCTGACAATTCGATTGGAGTAAGAGGCGGTGGAAATACATCTGATGGAGGTGATGGACTTTCAAGTATAAATCCTGATGATATAGAAAGTATGACCGTTCTGAAAGGAGCAGCAGCTTCTGCATTGTATGGTTCACGGGCCAAAGACGGGGTTATCATGATTACTACAAAAACCAAGGGAACTCACAAAGGGATTGGTATAAGTTATAATATGAACTTTACCAATGAAACCCCATTGGATTATACCGACTACCAATATATATATGGTCAGGGTGAAAATGGTGTGCGACCAACAACTGCAAATCCAACTTCAGGTCAGTGGTCGTTTGGTGAAAAATTCCAACCAGGGATGACCCAGGTGCTTTTCGATAATCTTACTGTTCCCTATGAACCTCAATATGATAGGATAAGGAAATTTTACAGGAATGGACAGAATTTTACAAACACGGTAACCCTTTCGACCAATAGTGAAAAGGGAGGAATGAGCCTTTCGCTTGCGAATATGACCAGTGATGGTATCGTTCCAAATAATACATATAAGAGAAATACCATTAATCTTGGTTTTAGTTATAGTTTGACAGATAAACTGAGTTTTCAGGGAAACATGAATTATTCCAATGAGAATAATGATAATCCGCCAAATATTGCTAACCAGGATAACTCAATACCTACTTCAATTATGGCTATGTCTAATTCCATGCCATTTGATGTTCTGAAAGCCAACAGTCACGATGCTAATGGCAATGAGTATGTTTATTCCAGGTTTAAAAACAGGACGAATCCATATTTTACCTTATCTGATCAATTTCAGAAAATTATAAGGGACAGAATGTTTGGCAATATTTCTGTTAAATATGATGTGTTGAAATGGCTGTTTGTTCAAGGTCGTATCGGGCAGGATTACTGGTCGCGCGACCAGGAATATAACAATTTCCCTACCGGACAGGCTTCTCGTGCCCCGGCACCGGTGGGTTTTGTGAATGGTATGTACACCCAGGAATCTCGGAGGTTCAGGGAGATTAATGCTGACTTCTTAATTTCCGCAACAAAAGATTTTGGCGATTTTGGCTTAAATGTTACGGCTGGTGGAAACCAGATGAAAAGACGCTCAGATTTAAATAGTGTGCAGGTGACTGACTTCGTGGTAAAGGATCTGTATACTGTACAGAACGGCAGAGCAAAAGATCCTTATTATGATCTCTCGGAACGGGCGGTGAATTCTCTCTATAGCGCAGCCGAAGTATCGTACAAACATTACCTGTATTTGAATGGAACTGTGCGAAATGATTGGTTTTCAACCTTGTCTCCGGCAAACCGGAGTATATTGTATCCATCGGTTTCAGCAAGTTATGTGTTCTCCGAATCGTTGAGCTCCTTACCGAAATGGTTATCTTTCGGGAAAGTCAGGGCAGCATTTGCTGAAGTAGGAAGTGATACTGATGTTCCCCCATATTCCAATGTTTTATTTTACGGAGTAAACTCTAATCTGGCAGCTAATCCATCAGGAGCATTGCAGCCTATTGGAGGATCATCCGGAAATACAGTGCCAAATCCTAATTTAAGGCCAATGAGTACGGCAGAAACAGAATTGGGTTTGGAGATGAAAATGTTTAATAACCGGTTGAGTTTTGATTTTTCAGTCTACCGGAAAATAACTACCGACCAAATTGTTCAGGCCCAAATCTCTGATGCATCGGGCTTTGTAGATACCCGCATTAACAGTGGTAAAAGTCAAAACAAGGGTATTGAATTGATGATGAATGTCGTACCAGTAAAAACAAATGATTTTCAGTGGGACTTTACTTTTGCCGGAGCTTACAATATTACCAAGGTATTGAGCCTTTTGACTGATAAAGAAGGAGAACGGATCACCGTTGGTACACATGTATTTAATGGTGAATTAAGACAAATTGTAGGTGAAGAAATGGGGCAGATTGCTGGATTTGGATTCAAAAGAGATGATAAAGGAAATCAGGTGTTTGGATCCAATGGTGTTGCGCTAAGAACAGCTGATTTAGTGAATTTCGGAAGTGCTTTACCGAAATGGACGGGTGGTTTTACCAATGCCTTCAACTATAAAGGAGTTAACTTCTCGTTCCTGATTGACTTTAAATTGGGGAATAAAATGTTATCCGGAACAAACTTCAATGCGGTTCGTCACGGACTTAACAAAATGACGCTGGAAGGCAGAGAAGGTGGAGTAGTTGGAAAAGGAGTTGATATCAATGGCAATGTAAATACAGCAGTCGCTCCCGTTCAGGCCTATTGGGAAGTGGTGAGATCGCAGGCATTGATTGAGCCTGTTGTTTACAATGGAGGTTATTGGAAATTACGTCAGATTACTGTTGGATATGATTTCTCGAAATACTTACCGTCTAATCTATTAATCAGAGGTTTGACGCTTAATCTGGTTGCTAATAATGTGCTGATGTTGAAGAAATGGGTTGATAATATCGATCCGGAAAGTTTTGGATACAGTTCTGATAACCTTGTTGGAATGGAATCTCCCGGACTTCCTACCACCAGAAGTATGGGTTTCAATTTAAATGTTAAATTTTAATACCACTGAAACATGAAAAAGATATATAACCTATGTATAATGGCACTTTTATTCTTAATGGTTACGTCTTGTGAAAAAGGCTTTGACGAATTGAATAAGAGCAAAACCGGAGCCACTGAAATTGATCCAGCTTTTATTTTAAACAGAGCAGTCTTGAACTCTTCCACATCTACTATTATTTATGAAATTGGAATTGTCCAGCAGATTATTTCGCCAAATTCGGGCGTATTAACCGGAGCAAATTATAATCAGGACAATCGAAGTTCCACACAAAATAACTGGCAGGTCTATTATCGTAATGTAATCAGAAATACCAAAGACGTCATTGCCCGGACGAAGGATGTCCCGGCCAGAAGTAATTTAATGAATATGGCCAGAATTCTTCAGGCATACTCGTTTATGATACTTACCGACACCTATGGAGATATTCCTTACACCGATGGTGGTGATGGTTATAACAGTCAGGTATTCTTTCCGGCATATGAGACACAACAAAGCATTTATCCGAAAATAATTGCAGAACTGACAGAAGCTTCTGCAGCTTTAAATGCTTCAGGCAAAATAGAAACTGCAGATATTTTATACGGTGGAGATGTTGCAAAGTGGAAAAAATTCGGATATTCGTTATTACTTCGTGCTGGTATGAGGTTGAGTAAAGCTGATGCAGTATTGGCGCAATCCACAGTAAAAAAAGCATTCGATGGCGGCGTTATTATCTCGAATTCCGACAATGCTTTTGTTAGGCATGATAACAACTATACCAATCCGATTGGTGGCACTTTGAACTCTACCGAAGCTGCAAATTTTTATTTAACCAAGCCTTTTGTGGATGCTCTTAAAACCACTAACGATCCCCGTCTTTCAGCAATTGCGATTCGCTACGTTGGAGCAACTTCGGGTCCGACACAACTACCGGAAAAAGGTAGTTATGCGGCAGCCGACCAGAATGGTATGCCAATGGGAAAAGATAATGGAACCGTTTTAGCAGCCGCAACGGCTGATGGATTGGCCAGTTTCTATGAATACAGCCAGGTTGACCGGAGACGAATGGCAAAGCTTTCATCACCCATGTTTATAGCTACAGCGGCACAGTCAAATCTTTTACTGGCTGAAGCTCGCGTTAGGGGTTGGATATCGTCAGGAACCGCAGCACAGTATTTCTCAGCAGGCATAAGTGCCAACATGGACCAAATGGCCTCTTTTGATGCCGGTTGTGCCGTTCTTGCAGCTGACAGAGATACCTATATCGCTGCTAATCCACTTAATCCTGGAACAGAGCTGAATCAAATCAATACACAATACTGGATTGCTTCCTTCCTGAACGGACAAGAAGCTTATGCTAATTTCAGACGTAGCGGATTCCCGGCACTGGCACCTAATCCATATCCTGGAAAGGAAGTTACATGGATTAACCGACTTACTTATCCAAATTCTGAAATTTCGGTAAATAGTGAAAATGTTAATGCTGCTATTGCTATACAAGGTCCTGATGATCTGGAGACCAAAGTATGGTGGGCTAAATAGAAAATTTCAGTACCCGGGAAACCGGGTACTGCTTCTTTTTATCTCTTTATGAACGACTAAACCAAAAGCTAAACGAAGATGAACATAAAACATTTTTTGCCGTTATTTTTTTCTTTTTTTCTACTAAGCTGCTATAGTCAGGCACAACAAATTTCAAAAGAAGAACTTCTTTTTTTAACCCCCGAGTGGAAAGGTGAACGGTTTTCTGACGGTCGTCCCAAAGTGTCCGACGCGATTCTGAAGCGAATGAAACTAGTCACCCTCGAAGAGGCCTGGGCGGTGTTGAAAGGTGCAAATTATAAGCATGCTTATGCCGATGGATGGATGTGCATAAATCCGGATAGTGTACTTGTTGGGAGAGCGCTTACTGCTACCTTTATGCCAGGCAGGCCTGATGTACAGCAGGCAATTGATAAAAAAGGACACGAAAAGGACGGTCGGATAAAATCACAAAATTCCTGGCCTATCGATATGCTGGTAAAGGGTGATGTTTATGTTGTGGATCAATTCGGTGCACATGTGGATGGCCCTACGATTGGCGACAATCTAGGGAATTCAATCTTTGCAAAAACCGGAAATGGTATTGTGTATGATGGGGCTGTCCGCGACATAAATGGTTTAAAGGAATTGGGTTCATTCACATCCTTTTTCCGAAGTTACCATCCATCACATCATCTAAACAATCCTAACGGTGAGTTAAATACTACCCTCGTGGGTATCAACAGACCTACCCGCATAGGCGACGCTATGGTAATTCCAGGTGATGTCGTATTGGGAAGAGACGGTGGGGTTATTTTTATTCCTCCACATTTAGCTGAACAAGTTGTTCAAACATCTGAGATTGTAAGGCTTCGCGATATGTTCGGGCATCTGCGCCTACGCGAGCAAAAATATACTCCAGGGCAGATTGATTCCAGGTGGTCTGATGAAATTGAAAAGGATTTTTCAGTCTGGCTCAACGATCACATCAATGAATTACCGGTGCCGAAGGAACAAATAAAAGAGTTGTTAAAGAACCGGACATGGTGAGTTTTTAAACCTTAATCCAAGTAATCTATGACAAGTTCCAATTCAAGACGAAATTTTATAACCAAAAGTGCACTAACGGCTGCCTTGGGCTTCACTTCCTTTTCCGATTTCGGGAGAGGATTGGAAACAGCGGTTGAAAATACTCCATTATCATCGAGTCCAAGTGATCTTAAAATAACAGATATTAAATGTGGTTACATTCGAAATGGCCATAGCTTGTTTGTTAAAATATATACCAATCAGGGAATCTGGGGTTGTGGCGAAGGAGTAGATGCTACTCCCGGAACCTATCATTTAGTGAAAATGTTTGCAGAGCGGATCAAAGGGAAAAGCCCGCTGAACGTGAATCGTCTCTTTGAGGATATCCGCAAATCAGGCTTTTTCGAAGGCGCCCAATCCGGAATGTATGTGGCTGTCCTCACAGCGGTGGAAACTGCCTTGTGGGATCTTACCGGCAAAGCGCTGGGCTTACCGGTTTATCAACTTATGGGAGGAAAATTCAGGGATAAAATACGTGTGTACTGCGACACTGCACTTTACCGGGCCGATTCGCCGACACCGGATAAATTTGCCGAAGCCGCCTTGAATGCGGTTAAGCTGGGTTTCAATGCCGTCAAGTTTGATATTGATGAAGCCAAGGACCCGAATAAGTATGATGCTTACAACTGGACAGCCAGTCCGGCGGAGTTGGATAGGATGTTTAACCAGATTTCAGCAGTAAGGAAAGCAGTTGGTCCCAATATCGATATATGTGTGGATATGCATGGGCGCTACGATGCCATAACCGGACACCAGGTAGCCAAACGGATGGAGTCTTTGAACCTGATGTGGCTGGAAGAGCCTATCGCTGCCGAAAATATTGAAGCTTATCTGAGCATTACTTCTTCAACCAGCACTCCGATATGTGCAGGCGAAAATCTTTATCTCGCTCATGGATTCAGAAGATTACTGGAGATTGGCGCGGTAGATATCATCATGCCAGATTTGCAGAAAGCTGGTGGTTTAGGTGAAGGTCAACGGATAGCAAACCTGGCAAATTTATACTATGTCCCTTTCGCACCGCACATGGTTGCGTCTTTTCTGGGAGCGATGGCCTCTTGTCATGTGTGTGCTTCGGTACCCAACTTCATGATCATGGAATGGCAGATTTATTTTCAAACCGATCCGATGTTCAAGGAGATTGTCACTTTCGACGGACCAATGGTAACTAATGGATTCATTCAATTGTCCGAAAAACCCGGAATTGGTGTTGAAATTAATGAAGAAGGAATGCGGAAGTATGCTACTCCCGGAATTCCATTCTTTGAATAACAAATTCATAAATACTTAAACTTTTATATGATGATTAAAAAAGGAATACTAATCGCAGCAATTGTTCTGGTAAGTTTGATTTCGAACGCACAACGTGTAGGTTCATCGCCCGAATACATTAAAGCATTAACCGTTGAATGGAAGGGTGAACGTTTTGCCGACGGAAGGCCGAAAGTACCGGATGCCATATTGGAAAGATTGAAGAATATATCTATTGAAGAAGCATGGGGCGTATTGCGTAACAAAGGATTTCAGAACCAGTTTGAAGGTGACTGGACAATTATCAATCCTGAAGAGGCAATGACAGGCCGTGTAGTAACAGCACAGTACATGCCACTCAGACCAGATCTTGAAAAACAGGTAAAGGAACAGGGTAAAATTGAGGATAGAGCTCAGAAGGGCGGAACCAATTCATGGCCAATTGATATGCTCACAACCGGAGACGTATATGTTGCGGATGCTTATGGAAAGATAGCCGATGGTACTTTAATAGGAGATAATCTGGGGAATTCAATTTATGCCAAATCGCAAAGAGGAGTAATTTTTTACGGCTCTGTCAGAGATGAGGAAGGACTTTCAGAAATTAAAGGTTTTAACGGATGGATAAAAGGATCAGATCCTTCCTATATTCAGCAAATGATGCTTACTTCCATCAATGCTCCAATCCGCGTTGGTCGCGCTACTGTATTGCCCGGCGATGTTGTTTTGGCAAAAAAATACGGAGTAATTTTTATTCCTGCTTATCTGGTTGAAGATCTTGTCCTGACTTCCGAAGTTACAGCACTTCGTGATGAATTTGGACACCAACGGCTGCGGGAAAAGAAATATCTGGCCGGGGAAATTGATAGTGAATGGTCAGAAGTAATTAAAAAGGATTTTTTGAACTGGCTGAATAATTACCCAGGAAAATTACCCATGTCGAAAGAAGAATTGGATAATTATCTGAAAGAGAGGAATTACTAGCTCGATTCAAAACAAGAATTATTTTCCTAACCCACTAAACTTAATAAAACATGAAAAGCATAATACAGCAAATTGCTGATCAAAACAAAAAGCTTGAAAGCCAGGAAAAAGAAGCGATCAAAGCTGAAATTGCGAATCCTGCAACAAGTAATAACCGACGAAATTTTCTAAAGAAAACAGCACTTGGTGGAATAGCTTTGGGTGGTCTGATGAAATTGTCAATTCAAGATACCATAGCTCAAACGACATCAAGTGTTTCACGTGCATCAAGCCCTTCAGAATTGAAGATAACCGACATGCGGTATGCTATGACATCAGTTCTTGGACAAACGGCAATTATCCGGATTGATACCAACCAGGGAATTTATGGATTGGGCGAAGTAAGGGACGGGGCTGATGTGCGTTATGCACTGATGCTGAAAAGCCGGATACTTGGTCTAAATCCTTGTAATGTTGAGATGATTTTTAAAATCATTAAGCAGTTTGGTGGAAACGGGCGTCAGGCTGGTGGTGTGTGCGGTGTCGAAATGGCACTTTGGGATATAGTCGGTAAAGCATACGGAGTTCCTGCCTGGCAGTTATTAGGAGGAAGATACAGAGACAGCATCAGATTATATGCTGATACTCCGGAAGGCAAATCACATGAGGATCAAACTGCAAAAATCAAGTACCGCATAGAAGATCAGGGATACACCTGGCTTAAAATGGATCTTTCCATTAATGAATTGAAGAATATTCCGGGAGCATTGGTGAATCATGAATTCTGGGATGGTGCATCAGGTCAGTATGATCTTCGTGATTATATGGGTTATGGAAATACAAAACACCCGTTTACCCAGATACAAATAACCGATAAAGGACTGGAGGAACTGGCTAAAATTGCGGAACATACGCGTGAGCATATTGGTTGGGATATTCCTATTTCAACGGATCACTATGGTCATTTCGATTTAAACAATGGCATACGCTTAGGTAAAGCCATTGAAAAGTACAGGTTAGCCTGGATGGAAGATATTATATCGTGGGAATATGCCGATCAATGGAAAACAATCACTGATGCACTTGAAACACCTACGACAACAGGTGAAGATATTTACCTCCTGGAAAATTTCAAAAAGCTGATCGATATTCATGCCGTGGATATCATTCATCCTGACTTAGCAACTTCAGGCGGACTTTTAGAAACCAAAAGAATTGGTGATTATGCCGAAGAACACGGCATTGCCATGGCTATGCACCAGGCAGGGACTCCGGTTTCGTTTATGGCCAATGTTCATTGTGCCGCATCTACCCAAAACTTTCTAGCGCTTGAGCATCATTCTGTTGATTTGCCCTGGTGGGAAAGTTTAGTGAAGATGACTGATGGAAACCCAATCATTAAAAAAGGTTTTGCACCCGTCCCGAATTCTCCTGGGTTGGGGATTGAATTAAATGAAGATGTCGTAAAAGAGCATTTGCACGCAAAAGATAAAAGCTTTTTTGCTCCAACTGACGAATGGAACGAAAAACGTTCACATGATCGAATTTGGAGTTAAACGATGAAAGTCAGGCACAAAAAGGCTGCCGGTACATCGCAGTATCCGGCAGCCTTTATTTTACAAAAGTTTGTATAAAATATAAATGAAGCCGAAATAAATCGGAATAAATAACTGTTTGCCAACTAAGCTCTCCTTTCTATGAAAAAAAATAATGTCTACAAAATAGCCCTGGGATTTGCCGCAATTTTTCTAGTTATAACTTTGTTTTTGACTTTTACTGGCAATCTGGCTGCTGCCGGTCCATTTCTAGTCGCATTTTTTTTATCACTGGCAATTGCTGTAAGAGGATTTACCGCATTTAAAGGATTCGCCTATACCATCTGGATTTTTACAGCCGTAACTGCATCCATGTTTTATCCTGATTATTTTACCTCCATGGGCAGTTTTCAGTTTAAGACACTGATCGTTCCATTGTTGCAGATTATTATGTTCGGGATGGGATCACAAATGAGTCTGGACGATTTCACAGGTGTAATAAAAATGCCTAAAGGTGTAATCATAGGAGTAGGATCTCATTATCTTATCATGCCTTCGGTTGCTTTTTCCATTTCGCGGATTTTTAATTTTCCTCCTGAAATAGCTGCCGGAATAATTCTGATCGGTTGCGTTCCCAGCGGACTTGCTTCCAATGTCATGTCATATATTGCACATGCCAACCTGGCATTGGCGGTTACCATCGGCGCCATCTCAACCCTTATCTCGCCTTTTGTTACACCTTTACTGATGAAAATGCTGGGAGGGCAGTATATTGAGGTTAATTTCTGGAGTATGATGCTGGATATTTTAAACATGATTATTCTTCCGATTGTTGCTGGTTTTATTTTCAATTTGTTCAATGTAGGAAAAGAAAAGTTACGTTCAAAAGTTATTCAGCTCATTATTTTTTTCGTGATCATTCTCCTTACTAATTTGGTTTATATGAAGGCGAAGCAAGCTGATATTACCGGACTTTTATTAGCTCTGATGAAATCAATGAGTTGGTTTTATTTTCTTCCCATGATTGGGGCATTATTGCTTCGTCATTTTCTGAAAGGAGACAAAAAGTTAATGGGGAAAATCCTTTCACTTTTATCTATGGTTGGAATTGCCGTTATCATTTCCATCATTACCGCTACTGGTCGGGACAGTTTGCTGCAGGTTGGCGCATTGCTAATGGTAACCAGTCTTTTGCACAATGTTGCCGGTTACTCTTTGGGATATGGTGTTTCATGGTTGTTTGGAATGCCTGAAAAAGACCGTCGGACCGTTGCCTTTGAAGTGGGGATGCAAAACGGTGGATTGGCATCGGGCCTGGCGCTTCAGATGGGGAAAATTGCAACGGTGGGCCTCGCACCGGCCATTTTTGGCCCTTTGATGAATGTTACAGGTTCGGCTCTGGCCAGCTGGTGGCGAAGTAAACCGCCAAAGGAAGAAATTGAAAATCCGGAAGTTGTTCCATAAATCAGATGATCAATTGATTTTATTAGATTAATATGAAAAATAATCGCAGGGAATTTATCCGGAAAAGCGCCGCAATGGCAGCTCTGTCCATAGTTGGAATAAACACAGCTAAATCAGATATAACCGAAAGAAATGTTAATTCCAAAGTAGGCTTTTCCGCAAAGGAATTTATTCAGGATGCCGGTATAAAAATGTGCTTTGCCTATTTTGGAGGCCTTGAAGCTGAAAAAAGGAAAGTAGAATTTGGCAAACAGTTGAATGTACTGGGCGCTGTGGGAGGAATAAATCCGCAGAGGATCGGCTTACAAAATGTAAACTCTTGGGACTTCGAGGCGGTATCAGCCGAAAAAAATGCGTGGGGAAAAGTTGGTTTGAAACTGGAAGTCATTGAAGGCCCTCCTGCTCTTTCAGAAAAGACAAAACTTGGGTTTAATGGCCGGGATGAAGAAATCTCAAATTTTATCACCCTCATGAAGAACCTGTCTAAAGTTGGCATTGATACCATTTGCTACAATTGGATGCCGGTAATTAGCTGGGCACGAACAACGATGGACAGGCCTGGCCGCGGTGGAGCACTGGTTACCGCTTTCGATTATGAGGATATCAAGGATCAGTCGCTGACAAAATACGGGGAAGTTACAAAAGAAAGCCTATGGGAAAATCTGGAATATTTCCTGAAAGCTGTTGTTCCGGAGGCAGAAAAATATGGAATAAAACTGGCCATGCACCCGGATGATCCGCAGGTAGACAGCATCCGAGGCATCTCCCGAATTATGACCACAGCTGATGCATTCCGCCGAATGGCTGACATCTATCCGAGCCCGAATAACGGAATTACGATGTGCCAGGGAAATTTTTCGCTCATGGGTGAAGATATCTCCACGCTTGTCAGGGATTTTGGGAAACGCAACCTGATTCATTTTGTACACTTCAGAAATGTAAAAGGTGGAAAGATGAACTTCGTGGAAACTTTTCATGACGAAGGACAAATTGATATGCACGCCGCGATGAAGGCCTATTTGGAAATTGGATTTAAAGGTCCATTGCGTCCTGATCATGTTCCAACCATGGCAGGAGACAGTAATCAAAGTCCCGGTTACAGTGCCATCGGAAGCCTTTATGCTGCAGGTTATATCCGCGGATTAATTGAGGCTGTATCAAAAACATAATTGATCACAACGGGTAATTTACACCTTGTGGCTTGTTCTGAAGAGTTTCCGTACACACGTAATGTTTTAAACATGGAAATCAAAAGAGTGATGTTAACGTGCCGAATCAGGTAAAAGAAATGAAAACGAAAAACAGGTTTGACATTTTCAAGTTGAAAGGCAAATTAGGCAACATCAGGGATTGGATGAACGACAAACATTTTCCTCCAACGGTGTTGTTTCTTCTGATGGGAATTATTTCTACCATTTGGTTTCTGATCCGGGTAATCCCCAAACCATCCCGTGCCGGATATCCATGTATACAGGTAGCGGCTCCTTTTATGTCAGGATTTGTAATTTATTTGCTTTCGCTCGGAGGCTTAACCATTGGTTTGCGAAAGGCCCGGCAAAATATATTGAATGCCAGGTATATTGCTGCAGGTTCTTTTATGCTTGTTGCCCTGGTGGGCCTGGTTATTTCCCTTACACCTAATTCACTGAATTCATTTGCCGGCGGTCTAAATGTGACAGGACCTGATGACGGGCCAAACCAACCCATGGGAAAAGGTATGGGAGTTAATCCGGGCCGCGTAATCTGGGTTTGGGATCCCAAGGCAACCAATGCAGACTGCATCAACGCTTTCGATTTATATAAACCTGAAAATACCAGCCAGAGCGTAGTCAACCGGATGGTTGTTGATGGTGTTAAAAAATTGAGTGGTAAAACAAATTTACATGAATCCTGGGATGCGCTTTTTCGCAATTTCAATTTGCAAAAAGGAAAGACTGACAAACCGTATACCCCAGGCGAAAAAATATTCATTAAAATAAATCAGGGAACCGCAAATGTAAAACTATCTGAAAAAGAGCGGAATAGCGGATTTTTTATTCCGAAAAAACTGACTGAAAGCCAGGATGCAAAAAAAGGATATGCAGGAACTTGCGAGACCTATCCCGATGTAGTTCTTGAAATTTTAAGGGAATTAGTTCATGTAGTGGGGGTTGAGCAAAAAAATATTTCGATAGGCGATCCGATTAGTCACATATTCGGGCACAATTACGAAGCCTGGGCTACCGAATTTCCGGAAGTGGTTTATGTTGATAAATCGTCTTCGGACTTTGGACGAACCCTGATCAGCCCAACGTCAAAAGACCTTGTTTTTTATTCTGACAAAACCCAAAGCGATAAGTTATATAATATTATTGAAAATGCTGATTATATGATCAATGTAGCTAATCTGAAGCCTCATGGTCGTGCCGGAGTTTCACTGACTGCCAAGAATCATTTTGGATCACATTCCCGGAATTCAGCATTCCATTTGCATTATTCGCTGATATCACCAGTTTCTCTGGGAATTCCATCAAACAACGGTTACAAGAAATACCGTGTCTTGGTAGATTTGATGGGAAGCCGGTATCTAGGTAAAAATACACTTCTTTATGTTGTCGATGGTTTATATGGCGGAGGTTCGAATGAGACGAAAGTACCGGTTAGATATTTTATGGCACCCTTTAATAACGATTGGTGTAATTCAATTTTTTTATCGCAGGATCAAGTAGCTCTTGAATCAGTCTGTTATGATTTTTTGCGAACGGAATGGAATGGTACTTACAGTCATAGCGCTGCAAATAACGCATACGAATCAATCCCCAATGTGAATGGTGTCGACGATTACCTTCATCAGGCAGCTGACCCCGTGAATTGGCCTGACGATATCGTTTATGATCCGGATAATTCCGGTACCCCTCTTGCAAGTCTGGGTGTTCACGAACATTGGAACAATTCATCAAAGAAACAATATTCCCGTAATCTTGGTCTTTCAAAAGGAATTGAACTGCTTTCGATCCCCGACACATTAATTGGCAGAAAAAGTGCTGTTTGGTCTTCAATTCAAAATGTTTATAAGAAAGAAGAATTGAAAGAGAATACAGTGAACAAGAGCAAGTCAGCAGAAGTAAAGTCAAAATCTTACTCGTTGGATAAGTCCAATATAAAAGGATTTAGTAAACCTTCTGTCGTTGACCGATCTTTTAATGGCGCATTTCAGGCTAAGAATTTTTATTCAATGACGATTGATGATGACAATACCAAATGGTTCCTGACGGATGTTGGAATTGTTAGTTTTAATGGGGAAATATGGAATTTACATAATTTGAACAGAAAAATTCCGACTCAGAAAATGAATCATTTTGTTTACGATTTTTCAACTTTCGGAAAGGAATTGTGGATAGCCTCTTCACTGGGCGCGACAGTTGCATCACTTCCGGTTGATGCCGGTTCGGGAGCAACCACTTATTCTTCAAAAAATGCAGCTATTCTCAGCAATAATGTTTTATCAATAGCTGTTGGAAAGGGTTCTTTACATTGGTTTGGTACCGATAAAGGGATTTCTGCTTTTCAAAATAAAAAATGGCTTTCAAAGGATTATGAGGAAAAATATCCTGAATTCATGTTTGGCGATTTCCCGATCAAAGCGATGGCAACCAGCCCTGATGGTGATTCACTTTATGTAGCTACTGAAGGTGCTGGTGTTACCCGGGTTTTCAGAAATGTTGTGGATGCCATTTCTGGTGCCTCAAAATATGTACAGTGGGGTACAATCGAGATTCCTTCCGATAAAGTTTACAGTATTTGTGTCACAGCTGATGGAACTCAGTGGTTTGGTACCGATAAAGGTGTAGCCAGGCATGTCGGTTATAAAACCCTTGAAAACTGGACCGTATTTAATGCAGCGAATGGATTGGTTAATAATTTTGTTCAGGCTGTTGCTGTCGATCATAAAGGGAATGTCTGGTTTGGAACCAAAGGTGGAGTCACAGTTTATGATAATTCTTCCATGCGGTCGTTTACTGAAAAGGATGGATTGACAAGCAATAATATACTTTGCATTTCAGTCGATAAGGCTGGAGTAGTCTGGATGGGAACTGATTCGGGTATAACCAGTTTTGCAGACCATAAATTCACCCGATATAAGAAATAAATAATGAATCACTTCATTTCCATTTGATTATCTGAAATAATATTTGTTAAACTCCTGTGAATATATGGAAATGTAATTGTTCCGGAATTTATGATTCAAAATAAACAAGGACAGGAAATCCTGCCCTTGAAAGGTTCTACCGGGAATTGATTGATTAGTTCGGGTTTCCGATAGATTTTTTTGAATTATCAAAATCCAATCACACATAAAACTAACCGCAATTGGATTTAGTATATGAATTGCCGTATTTTTTTTGAAAAGATTTTATTTTTAGCTCCTGAAACTGTCCTGAACGCTGTTTATCCTGATTATTTTATTCAGGATTAGAACCTCAAATGGAAAACAGAAATGTAACGTTGGACTCTTGAATTATCATGCAAGATTTATTGGTGATTTTGGTCAGGTACTCAATAAAATACATAATTTTAACTCCTGAAATTGATTTAAAACCTAATCTCATGATCGTTTCCGAGCAACCGTTTTATTTTAGAGCAACTGTTAAGCTTCTGCTGGTTGGCCTAATTATCGCATTTCTTATTCTGGCCGAAAATATTCTGATTCCGCTGACGATAGCCGTGTTCTTTACTTTTCTGCTCATGCCGGTTTCAAAAAAGCTGGTTGAATGGCACATTCCCAGAACGTTGGCAATCTTGATCAGCTTGGTTCTGGCTTTCCTTTTAGTGGGATTTCTGCTGTATTTTTTCGTTTCCCAGGTGTTGAGTTTTGTCGATGAATGGCCGGTGCTTCAACAAGCGCTGACGATCAAATGGGAAAGTCTGCAGCAATATATTTCAAAAACATTTCACATCAGTACGCTGGAACAAAAAGACTGGATTACCACCAAGATTAAGGAAAATGCAAGTACCGGCGGTGTTTTGGTGATGGGATTATTTTCAGCCACAACCTCCTTCCTGGCCAGTTTTGCACTGATCCCGATTTATATTTTCTTCCTGACCTTTTACGAGGATAAGATTAAGGATTTTATCCTGATGATTTCGAAAGGCGAGGAAAAGGAACATACCATGGTGGTGGTGAAAAAAGTCTCAAAAGTTTCGCAAAAGTACCTGGTTGGGATCTTTCTTGACGTCATTATTTTGTCGGTACTTAATTCAACCGGTTTTTTATTGCTCGGATTGCCGCATGCTGTATTATTCGGCGTATTAACATCTGTGTTGAATATTATTCCGTATATCGGTGTTTTAATTGGCAGCATCCTGCCGATTCTTATGGCTTTGCTAACCAAAGATACCCTGTTTTACCCGATTGGAGTGGCTGCCGTTTGTATATTTGTTCAGTTTCTCGATAATAATTTTATAACCCCTCTGGTCGTCGGGAAAAGCGTCAGCATTAACCCGTTAACAGCCACAATCGTATTGGTTGCCAGTTCGCTGATCTGGGGTATTCCTGGAATGGTGCTTTGTTTGCCCTTAACCGGAATGGCCAAAGTTGTCTGCGATAATGTTGATTCACTGAAACCGTATGGCTACCTGCTTGGCGAAGAGGTAAACATGAATGAACAGGTACATGTTCAGGATAAATTTATCAGCAGGTTCAGGAAGAAAAAAACAAAATAGGTCAAGTGGTGTAACTTAGGTCGCGATTCGAAGATTATTCGTTCATCAGGATCTGCGAATGTTTTTTTCTGTGTTTGAATATTCATTCCCGAAATCAGGGAACAATCAAAAACATATTCAGTATCCCCAAATCAAGTGGCTTAACCCTTGCTTTTTGCGTCTTTTTTCCTTAAATTGCATAGTGCGTGGATCGGATGAAAAATCATTCGGAACCTCGCAATTTGTATCATAAACAATTAAATAATCACATCATGAGTTCAGGAAAATTATTGTTGGGAGTATTGGCAGGCGCTGCCGCCGGTGCTCTGTTTGGAATTTTGTTCGCTCCGGATAAAGGGGCCGAAACAAGGAAAAAAATTGCCGAAAAAGGCGAAGATTATGTGGATGAAATCAAGGGTAAATTCAATGAACTGCTTGATGATATTTCGAAGAAAATGGATGGAGTAAAATCAAAAGTTACTGATGATGAAACAAAGGTGAAAGCCGAAGCCCCAAAAGCTTCAACGAACTAATTTCACATCAGGATATAATTGGGTGGCAAGTTAATTTTTCCCATTTAACATCAGCCCGAATATGCACTTTGGATAGATTTTTTCCTTACATTTCACGAAAAATTTCAGCATGGAAGAACCTAGCGGTTTAATTGAATCACTCATTGAGAAAAGCGAACAATACGGCAAAACTACATTCAGGCTGCTGAAACTAAAAACACTTGACAAGTCGGCCGATGTGGCTTCTGATTTAGTTTCATGGTTGATTGTGATCATTTTTGCCGTATTGTTTTTTCTTATTCTGAACATAGGTATTGCCTTATGGATCGGCGAACTTTTAGGGAAATCCTATTACGGATTTTTTATTGTTTCCGGCTTTTATGCCCTTTTGACTTTACTTTTCGTAATTTTCAGGAAGCAGCTGGTGAAAAAACCGCTGAATAATACAATTATCACTCAAGTTCTTGATTAATCCGTATGGCTAAACAAACCGCAGTCGAAAACTTAAAGGAATCCATTCGTTTGCTCGAAATTCAGCAGGCCAAAGAGCGCGAAATAGTAAAAGAACAACTTCAGTTAACGTATGAGAGCCTGAAGCTTGTAAATATCCTGAAAAGTTCGGTTAAGGAAATTGTTGGTTCCACCGAATTAAAAAGCAGTCTGTTGGAAACCATCGCATCTGTTGTAACGGGTTACCTGACCAAGAAAATGATGTTCAGCTCAAAAAGCAATCTGTTTATGAAAATTTTGGGACTGACGCTCCAGTTTGGAGTTACAGGTTTCGTGTCTCAAAATGCTGAAAGTATCAAAAAAATATTTTCCAATCTGGTTGACCGTTTGTTTAAAACAGAAAAGGAGACCGTTCCTGAAGCAGAAGTCCAATAATCCGGAAGGGTATTTCCCCGGTTCATTTCCAGTCTGATTAAAATCATCCGCATATTTTACGATTCGTCAAAGCCATTCTACAGTTTGGCTTTTTTTCTTTTTGCCTGAAAGAATATGGCTGTTACTTTGGTTAAAAAATAAAGTCAGCCATGAAATCTTTATTTCTATTTCTCAGTTTTCTATTCCTGATTTCCGGAGTGTTTGCCCAGGTTCAGTTGTCGGGAAAAGTAACCGACAAAAAGCATCTGCCACTTTCCGGAGCCAACGTTTTTATTCAGGAAAGCTACGATGGCGCCACTACTGACAGTCTCGGAATGTTTCGGTTTGTAACCAGTCAGAAAGGTAACCAGGTTCTTTCGGCATCATTTATTGGTTATCAGCCATTTCTCCTGAAAATCAATCTGGATAGCATCAAAAACCTGAATCTTGAAATTATTTTGGAAGATTCAGAGGATCAGATTGATGAGGTGGTGATCAATGCCGGTGCATTCGAAGCCAGCGACGAGAAAAAAGCAGTGATGCTGCGGGTTTTCGATATTGCCACTACACCCAGCGCGCAGGGCGATATTTTTGGTGCTCTGGGCACCTTGCCGGGAGTTCAGAAAGTTGGTGAAGACGGACGTGTTTTTGTTCGGGGAGGAGAGGGCTACGAAACCAAAACCTTTATGGATGGCATGCTGGTTTCAACACCTTACCTGTCGAAAATGCCGGATATGCCCACCCGCGGGAGGTTTTCGCCTTTGCTTTTCAGCGGAACCTTATTTAGTACCGGTGCCTATTCGGCCGAATATGGTCAGGCCTTGTCGTCGATTGTGGATATGAAAACCAATCTGCCCGAAACCGAAAATAAATCGAGCGTTTCGATCATGACTGTCGGAGTGATGGCTTCGACTACCAAATGCTGGAAAACAGGCTCGCTTTCGCTGAACGGGGATTTCGTGACTTCGGGTTTATCAAATAAGATTAACCGGCAGCTGGTCGACTGGATTGAAAGTCCGGTAGCTGTTGATGGTGCTGTTATGTTGCGCCAGAAAACCGGGAAAACGGGCATGTATAAAATTTTTGGTACTGTCAATAAAGGTGGAAGCCGCCTGAATTATTTCAATACACAAACCGGAATTTATCAGGATATCAGGCTGAAAAGCGGAAACATTTACCTGAACAATACCTGGAATGGATTGCTGGCTGAAAATTGGATGCTAAAATCCGGAATTGCCTGGAACTACGACGATCAAAGTTTTGATTTAAATCAGGATCGAATTCAAACTATTCAGCGAATGACTCAGTTCAAACTTGGTATCAGCCATTTAATGAATGAACAAACCGAGCTTAAATTTGGTGCTGACTGGGTAAATTCATCCTATGAGCAAAAAATCAGGATGGGAGGCGATTTCCGTTTGCCAGTCAGTAACAATCAGCTTTCAGCTTTTACAGAACTCGAATACAAACTCTCGAAAAAGTTTGCCACCCGAATCGGTGCCAGGCTTGAAAATAGTTCCCTTTCCAATGAAAGTACACTGGTTCCAAGGTTTTCCGGAGCATATAAAACCGGGAAACACAGTCAGTTTTCGCTGGCATGCGGCCAGTTTTACCAAAATCCTGAAGACGATTACCTGAAATTTGCACCGCAACTCAAACCCGAAAAAGCCAGTCATGCGGTAATGACCTGGCAATATCTGACAGAATTGAAAACCTTCAGGATTGAATCGTATTTGAAAAAATACAGCAGTCTGGTCAAATTTACCGAACCATTGGCTACTTCTTCAACTTCATATTCCAATTTGGGAGATGGTCATGCTGAAGGAATTGATTTGTTTTGGCGCGACAAGGAAACGTTTAAATTAACCGATTACTGGATTTCGTATTCCTGGATCAACGCCCGGCGCAATTACAAGGATTATCCAATTTCTGCGATGCCGGCTTTTGTGTCTGAGCATAATTTGTCGGTCGTTTACAAACGTTATTTCGAATCCGTACGGACCTATGCTTCTGTAACTTATTCGTTTGCCAGCAACCGGCCGTATCACGATCCGAATTTTTCAGGGTTCATGAATTCGAAAACGAAACCTTACAACGACATCAGTTTAAGCCTGACGTACCTGATGGAACTGTTCGGTAAACAGTCGGTTTTGCACCTGATGGTCAATAATTTGACCGGTTTCGACAATGTGTTTGGATACAACTTTTCGAACACGCCCAATGCTGCCGGAAAATACGAATCAACACCGATTAAATCGCCGTTTGTTCGTCAGGTAATTTTGCTTGTATCAATCATGTTATAAACTTTAAATTTTCTCCTATGAAAACAGTAATTCTTTCCTGCATTTTTGTGTTGTTTGTGTTTTCCGGATATTCCAATGATGCCTATCAAAAGGCCATGAGCCAGTCGGTTGAGAAGTTGTTTCAGCAAAATACAATTTCCGGATATGTTGATGTGGCGAACCAGTTCGAACGCATCTCACAGATCGAAAAAACCGAATGGCTGCCTTTGTATTATGCTTCTTTTGCCTACATCATGATCAGTTTTCAGGAACCAGAAAATGAGAAAAAAGACAAATACCTCGATCAGGCTCAGAAATATCTGGATCAGGCTTTTGCCCTTGAACCCAACGAATCGGAACTTCACCTGCTGCAGGGATTTCTGTATCCGGCACGAATAAACATCGATCCAATGGGGCGTGGAGCAAGCTTAGTTGGCGAAATGAATAAATCGCTCGACAAAGCGCTGGAACTTAATCCGGATAATCCACGCGTTTACTACCTTAGGGCAACCATGACTTTTCACACTCCGGAAGCTTATGGCGGAGGTGCTGCCAAAGCCCTGCCTTTGTTCCGGATAGCCAAAGAAAAATTTAGCACGTTCAAGCCTGAAACTGCAATTTCGCCAAACTGGGGCGAAGAAATGAATGATTCAGAATTAGAAAAGCTAAGTGAAAAAAGTCAGGATTAATGATCACAAATGCATAAATATCAGTCCGATATGGCATGGGAAACTACGAAAGTCAAAATGTTGATTACATGAAATGTTAACCCGTACTGGATTGGAATTTTTTATTCAGTAAATTCGAAAATTATCAGACAAACTCAATTATGGAAAATTATCCTCGTAAACTGATCTGGAAAATTCCTTTTATGCTGGCGCTTTTAATAGGGATGGGGAATGTAATCATGATCATTTTTCTCCCGGTCAACGAATACTCCTGGCGAATATTTTTATATGCCTCGCTGAATTCGGTGCTGATTGGTGGCACTTTTATGTTTGTTTTATCGGCAATTGTCAGATATCTCGACCGCATACTTCCCTGGTTGCAATTTCCGCTCAAACGATTGATTTACCAATTTGTTCTCACCACTTTTTTTTCGTTGGCGGTAATTGTTCTTGCAATCCTGTTTAACGGTTATTTCACCCGGCAGGAACTTACATCTGCCTATTTTATCGAGAGTGGATTGTTTATGGTTAAAATTGGGTTTACCTTTATAATTATTGGCGCGCTGATTTCAAATGCGATTTTGTTCTTCAAAAACTGGAAAGAGTCAGCGGTTCAGCAGGAGAAACTGAAACGCGAGCAGCTTGCCCTGCAATATGAAACTTTGAAAAGCCAGGTAAATCCGCATTTTCTGTTTAATAATTTGAATTCGCTGACTTCGCTCATTAGTTCCAATCCTGATAAAGCCATCGATTTTGTGAAGAAACTTTCGGAAGTTTACCGTTATGTTTTGGATCAGAAAGATCACGAACTGGTTTCTCTTGAAACAGAATTGAAATTTCTGGAATCGTATGTTTTTTTACAAAAAATAAGGTTTGGTTCCAATCTGGATGTTCAGGTTGAAGTAGAATCCGGAAATTTTATGGTGATCCCTTTGTCGGTTCAGATGCTGGTTGAAAATGCCATTAAACACAACGAGATATCGGATAAGAATCCACTGATGATCCGGGTTTTTTCCTCCGGAAACGGGTATTTGACCGTTGAAAACAAGCTTCAGAAAAAATCTGGATCGGAAGGAAGCGGAAGTGGAATTCAGAACATCAAAGGTCGCTACGAATTTTTTACCGATAAAGATGTGACTATCGGAATCACTTCGGAACGGTTTCGGGTAAGTATTCCACTTTTAACTGATTGATTATGTACAAAGTTTTGATCATTGAAGACGAAAAACCTGCAGCCGAATGGCTCCGGAATCTGATCCTGAAATTTGATTCCCGGATTTCTATCCTGAAAGTCATTGATTCAGTGACCAGTGCGGTGGATTGGTTTAATCAAAATTCATCGCCCGACCTGGTTTTTATGGACATTCAACTGGCCGACGGATTAAGTTTCGAAATTTTCGAACGGGTGCAGATAAGTTGCCCGGTCATCTTCACGACTGCCTATCAGGAATATGCGATCAAGGCCTTCAAGGTCAACAGCATCGATTATTTACTAAAACCGATTTCGTTTCCGGAGTTGGAGGCCGCGTTTAAGAAGTTCGGAAATCAGTATTCACATGCGGTTTCTCCCATTGTTACCATTGAACTTTTAAGTAAAGTGAAGGAAATGCTGCGAAAGCCATATAAAACGCGGTTTGTGATTAAAGTTGGCGAGCACCTGAAATCAATTGAAGTGGAGGATATCCTGTTTTTTTACAGTCTCGATAAAGCTTCCTATCTGTGTACCAGTGATTTTAAAACATACCTGATCGATTATTCGCTCGACCGCATTACCGAAATGGTTGACGATCACCAGTTTTTCCGCATCAACCGAAAATATATTCTGAGCAATCAGTCGATTGCCGATATTGTGCATTATTCGAATAGCCGATTGAAAATTAAACTCAAAAAGCCCGGAGAGGAGAGTATAATCGTGAGCCGGGATAAAGTTGCCTCATTTAAGGAATGGCTTGATTTATAACCGCTTCTGATTATCCATATTTATTTTTGAAATTTTGTTTAGTGGTAAAAACAGTTTCGTCTGTTTAATGTTTAATAACTGTTTCATTTGAACTTGTTCAAACATTATCTTTGAAATCGAACCTTGATTTTATCCTATGAGAAGAGCCGGATTTTCCCTGTTAATTTGTTTGTTATTCACAGTTTTTATCCTGAATGCACAGAATTCTGTAAAGAAACCATTAACCACTGATGATTTTGCAGCCTGGAAAGTGCTCAAAAATCTGCTTGTATCAAACGATGGTAAATATTCCGCGTTTGAGATAAATCCGCAGAAAGGAGACGGCAATCTGGTTGTTAAATCACTGGAATCAAAATGGGAAGATACGATTTCACGGGCATACGATGCCAGTTTTTCTCCTGAATCTGACTTTATCGTTTATAAAATCAAACAACCAGAAGATTCTATCCGGAGTGCCAAAAAGAAAAAGCTGAAAAAAGATCAAATGCCCAAGGATAGCATTGGTATTCTGGTATTCAGGCGGCATAAAATTTATTCTTTTCCGGCAGTGAAACAATTTTCAATTCCAAAAGAAAATGCACGTTGGGTGGCATATCTGACCGATATGACGAAACCGAAGAATGAAGGTTCAGAAAAAAAGAATGATGAACCAAAAAATGGAGATTCAGCATCAAAAGATCAGAAAAGTAAATTGGTACTTTTTCATCCGACTTCCGGAGATACCATTTGTTTTGAGAATGTTACTGATTTTTATTATGCTCCGCTCGGCCACAGTGTGACTTTTATTCAACAGTTGAAAGATTCGCTTGATCGTGCTTCAGTTGTGGTGTTCGATACCGATAAACGAAAAGCCGATGTCATTTTCAATCAGGTTGGAACAGCAAAAAAAATCACATCCGATGAACAGGGCGGCCGGTTTGGTTTTCTGTTTTCGACTGATACGATTAAAGAAAAATCGTATCGTTTGTATTATGGTTCGCTCACTACCGGATCACCTAAAGAAGTTGTTGGTGGCACTACTTCGGGAATGCCTTTGGATTGGGCGCCATCAGAATTTGGTGAATTATCGTTTTCAGAAAATGGATTGAGATTGTATTTTGGAACCAACCGTAAACCGGAACCGGAACTAAAAGATACTTTACTGGAGGAAGAAAAACCGATGCTTGATGTCTGGACCTGGAAAGACAAGGAATTGCAGCCGGAACAAAAGATAAATCTGGAAAAGGAAAAGAAAAAAGCGTTTAAAGCTGTTTTTCTGGTCGAAAAAGGTGTTTTTATTCAATTGGCCGATCCGGTTGTCCGCGAAGTGAAAATCTCCAAAAAAGGAATTTGTCAGTACGTGATTGGAGCTGATAATTTGCGGTATAAACTTGAAGCTTCATGGACCGGAAGGCCGAATTCTGATTTTTACCTGATTGATGTAGAAAATGGCAGCAAACGAATGATTGTTGAAAACAAGTCGCTGGTTTCACTTTCTCCCGGCGGTAATTTTGTTGTTTGGTACGATCCGGCAGACAGTTCATATTATTCAAAATCGACGGATACAGAAGCCAAAGATACAGTTAAACTTACGGCAAAAATCCCGGCAGTTTTCTGCGACGAAGTCTGGGATATGCCTGATCAGCCCAGACCTTATGGGATTGCCGGCTGGTCGGAAAATGACAAATATGTTTTTCTGTACGATCGTTATGATATCTGGAGGGTTGATCTGGAAGGTACAAAGGTGCCGGTTAATGCAACCCGGAATTACGGAAGGAAAAATTACCTCCGTTTACGGTATCAAAAGCTCGATCCGGAGGAAGAATTTATCGATACCAACAAACCAGTTATTGTTTCGGCTTTTGATGAACGAAATAAATCTGAAGGATTTTTTAATGCCGATTTGCGCAATTATACTGATCCCCGTCTCCTGATTATGGATGATTATCGTTTTGAAAATCTGAAAAAATCGAAGAATGCCGAAGTTCTGGTTTGGACCCGGGAAAACGTCAGTGAATCTCCTGATGTTTGCTCCGGAAATCTGGTTTTTGAACACCGGCATCGTTTATCTGAAATCAATCCGCAGCAAAAATCTTTTATCTGGCCGGGTGTGCGTTTGGTACATTGGGAGTCGTTCTCCGGAAAAAACCTCGAAGGCTTGCTTTATTTTCCCGAAACAATTGATCCGGACCGTAAATATCCGATGGTAGTTTATTTTTATGAACGAAATGCCGATAATCTGCATGCATACACAGCTCCTTCTCCCTCACGTTCAACGGTTAACCGAACTTATTTTGCCAGCAACGATTACATTATTTTTGTTCCCGACATTACCTATTCTGATGGCTATCCAGGTCAGTCAGCATTTGATGCTGTAATTAGCGGTACACAGTTTGTCAGCAATATGTTCCCCTTTATCGACCGAAAACGCATTGGTATTCAGGGTCAAAGCTGGGGAGGTTATCAAGCTGCCTGGCTGATTACTCAGACAAATATGTTTGCAGCAGCCATGGCCGGCGCTCCGGTTAGCAACATGACCAGTGCTTATGGCGGCATCAGGTGGGAAACAGGTTTGTCTCGCGAATTTCAGTATGAACAAACCCAAAGCAGGATCGGAGGAACACTTTGGGAAAAACCGCTGCTTTACATCGAAAACTCTCCACTCTTTTATGTACCAAAAATTAAAACTCCGCTGTTAATCATGCATAACGACAACGATGGGGCAGTACCCTGGTATCAGGGAATTGGATTGTTTTCGGCCATGCGAAGGTTGCAAAAACCGGTTTGGATGCTTACCTACAACAATGAGGAACATAACCTGAAAGCCGAAAGCTGGGCGAATCGAATGGACCTAACAATTCGGATGAAACAATTTTTCGATTTTTACCTGAAGGATGCAGCTATGCCATTGTGGATGAAAAACGGTATTCCGGCCACCTTGAAAGGGAAAGAATTGGGATACTAATCAGTTGAAAAACACAAGTGCTGAAATGTGTTGAATTTTAGTCCTTGATAAACATTTCAAGTTGCTGGTAACTTTTAACCACTGCGTCTGCTTCTTTCTGTTTTGCCGGATTGGCATTGGGCCCCTGATAAGCAATTACGCGCATTCTCGCACGATGCGCAGCCTCTATCCCGTTCTCCGAATCTTCAATCACCAGACAAAAATTGGGATTAGCTCCCAATTTTTGAGCTGCAAGAAAAAAAATATCCGGTTCAGGTTTGCTTTTCCCTGCTTCCTTTGCGCTGACTGTTTCCTGAAAGTATTTTCGTATTCCGGTTTTATTCAGAATGATTTCAATAATTTCAGGATCTGCTGATGAGGCCACTGCCATTGGGAAATTTTTATCCTGAAGTTTTTTCAGAAAATTTATCAAACCCGGCATCACCGGAATCTCGTCCAATTCAGAAAAATACCGCAGGCTCTCAGTTTTGTTTTGTTCGATTAGCCGGTCAACCGGCAGGTTCAACTCATGTTTTTGTGCAATTTCCTTCCACATTTTTTCTGAAGATACACCCAGATATTGCTGGTGCTCCTCCTCCGAAATGGAAAGGTTGTTGAGCAAAAACTGCCTTTTTTCTATTTCCGAATTTATGGGTTCGCTATCGACCAGAACGCCATCCATATCAAAAATAATTGCTTCAATCATTGTAGTCCTTTGTTGTGCTTTTCGGTAATGAATTCCGTTTTTATACCTTTTGTTACAGAACCAAATGTATAAAAAAAATGGTTTATGAAACTACCGAAGTTTTTCAGGAGCTTTGCCGCGAGGAGCTGTAAAAAGTTTAAAGGGGCCGGAAACAGATATTTCGAATAGATTTTTACCTTTGTTATTCTTCAAAACCAAACCACTAACGTCATGAAAAATTATAAAATCAGTCTGATCTTTTTTTTAGCCATCCTGATTCTTGGTTC
Organism: Prolixibacteraceae bacterium; assembly: GCA_049277435.1. Taxonomy (GTDB): domain Bacteria; phylum Bacteroidota; class Bacteroidia; order Bacteroidales; family Prolixibacteraceae; genus Aquipluma. The sequence continues at coordinate 35,620 of JBASYJ010000148.1, forward strand.
GTGCAGTACCAAAGAACCCGAATGGACAGAATTGTTTAACGGCAAAGATCTGGAAGGCTGGAGTGCAAATGAAAATCCGAATTCATTTACTGTCGAAAATGGATTGCTGGTTGGAATTGGTCCGATCAGTCATTTGTTTTATACCGGTGATTTTAAAAAGGGAGTATTTCGGAATTTCGAATTGAAGGCCACCGTAATGACCGAACCAAGCTGCAACTCTGGAATTGTTTTCCATACTCAGGATCAGGAATACGGCCCGCTGTTGCGTGGTTATGAAGTGCAGATTAACAATACGTATGAACGTCCGGGTGAATTTCAGGAATTGAAAAAAACCGGAAGTATTTATGGTATCCGCAATGTTTATTACCAAACGGTAAAAGACAACGAGTGGTTCGAGCTTCAGATAAAAGTGGTTGAAAACCGTTGCGAAGTCTTTGTGAACGGAACAAAAGTTGTTGATTATATTCAACCAGATGAACCATATCGCCCCAAAAACGATGTGATGAAAGTTTTTAGTGCAGGAAGGATTGCCTTGCAATGTCACGATGAGGAAAGTAAAGTTTATTTCAAAAGCATCCGGATAAAACCACTTCTGAAAGCTGAAAAGTTTGCCCTGCCTGTTTCGAAAGAATGGGACGATAAAGTAACCAAAATGATGTTCGAAAACTTTCCGCTAATCGATTTTCATGTTCACCTGAAAGGCGGATTAACCATTGAACAAGCCTGCGAAAATTCAACGAAACTGGGTATCAATTACGGAATTGCTCCAAATTGCGGATTGAAATTTCCGGTTACCGACGATCAGTCGTTGTTTGCCTACATGGATACCGTTCAGTCGAAACCAATATTCAGGGGAATGCAGGCCGAAGGACGCGAATGGGTCACCTTATTTTCTCCGGAAGCTGTCTCAAAATTTGATTATGTTTTTACCGATGGAATGACCTGGACCGACCACAAAGGGCGCCGGATGCGTTTGTGGATTCCTGAAGAATCGTTTGTTGACGATGAACAAAAATTTATGGACGAACTGATCTCGAAAATTGAAAGTGTGGTTTCGCAGGAACCGATTGACATTCATGTGAATCCGACTTATCTTCCGGCTGTGATTGCCGACAAATACGACGAATTGTGGACTGATGCCCGCATCGGTCGGTTTGTTAAAGTGTTGGCTGATAATGGTGTGGCACTCGAAATTAATTCACGATTTAAATTACCTTCCGAAAAAATACTCCGGAAAGCGAAAGAGGCAGGAGTGAAATTTACATTCGGAACCAACAATACCGGGCCTGATTTGGGAACTCTCGATTATTCGCTGGAGATGAAGGAAAAACTTGGACTGACCTACAAAGACATGTTCATGCCGAAAAAACAAAACGAAAAACCGGTGTTGATCAAAGGTCTTCCTTCTAAAATAACTGGATAATCCATCAAAATACAGTACGGACAGGACATGTCCTGTCCGTACTGTCTGCATTTAAATAATATTCTTTTATGAATCACATCCATTTATCTCCGGAACGTAGTTTTTTCGAACGGATTAAACGCATTCAGGCTCTGGCTGAAATTGGACTTGAGTACAACAATTCTAATTACGATCAGGAGAGGTATGAAGAGATTCAGGAGATTTGTCTTGAAATGCTGGAACAACTCACCAATGTTCCGGTAAACAAGATTCTTCCCGTGATTCAGGAAAAGAACGGGTATAAAACACCAAAAGTCGATATCCGTGCCGTCGTTTTTAATCCTGAAGGCCGGATTTTGCTTGTTCAGGAGAAAGTAGATGGATGCTGGTCGTTGCCCGGTGGCTGGGCCGATGTTGGATATACTCCGGCTCAAATTGCTGAAAAGGAATGTTACGAAGAAGCTGGATTGACTGTAAAACCCAGTCGGCTGCTGGCTGTTCTTGACAAAACGGCCCAGCAAATGCCTCCCGAATTCGAATATGTATATAAACTTTTTATTCGGTGTGAACCGATCGGTTACCAGATTTCAATTGGTGAAGAGACCTTGGATGTTAGTTGGTTTGACGAAAATAATCTGCCGGAACTTTCAAAACCTAGGGTGATTGAATCACAGATACATCTGATGTTTGAATATTTCAGGAGTGAAAGGACAGAAGTTTTTCTGGATCTCGATGAATTAAAATATTATCGGCTAAAATCAGAATGCTTAAAATAATCGCACTAAAATGAATTTATTTTTTTGCAGATATATTTTCATTTATTAGCTTTGCAGAACAGACCAGACCAGTATGTAAATTTTTAAACTATGAAAACTAAATCTTTCTTACTCATGTTGCTTGTGTGTCCGTTTCTTGGGATTTCACAGCCAAAGTTTCAATTTCAGAACACGAATTTATCAACTCAGGAAAGGGTCGAAAGCCTGCTTTCTGAAATGACCCTTCAGGAAAAAATTGACCAGATGCGCTATCAGTCGCCGGCAATTGAACGATTGGGTATTCCGCAGTATAACTGGTGGAATGAAAGTTTACACGGTGTTGCCCGCGCTGGTTATGCAACAGTTTTTCCGCAATCGATCACCATTGCAGCGTCATGGGATGCCGGTTTGATTCATCAGGTTGCTACAGTAATTTCTGATGAGGCCCGCGCCAAACACCACGAATTTTTGCGCCGGGGAATGCACGATATCTACCAGGGATTGACTTTTTGGTCACCGAACATCAATATTTTTCGCGATCCACGGTGGGGCAGAGGCCACGAAACGTATGGTGAAGATCCATATCTGACCGGTCAATTGGGCCTTCAGTATGTGAAAGGCCTGCAGGGTGACGATCCGAATTACCTGAAAGTGGTGGCTACAGCGAAACATTTTGCAGTTCATTCCGGTCCTGAACCTTTGCGTCATGAATTTGATGCCCGGATTGGTGAACGGGATTTACGTGAAACTTATTTGCCTGCTTTCCGCACCCTGGTTGTCGATGGTGATGTTTATTCCGTGATGGGAGCCTACAATCGTTTCCGCGGGGAAGCCTGTTGCGCAAGCACCGAACTTTCAGGAATATTACGAAACGAATGGGGTTTTAACGGTTATATTGTTAGCGATTGCTGGGCGATTGCTGATATCTGGAAATACCATAAAATTGCAAAAGATGAAGCCGAAGCTGCGGCATTGGCCGTAAAACGCGGAACTGATCTGGAATGCGGTGATACTTATCACGCTTTGCCCGAATCGGTAAAACGTGGTCTGGTATCTGAAACAGACATTGATGTTTCGGTTGGCCGGCTGATGACTGCCCGCATGAAACTGGGTATGTTCGATCCGGATTCGATGGTCGCTTATGCTCAGATTCCCTTTTCTGTAAATGATAATCCGGCTCACGATAATCTGGCAAGAATTGCTGCTCAGAAAAGTATCGTGTTGCTGAAAAATGCCGGTCAGACTTTACCTCTGAAGAAGAATTTAAAGAGAATAGCTGTTGTTGGCCCGAATGCTGACGAAGTTGAATCACTTTGGGGAAATTACAATGGAATTCCTTCGCATCCGGTAACAGTCCTTCAGGGAATTAAAAATAAACTGGAGCCACAAACTGAGGTGCTTTATGCACAGGGAAGTGAACTGGCTGACGGAATTTCAAAACTGACTCCAATACCATCCATATATCTTGAAACTGAAGATGGGAAACAAGGCGTGTCTGGTGAATATTTCGCGAGCAATAAACTGGAAGGTGAACCGCTATTCACAAGAGTGGACGATAATATTGATTTTTACTGGGAAGCTGGTTCTCCTGATCCACGGATGCCTGCCGATAATTTCGGAATCCGCTGGACTACTTACCTGAAAGTACCACAGACCGGTGAATATGAGCTAGGTGCCTGGAGCATGCCTTCATTTAAAGTATACTGCGAGGACAAGGAAATTCTGGGAGGACGAAGTGAACATCATGCCTTCCATAGTTCGAAAAAATTGACTTTGGAAGCAGGTAAACGCTATAAGTTGGTATTTGACTACCGCAATTATCATGGTGATGGTGATGCCAAATTATTGTGGGCAACTCCCCAACCCAATATGCTGGCTCAGGCTGTTGAAGTTGCAAAAAAATCGGATGTTATCGTTTTGGTTTTAGGTTTAAACCAGCGGCTCGAAGGCGAAGAAATGCCTATCGAAGTTGATGGATTTAAAGGTGGCGACCGTACTCACCTGAATCTGCCCAAAACTCAGGAAATCCTGATGGAAGCGATGAAAGCAACCGGAAAGCCTGTCGTTTTGGTTTTACTCAACGGTAGTGCACTTTCGATAAATTATGCCGCTGAAAATATGGATGCGATCCTGACAGCTGGTTATCCTGGTCAGGAAGGTGGAAATGCAGTTGCCGACGTGTTATTTGGTGATTACAATCCTGCAGGTCGTTTACCGGTTACTTATTACAAATCGGTTGATCAGTTGCCGGCATTCGAGAATTACGATATGGAAGGCCGTACTTACCGCTATTTCCGTCAGACTCCGATTTATCCGTTTGGTTTTGGTTTAAGTTACACGAATTTTAAGTATTCAGATCTTAAAGTTCCGACTGAAATTCAAATGGGAGAAAAGATTAACGTATCTGTTCAGGTTACCAATGCAGGAGATCGCGATGGTGATGAGGTAGTTCAGTTGTATCTGACAGATGAAAAAGCATCAACACCCCGGCCGATCCGTCAACTCGAAGGGTTTAAACGTGTTACCCTGAAGAAAGGTGAGTCAAAAATCGTTGAATTTACTTTGGAACCAAGACAACTTTCGATGATAAATGATAAAGACAAACAAGTTGTTGAACCTGGATATTTTACCATTTCGGTTGGAGGAGAACAACCCGGATTTACCGGAAGTTGCAACGCAGAAACCACCGAAACATTAACCGGAAGGTTAAAACTAAAAGGAAAAACGTTAGAAATAAAATAGTTGATTAGGGATTTGTTTGTGTGTGTGATCCCCTCAGGAATTTTTCCGGAGGGGATTTTTTGTAATATCAGATTCAAAAATGTATCGTTCCTACGAAACTCTTCCCTTTCAGGTTATTGCATATCTTTCCCCCGGATTAAAATCCGGGGCTAATAAATGAATCGTTCCTCCGGAACTTGGAAAAAGCTCAATAAAAAATGAAGAACCGTAGGTTCGGACAATCTTGCAGGGATGGATTTTAATCCATTCGAAATATTGCATAAAATAATCTGGAGAGCCATAGGCTCGGGGCATATCAGATCATATCTGCAAAAATATATCGTTCATCAAATGGAACATTATATTTTTCCAGAAAATCGATATATTCCTCTCTAAACGAATGTTTTTTGTGATGTTCTTCCTGATTAGAAATGTATTTGAAAACTCGGTCCACATGTGATTGACTGTATGAAAAAACACCGTATCCTTCTTGCCATTCAAACCTTCTGTTTGTCAATTCATGATCATTTATGTATTTCGAAGATTTAGCTTTTACTGACTTCATTAATTCTGAGATGGATACAACCGGTTTTAATCCAATGAAGCAGTGGACATGATCTTTAATTCCATTAACGATAATGTTTTTACATCCTGTTTCGTTAATTAGATTACCGATTACACTTTGAATTTCAGACTGCCATTCTTTTTTGATTACAGCATCACGATATTTAACTGCAAAAACAGCCTGAATATAAACTTGATGGTAGGTATTGGCCATGGGATGGAATTTTTATATGTATCGTTCCTCCGGAACTGGTTATTGAGATTGCATATTTCAGCATCATGTTTGTTTCTGGGGAAGAATTGTGATTAAATTTGTCAGGCAAAAGAGCTATAGGCTCAATCAATTTTGTAGTGCTGGTTTGATATATCGGGAAAGAAGATAGACAGATAAGAAAGAGCCATCGATCCAGTCAATCTTGCATGGATGAATTTTAATCCATCCGGGATGTTGAAATTTTTATTTGAGAGCCGTAGGCTCGGGACATTTTGAATTTTGAAAAATTATTCTCAATCAAATTAAATGTGTCGTTCCTAAGGAACTCTTTCCTTTTAGGTTATTGCATATCTTTCCCCCGGATTAAAATCCGGGGCTAATAAATGAATCGTTCCTTCTGAACGTGAAAAAGCTCAATATAAAATGAAGAACCGTAGGGTTGTCAATCTTGTAGGGATGGATTTTAATCCATCTGATAGGTTGAATAAAATAAATTGGAGAGCCGGATGCTCGGGGTATTTCAGATTTATAGTGAAAATACCCTGCTGATACGAAATAACGAATGTTGAATTTTAAAAAATAAGTAAAATAGTATGAATCCTGAAAATCAAAATACACGCAGGAGCTTTTTCCGGAAAATACTGGCTTCCGGAGTTTTAGCTATTGCTTATCCTGAAATGCTTGTACAGGCGGACTCAGTGCAAAATGAAAAGAGAAAAGAACTTCGGAAAGGCTTGGTATTACTGTTTCAGGGCGATTCGATAACCGATGGAAATCGTGGACGAAATACCGACCCGAACCACATTATGGGACACGGTTATGCGTTTAGCATTGCCAGCCGTTTGGGCGCCGATTTTCCGGAGTTGGATCTGAAATTTTACAACCGGGGGATAAGCGGAAATACGGTAAGCGATTTAGCGGACCGTTGGCAAAAAGATACGCTCGAATTAAAACCTGATATTCTGAGTATTCTTGTTGGGGTGAATGATGTTGATCGTGCAATAAAATCCGGAGAGTTGAATCAGGTTGTCCAGTTCGAAAATATGTACAGATTGATTCTGGAACAAACAAAAACGCAGTTTAGCGATGTGCAGTTTGTGCTCTGCGAACCGTTTATCCTTCCAGTAGGGCGAGTAAAGGAAAACTGGGAAGCCTGGAACTCTGAAGTTATGAAACGACAGGCTGTTGTGCGAAAATTAGCTATTGAGTTTGATGCCGTATTGGTTGAATTTCAGAAAGTTCTGAATAAGGCCAGTAAAAGTATTGCACCTGAATATTGGATCTGGGATGGCATCCATCCAACGGTTCCAGGACATGAGCTGCTTACCCGGGAATGGCTGAAATGCATCAGGACCAGATTTAAATTTTAAATTAAATTTTGCAACAACTTGGAGAATTAAAAATATGCTTTACTTTTGTGGAGTGATTAGTCAATCGTGTTTTTAAATGGACAAACAGGAACAAATATTAAAAGCGGCATTAAAACTCTTCGTGGAATATGGGTTTCACGGAACGCCGACCAGCCGGATTGCCAAGGAAGCAGGAGTTTCCAATGGTACTTTGTTTCACTATTTTAAGACCAAAGATGAGCTGGTTGTGGCATTGTTTGTTCACATTAAAAGTGATATGGCTTTCTGCGTAAACAGGGATCGTCCTGAAGGGGAAACAATTAAAACAACTTTTAAACGCATGTTTATTGCGTCACTTTACTGGGCAAAAGAAAATCCAATGGAGTTTCGGTTCACCCAGCAATTTCACTCATCTCCTTATTTGTCAATGGTTTCGAATGAGGAAATTCAGAAACAAACCAGATATTTTCTGGATCTGATGCAGGAAGCTATTGATTCGCGTGTTTTAAAACCCCTGCCAATTGATTTGTTGTTTACCTTGATCACCAATCATATTTATGGTTTCAACGAATATCTGATCAGCGCAAATCTCGATCAGGAAAAGGAACACGAACAGGTTAATCTGGCTTTTGATCTGATCTGGGACATGATCACTTAAATTTTTTTGCAATTAGATTAGAGTGATTAGTCAATCTGGACAGGGCAGTAGTAAAAAGAATGAAAAAGATATTATTAGTTCCGCGACTAAAAAAATATTGAAATCAAACGGGCAAATCCCCGTCATAAAACGTTTAGAAACAGAAATTAAATAGATTAAAATTGAATCAATGAAAGTCATCATATTTGGAGCAACCGGAACTGCCGGTTCAGAAGTTGTGCGGCAGGCAATGGCCGACCGGAATGTTGATAAAGTAACCATCGTTGTTCGTAAAGCACTCGATTTTACTCATCCGAAAGTAAAAATGATTGTTCATCAGGATTTTCTGGAATACGGATCATTACTCTCTGAATTTCGGGAAGCTGATGCCTGTATCTGGTGCCTGGGTATTTCGCAAAACAAAGTCACGAAAGACCAATATCATACCATTACTTACGATTATGTAATAGCTGCAGCAAAGGCCATGTTATCGGTTAATCCTGAAATTAAATTTGTCTTTCTGAGCGGTCAGGGAGCCGATTCTTCAGAAAGAAGCCGGATTTTATTCGCAAGGGTAAAAGGGAAGGCAGAGAATGCCTTGAAATTGCTGCCATTTAAATGGTTGTATATTCTTCGTCCTGCAGGTATCGTTCCGGTTTTTCTTCCTGAAAATCTGACTTCAGCAAAGAAAAGGGAATTTAAACTGGTAAAACTGGTGGCGAAAATCTTGCCTGGTTATGCAATTTCAACGTTACAGTTATCGCAGGCCATGTTAAAACTGGTCAAAAATGAATCCCCATCCGTTCTTCTGGAAAACAAAGAAATCAAAGCGATAGCTGATGCCAAATAAATTAATCGTGAAAAAAGCATTAAAAATAATGATCATATCAGTTTCAATTGCAGGAATACTTTCAGCGGGAGTGTTCTTTTTTATGCAGCAGCCCAGTTTCGGAAAAGCTTCATACGGTGACCGATTGAAGCGTATTCAGCAATCATCCGGCTATAAGGATGGAAGTTTTCAGAACCAGAGTTTTACCCCGGTTATGCCTGAAAATGTAAGTATGTTTAAAGTTTTGAAGGACGGAATGTTCAACCGGAGCAAACGTAATGTGCCAAAAGATTCGTTACCATCGCAGAAAACCGATTTAATGACTTTGAATCCGGAAAAAGATATCCTGGTTTGGTTCGGCCATTCTTCATATTTTATGCAAATCGACGGAAAGAAAATACTGGTCGATCCGGTTTTCTCCGGACATGCCTCACCGGTTTCGTTTATGGTCAGCAGTTTTAAGGGAAGCGATGTTTATTCTCCTGAAGAATTTCCGGAGATCGATTATCTGGTGATTACTCACGATCACTGGGATCATTTGGATTACAAAACGGTACAGAAACTAAAACTGAAAGTGGGCCGGATTATTACTGGTTTGGGAGTTGGTTCTCATTTTGAAAAGTGGGGATTTGATCCTGAAAAAATTATCGAACTCGACTGGAATGAACAGGTTTTTCCGGATTCAGGTTTTGTAGTTACCGCAACACCCGGAAGACATTTTTCCGGACGTGGGTTTAAACGGAACCAGTCGGTCTGGTGTTCGTTTGTGCTGCAGACTCCAACGAAAAAAGTATTCATCGGCGGCGATTCCGGTTACGACACTCATTTTAAGAAAATTGGTATTGAACATGGCCCGTTTGATCTGGCTTTGCTTGAATGTGGCCAGTACAACGAATATTGGAAATACATTCATATGATGCCTGAACAAACCGTGCAGGCTGCGATCGATTTAAATGCCAAAACGATGATGCCGGTTCACTGGGCCAAATTTGCACTAGCCTATCATGCGTGGGACGAATCTATTCAGCGGGTCACCAAAGAAGCCGGTATACTTGATGTTCCGCTCATTCACCCGATGATTGGCGAAGAAGTTGACCTGGATAATTTTGGTGTTCAATCTGAATGGTGGAAAGGGATAAACTAATATATTTGAAAAAAAATCCAAAACTATTTTATGTTGAAATTAACCGATATTAAAATCCGTCCAATCCAATCCTCTGATAATCCTGAATTAGCAGTAATTATAAGGAATACTTTGTCTGAATTTGGTGCAGCCAATCCCGGAACAGTATTTTTTGATCCGACCACCGACGCGTTGTTCGAGTTGTTTCAAACCGAAAAATCAGCCTATTTTGTAGCTGAAGCTGATGGGAAAATTCTGGGTGGCGGAGGCATATTTCTTACCGAAAATTTACCTGACGGCACCTGTGAACTGGTGAAAATGTATTTGCTTCCCGAAGCCCGTGGGATCGGATTGGGCCGTACTTTAATTGAACGATGTTTGAAAACTGCCAAAGAATTCGGATTTCAGCAGGTTTATCTGGAAACTTTGGATGAGCTTCATTTGGCGCTTAAAATCTATGCAAAATTTGGTTTTGAATACCTGAAGGCTCCCTTGGGAGAGACCAAACATTTCGGATGCGGCCTTTGGATGCTGAAAAAGCTGTGAGATCAAAAGTGAAGCTACTCATTGAGTATGAAATTTAAAGAGTAGCTTCACTGAATATATTATGGATTAATTATTTCTTTTCCTGCAATGTATTCAACATTTCAGCATACCCTTTAAAAATGCAGAAATTATCAAGATAAGCATCACCCTCAAAACCATCTAAAGTCTTAATCCTATTCCAATCCAGACATGCCCCATCTATATTTCCAAGTTCATACAGACACATTCCCCGGGTAACTAGCAGAGCTTTATCGTTGGGCAAATAGCGGATAGCTTTATCGTAGTTCTTCAATGCCCGCTTATTAATCTCCTTCACAAAAAACTGTTTGTTTCCCCGGTCAAAGTAATGTTTTGCCAAATTCACAAAATTGGTTGTCGCATCGATTTCGTCCGGAGAATCTGCATATTTTACTACTATTGAAATTTCTTTTTCCATTGCAACCGGTACTCCATTATTTAAACCTGGTTTCCAAAGCCCATTGGTTGTTTTCAAAACCCGTACTATTTCTTCGTCAATAGCAGGTGATACACTGTTGATGATCAGGAAATCAGTTAGTTCACCTTTTGGTGTAATGACAAACGATACCACTTCAGTTCCTTCATCTTTCCTCCGTTCCGGATATTGAAAATTTTTCATGAGGTAGTCATTGAAAGAGCCAAACTGCGTTTCATTTAAAAGTGTTAACAATGTTTCATTCCCGGTAAATCTTGGTGCTGTAACATTTACTCCATTTATTTCTTTAATCTGATCCTTTTTCTCTTGCGCGAATGTGACGACCGAGAAAATCAGAAATAGAAGAGAAAATCCGGTTGTTTTAATAATTGTTTTCATGGCTTAAGTTTTTTAATGATAATTATAAAAATTCTTAACCCAAATTTCCGGAGAAAAGGAATACACTAATTAGAAGCTATTTTTCAAATGGTGAAGTTATTTTTCAAATCGCTGAAAAATTATTTTCAATCGTTGAAATTATCTTGAAAAATGGATGTTTTAAGGAATGGAGTGGTTTTTTCTGATTTAAACAAAGAAAAGAAGGATTAAGTAAATTAAAGAGTTTGATGGATTTTTTTTGTTGTATGGGTTTACAACATTTTTTGTTCATCCAGCCATTTTTTCACTCTGTTGTGTTCTTTCTTGTATTTAGCTTCCATTACGCTAACAATTTTCTGAAATCTGGTTTCTTTTTGAATGCTGGCAAAAAGTGGATCACTTTTAATCAGGTTTACCCACCAAAGCGGAAAAAAATCATTTTTTAAAAATTCATCCAGATTTTTATAGGCCTCATCCGTTTTTCCCTGGAAAGCATAGACGGCGGCAAGGTCGTAATAGGCTCTTTTACTTTGGGCAAAATCACGATTTTTTTCAATCGATTCGCGGCAATATTTTTCTTCCTGATCAAAATATTTGAGCGCTTCCTTCATGTGCCCGGTTTTTAAATAAGCAAGAGCAATCCGGTGGGTTTCTCCAAGATCCAGGATCTCCAGGATTTCCATCTTTTCAATGTATTTTCGATAGTAATGCAACGAGGCTTTGTAATTAACCAGAAGATGATAGTTATTTGCTAATCTCCTTTGCAAATCAACATTATTGGAATCAGTTTTTAGAGCGTGGATTAAATATTCCTGTGCTTTTGGCATGTTTCCCTGGTATTGTTCCAGGGTACCTAAATCCAAATAATATGTGGTTGAATCTGATTGACCTGATAAATCAAATGCTTTCGAATAGCAAATTTTGGCTTCGTCAATAAATCCTGCACACGCATATGTGAAGCCAAGTTGAGTATATAATTCACCAAGTTCGCTTCCATGGGTACGTGAAATTGCCTTCCGTCCGTTTTCAATTGCTTTGATCATATCCGGAAGATTCCAGGTATAAATGTAATTTAACTCCTGGTATGCTGGTCCGTAATTTGGATTCATTTGTATGGCTTCATTAATATCTTCCAGCGCCATTTCATAAGTGTTTTTTTCCTTGTAATACTGGCCTCTGATTAAATAGGCCTCTGCCAGCTGGTTGTCGAACATAAGCGCTTTTTCGGCCAACCGAAGAATAGGGTTTAGAAATTCATCGGTAAAATAAGTTTTCTTGTAATTCTTCTCCCAGAAAATTGTAGCTAATCCGCTATAGGAAAGGGCAAAGGTAGAATCAATGGCCAGGGCTTTTCGATACAAGTTTTCTGCATTGTTAAGGGCTTCCCTGTTTTGTCTGTTGAACCTGAATTTTAAATATTCATAATTTCCCTGTTGATAGAACTCATAAGCTGTCAGATTTGTAGTTGGTACTTTTTCAATGAGATGTTTTTCTTCAGGTGTGATTACAGCTTGCAATTCGCCTGCAATTGTCTCTGCTACATCGCTTAGAACCGGAAAAATATCTCTCCATTGACTGTCATATTCCTTTACCCATACAAGGCTTTCATCACTGGAACTGATTAATTTTAAAATTAACCTGGATCGCTCACCATCCTTAAGAAAACTGCCTTCAAGCAAAAATGCCACCTCCAGTTCTTTACCGATCACTCTCGAAGTTTTGTTGGTTTTCCGGTATTGCTCCACTGAGGTTCGCGATATGACCCGCAGATCTTTAATTTTTGATAAATGAAGCAGAATCGCATCCATCATGCCATCAGCAAGGAATTGTTTTTCAGGATCGTCGCTCAGGTATTTGAAAGGAAGCAAAGCGATCGATTTTTCTTTTTCTTTTACCGTTTTAAATACTGATGATTGACTGGTCAGGTATAAAACAAATGGTATGATGACGATTAAACTAATTACCAGACCGATTAGGATTTTGCTACGTATGGGTTTTTCCGGTAAGGAATTTTCCGGGTTTTCATTTCGTTCGTTACCCAATTCCCGGTTTTTCGATTCTCCAGGTGGATAACCAAAATATTCATGAAAACATTTATTGAAATAGGTTGGGCTTCCAAAACCAACCCGGTATGAAATTTCTGAAACGGTCAAGTCTTCATTCTGCAATAACTCTTTAGCCTTTTGCAGCCTGATCTCGCGGATAAATTGGCTGATCGTTTGATTTGTACTGGCTTTTAACTTTCGGTGCAGGCTAATATGGCTCATTCCCATTTCCCGGACAAGATCTTCGACTCCAAAGTTTTCGTTTGACAAATTAGATTCAACGATATCGGTTAACCTTTTTATGAACTCGGTGATCATCACAAAATTGATTCAGTTTGTCCTGATTTTAGATGTTATTGTTTGTAACAATATGAGTCTAAGGATTCATAAACAAAGAGTTGTGCTGTAAATATTCAAGTAAATCATTCTCTTGTTACGAAACGGATGATAATTAGTTCTTTGCTTTCAGGTCATTAGAGATCGAATCCTTTATCAATGAAATCCAGCTCCTGATAATTTAAAAATGAGCGTGATCAAATCTCTTTTTTGCACTATTATTCATTGCGTTAGGCACAATTTAAATTCAATTTTTTCGTGCTGTTTATTTTGATTAAATTAGTTTGTGTATCATGTAGTTTGATTTAATGTATTCAAACATACCCGTTTATACTCATTTTTTTCTCTCTCATAATTCGGTAGAGCCAATAAATTTCTACGGAATGATTTGAAAAATCGCATTCAAAAAACCAACAATTACCCAAATGAAACGTGCATCTTCAATATTCAGTTTATTTGTTTTGATTTTTGCTTTTACCATATCCATTTCTGCGCAGGATTGGCCACAATGGCGGGGTGTTAAAAGCGATGGAAATGTTAGCGGATTTAAAGCTCCCTCAAGCTGGCCGACCGAACTTAAACAGGAATGGAAAGTTACGGTTGGACTAGGTGATGCAGGACCTGTTTTGGTTGGTAATAAATTGTATAGTTTTTCGCGTCAGGAAAACGATGAAGTATTACTTTGTCTGGATGCCATTTCAGGAAAGGAAATCTGGCAAAATAAATATCCGGCTATCACGGTGACTGGCCCATCCGCTTCGCATCCGGGGCCAAGAAGCACTCCTGCTGTAGCCGAAGGAAAAATCGTAACACTGGGAGTTGGCGGCGTCCTTTCCTGTCTTGATGCCACTTCCGGAAAGCTGGTTTGGCGCAAGGAAAATACTTCGAATTTGAATCCTCCGTTTTTTACCGCCATGTCGCCCATGATAGTGAATGGCAAATGTATCGCTTTCCTTGGAGGAAAAGAAAGCGGGACCATTTTTGCTTTCGATTTGGTTACCGGAAGCGAAACGTGGAAATGGGCAGGTGATGGACCAACCTATTCTTCACCAGTTGTCATGACCATTGACGGCAAAAAACAATTGGTTGTTTATACCGAGAAGAATCTAGTAGGACTCGATGCAGCGGATGGTAAATTGTTGTGGAAAGTCGATGCTCCTTGCCAGAATCGGTTTTACAATGCGGCAACACCTGTCGTGCTTGGTCAAACTGTGATCATAACCGGGCAAGGATCAGGAACAAAAGCAATTGAAATTGTGAAAGAAGGTGATGAATTTGTGACTAAAGAGCTGTGGGCAAATGCTGAACTTGGCACCAAATACAATACTCCTGTTATTCAGGATGGTCTTCTTTACGGACTTTCAAACGGAAGAAAATTCTACAGTCTGGATGTGAAAAATGGACTGACCATGTGGGCTGATACAACGATGAACAGTGATTTTGGTGCTCTTCTGAATTGTGGTTCAGCAATAATATCATTGCCAAGTAATTCAAATTTAATCGTCTTCAAACCTGGCCAAAAGTCGTATTCTGAACTGACAAGAATTAAGGTTTCCGATAAGCCTGTATTCAGTACTCCGGTTGTCTCCGGAAATAAGATTTATATCAAAGATGCTGAAATACTTACACTTTATAAGTTTAACTAAGCCATTATCAAAATTAGATTTAAGTCAATTTTGCCGAATGGGATTATGAATTATTCATAATCCCATTCGGCATTTTATAAATTTCAAAACAGTTGAGTATAAAGTTATAAAGTTGAGTTAAATGATTCATTAAACAATCGCGTAAACAATTACAGCAAGCGATATCGAAGAAATAATCAGCCAAAGCATTGTACCTTGAAACAATGGTTTAAATCCAACCGACTTTAGTAATTCTTTGGTAAGCCCGGTCCCTATCAGAAATAAGGTGATTTTTAAACCAATTTTTGAAAACATTACAAGGTATGCTGTTTCTGAATGTAAAGCTGGCAAAAATGTATTAACGAACATGGCCAATA
>JBASYJ010000149.1:0-15603 GCA_049277435.1 Prolixibacteraceae bacterium
ACATTTTAGTAGCCTTAGCCAATATTGGCAAATATGCTATGTGGACTAAACAGCATTCATGAAGATATATGTAACCCAATACTAATTCGTTTATTTGTTTTAGTTTCTGACCGGTCACAAAACGCACTGATCCGATGATTTCAACTCATCCGATCAGTCGCATAATATAATTAGTAAGCCCTTAAAAATGAGCGAAGGTGTTGATTATTAACATCATTTTGTTGATTTCGCACCTATATTTGATGATATTATTTGCAGGATTTTTCGCAATTTAGTGAAAAACATTGCAGAAATATGATCGGCAAAAACAAGCAATCCGGACAAATGAGTTTTTTGTTTCAAACCTTGAAAGAACAACTTAATCCCAGGCATCCACTTTATCAGTTGACTGGAAAAATTGACTGGAAATCGGTGGAAGTTGATTTTCAGGATTATTACATTGATTTTGGTCGTCCGGCCAAACCGGTTCGATTGATGGTTTCACTATTGATTTTAAAGCAGTTGCATAATCTGAGCGATGAGTCGGTAGTTGACCGGTGGGTAGAAAACCCGTACTTCCAGTATTTTAGCGGAGAAACCCATTTTCAATGGTCGATGCCCTGTGATCCGAGTGATCTGGTTCATTTTCGCCACCGGGTTGGCAAAGAAGGCATTGAAAAGATTTTCCGTTTATCGGTTGGGCTGCAAGGGAAGGATGCACAGCAGAAATGTGTTTCAATAGACACCACTGTTCAGGAAAAGAATATCACGTTTCCAACCGATCTGAAACTGGCCGTTCGCATTATTGCCAAGTGCCGGAAGATGGCAGAAAGAGAGAACATCCCATTGCGTCAGAGCTATAAACGGACCGTAAAACAGCACATGCTGAACCAGCGGTTCAAAGATCATCCAAAGAATAAGAAAAAAGCCTTGGCTTCAGGCCGGAAGATCAAGACCATTGCCGGAAGGCTGGTGCGCGAATTGGAGCGTAAACTTCCGGAGCAATCAGCATGGCGGGCAGAACTGGATATGTTCCGCAAAGTTCTGTCCCAAACCAGGCAAAGCAAGAACAAGATTTACAGTCTGCACGAACCTGAGGTAAGTTGCATTGCCAAAGGCAAAGACCACAAGAAATATGAGTTTGGCTCCAAAGTGTCGTTTGCCATTACAAAAACCACCAACGTGATTGTTTCGGTGGTTACTTTCAAAGGCAACCCGTACGATGGAGATACATTGAAAGAGACCCTTGACTTTCACCAGCAAATTACAGGGATAAGGGCCAAAGAAGCAACGGTTGACCGGGGTTACCGTGGACGAAAAATGGTCGATGGAACCGTCATCCAAACTCCAAGCCCGCCAAAATCAAAAGATTCGGCGTACCGGAAACAACAGGCACGGATACGGTTCCGACGAAGGGCGGCCATAGAACCAATCTTTGGCCACACCAAGCAGGATCACCGAATGGCAAGAAACTACCTGAAAAGATTTGTTGGGGATGAAATTAACGCCCTGATGGCTGCTTCCGCGTTTAACTTCCGACGATGGTTGCGGAAAGTTAAACTTTTGCCCGATTTTTTGGCCGAATGGGTTTCTCAATACCTGCTCACAACCATTCGAACCCGGTTTGATGCTCTAAAATGGAGCTTGGCATTATTATGAATGAACTGTTATTGATACATTTTTGACTTTTTAAGGATTGACTAATTAATTGTTGATGTTTATATTCCATCGGTTTCATTGAAGTCTTAAGATCGGAACGGCCATATTTTCAACATGATGGAATGTCAATGTAAGCTTATCGGTTGCTTTAATTACTTGTTTATCGCGACACACATTAGCAATAGTTTCCTGTACTTTTTGGAGATCCGTTTTCTAATCATCGGTTGTTGCATTTTTTTTTAGTTTCTTTTTTATCGGTATTGAAATACCAACCGACCAGAACCACTACTTCTTTTCCCATCTTTGGTTGTAGCACTAATCCGGTAGATATACACCCCAGATTTCATTTTAACTTGTCGTTCCGCTGGAATCCACTCCAATGGCAGGCTTTCAATGCCTTGTGAACTAACTTTCGCCTTGACTAAATCTACACGGGATCCAGTAGATTGAAAAACTTCAAGTTCCACATTAAAAATTTCATCTGGTTGGTTGTGTGTAAAGACGAACCGTGTTTCACCTTGCATTGGATTGGGGTAGGCAGAAACTGTTTCAATCCTGAAATCATCTTTCACCACAAACTTGATTTCTTTTTCTGATGAATTGTTAAAAACATCCCAAACCTTGATTTTCAAAACATGTTCACCCTCCGATAATTTAGTCAATGGAAAAACAATTTTCCCACTGGTGTAACTGTCCTTATCGGACTGAAAATAATCATTCAATATCAAAATATTAGAGTTCTCTCCGTCCAGAATTGCGGTGATATCATGTCCAATTCCGATACCAGAGGTATTTATGCCATTTTCATCGGTAATGTTTGCCAACAAAACAGAACTGGCACTTACTGTTCCTCCGTCCTTAAACGATTCTGAGTTCATATACAAATCAATTTTCGGACCTTTCGTATCTGAAATTGATGAACCCAAAGACCCCCCAAGATAAAAATTGTCAAAATATCCACTAGCATCAACTAACTCATTGTATGCGTAATACAAAATATTTCCTTTGCCTAATTTATAAGAAGTCTCTTTCGGCACGAAAAATGAAAATTCGAATTCGCCGTTTTTAACGCTTGCTAACCCTTTATAAATAACGTTATTCTGAAGAGTAAAGCTTGTCGTTTCCTGTCCTGCATTCCCCAACGTTTTAAGCTGTATTGCTTTATCGTATACGGAGGGTGTAATTTCACCATTAAAGGAAGTAAGTTTGACTCCCTGGCTGTTAGCCACGTATCCTTTAACTGTTACAACAGAAAGTGTATTGATTGTATCAGTCTCAATTTTAGCGTCATTACCATTAATACTGGTGGTTACAACCTGATTATTCGGATTGGCTAACCGTAGGGCTGGATCTGCTAAAAGGGTAAAATTTAATTGATTGATACCTGTATTTGCCGAGGCTTTTGCCAAACGCATTACATCACCCAAACGCAGGTTATTGCCTTGTTGGTCTTTTTCAAAAATATATTTAAAGAATTTGCTGTTTAAAACAAAATTTGCACCGGAATAGACTAATCTGGTAGTTGAAAAAAGTCCAACCCCGCCACCATTAGGACTAAATAAAACATATTCGCCAGCTGATGTTTCATTGTCATCGAAGCGACTGAATTCACAGGTTGCAGTTACAAAAATTGCCAGGCGATTGTAATTAGTCCACGAATTAATACTCCCAATATCAATAATACTTTCATCGGCCAGGCCTTTTGCATTGCCGTGTCCGGTATAATTCATTATTAGAGACCCCCTCTTTACCCGGTTATCAATAGCAACATTAACATCCGGATATTTCTCTCCACCGGCAGTCAAAATCCGCTTATAAGTATCCAGATAAATTCTTTCAGTAAAGAATGCCGGATATGTTTTATTCACAAAACGAGCCAGACTTTCAGCCTGATCGGTATGAATAGTTGTATATCCATCTGCAGTATTGCCATCATCGGCAATAAAGGTCACCACATTCCGCCAATTTCCAATACTTTCCTTGGTTGGGTATGTTTTAATTTTATCCAAAACGATTTCTGCTTCTGCAATTGTTCGTGCCGGGATTCGTCCTATTCCAAGATCAACAGTTCCATAAGAACCACCTTCATTTTCATCCATAAACACAAAGAAATCATCGGTCACAAACGACTCTGTTTCTATAAGTGAATTATCCGATTGAAAAGTAGGCAGAAGGTTCAGATTATTTTTCTGAATATTTCGGTTATCAAAGCTTCCGTCGCCCATCAACAAAACATATCTGAGGGTATTTTTGCCTGTCTGTTTGCCTTGGTCATAACACATTCTGAAATAATTCCGAAAAGCGGATGGATCGGGTAAGCCACCTGAAAATTCGTTGTAAATGACTTCGGGAGTAACTACTTGAACAGTCATTTGATCTGACGTACGATGAAGGTCTGCCAGGTCGTTTGCTACTTTGAGCAGAGTAGAATTGGAAACAATAATCATTTCAGATAATTCAGAAGCATGTAAATTCTGATTTGCAACATTACCAACCAATTCGGCTGAAGGGATGGTTCCTCCGGGGTTAAAAGCCACATATTCGCGGGTAAGTCCCGAGTTTGATTTAAATTTCAATTGACCTTCAGCATAGTTTGCCGGAACTTCAAAGGTAATCGCTGGATCGGTCACATCAAAAATTCGTGTCGAAGCTGAAACATTGGATAAAACAAATTCTGAAATCGGGATCTGGCCGTCAACTCCTCTACCACGGAAAGAATACACATCTGAATTCATATTTAGAAGACTCTGATAATTCACCGAGATATAATCCAGCCAGGCCTCAGATGAACTATTGCCGCTTTGATAGGTCAGTTTCAACTGAATATTTTTCTCCTGAAGGGTTGTTGAAGTTGATTTAACGATTTGCCGGGCAAATTCATATTCTCTATATGCACCAAACGGCAAATTTAGAATTGATTTTCCATTCATTACCACATCCATATTGCTTGCAGTAGAAGTTCTACCCGCCACTGTTACAGAAATTATGGCGGGTTTTGTTAGTTCCGGATTTTCTAAAGAAATATTAATTGATTGTGTTGCACCCGTAATGAATCGCTCTCCATACCACTGACTGCCGGAAGAAATTAAGTTGATTGATTCTTTTTCATAAAAAGTATAATTGGGAAATGAAAGAACCTTTCTCCCTGCATCACCAGTCACTTCAGCAATCTTTCCGATGGTTTTTAGTGTCCCCTGATCTGTCAGATAGAAATAGGTCTCTGTAGCGTAATAATTCTGCTGATGTGAAAAAGTCCCGGTAGTTAAATCCTGATTTACTTGGATATTACCGGTTGAGTAAAAAAAGAGACAATCTTTTCCCGCGTTATCCTTTCCTTTCCATGCCGGGTAAGTATCCAAATCATCAAAACGAAGATCTTTATTCATAAACGGAAGCATATAACCGCCAGTCCCATATAAAGCGACCTGATCCGGATTGGCAAAACCCCACTGCTTGATCTGGTCATAAGTTACTTTATAAATTCCACGATCTTTTGTCTTTATTTTTATCCATTTGCCTGAGCTAAGTACCGAAGTTGTTTTCCAGGGAAATGCTGCAAATGCCGATTTTAATTTGTTCTGGGTTTCAGTAATGGAAATAGTAAAACTGACGAGTTTTTCAACCTGATTATTTTTTCTGATAAACGGGAAGACAGTCAGTCGAAGGAACGATTTCCCGGCAGAAACCCCAACGTCTGATTTGAATGTTAATTCTTCATTTTGAATAGTTTCCGATGCCGGAATAGAATTATTTACTGGTTCAAAAATCGCGTCCACGATTACAACATCAGCGGATGCGAGATTCAGTTCAAAACTTTCGAACCAATAGGGTAGTTCAGAATAGTCAATAACAACACTACCATCAAATTTTAATGAGAAAATTTGTTTGGTCTTAGTTTCAATTGTATCAGTATTTACTATCCATCTTATTTTTCGGTGAAAATCATTGGATAGAGTGGTTCCAACACAAAAAATCAAGCAGTTAAAGAGTATTATTCTCAACATTTTGAAATTATTTTATTAACAAGGAGTAAACGATTTGCGTGCCCGAATAGTATATTCTTATATCCATATTGGAAAGAAGTTCTATGAGATTCTTTGTTTTTAAACTGAAAAAAAAAACTGATCCGATGAATTTAATTCACCGGATCAGAACCAAAACCAAAACCGAATTTTTCAGAAATAATAATTCACACAATATACTATTGATTAAAAATTACACTCTGAAAAATCATATCTACAAAGAATTGAAAGATTTCAATTTACAATCTATCAAACTGATAAAAAAACAATCGATTATTGGTGCTTGTGGATCATTGGCTTCATTGGAGCCTTCAGATCGGCACGGTCGTATTTGCAACATGATGGAAGTTCATTGTAAGCTTCGTCGGTTGCTTTAACTGCATCAGTATCATGTCCAACTTTGGTAATAGCAGTTTTGACATCTTGCAAACTGGTTTTCGCATCATTAAAGGTGACATTTATCTCTTTTGTTTCTTTGTTCCAATCTGCTTTTGAAACACCTTCAACTGATAGAGCAGCCATTTCGATTCGTTTCTCACACATTTCACATTTTCCGTTTACCAGAAATTTTTCGGATTTGTTTTTTGCAAAGAGACTCCCGGCACCCATCATCATCAGGATAGCCAGCATAAATACTTTTGTTTTCATTTTAGATCATTTTAAAGATTAAAAAACTATTGTTTACTATTACAGCATGAACCAGCTTTCTCACTTTTATTTGAAATTATATCGGCTGAGCCATGCATGTTTTTTTTCCTGTTTACATCCCTTTTGTATTGACAGCATCCGGGAAGTTCATTATAGCCTGAATCACTTGCGCCAAACATCTCATTGTCATGTCCCGCCATAGCAATTGAGGTCAGAATTATTGGTGATGTTGTTTTATTGTCATCATAATTCACGGTCAAGCTTTTTGTCGATTTATCCCAACTGGCTGATTTGACTCCTTCTACCGATTTTGTTGCAGTTTCAATGCGATTTTTACACATGTCGCATTTCCCGTTAACTTTTAACTTCTCAGTTTTATTTGCTGACAGTACTGTAAGTGCAAAAAACATGAACATGATGATTGTACTGATTGATTTTGTTTCCATTTTTAGTTTCTATTTTGATTGAATTGATTAAAATTATTTTCAGTTTCAAAGTAGCCCACCTTTCGGGTATTCTTATTTTGCAAAACAATGAAAGCCTTGGTCTTTTTAATTTTGTGGTGCGAATAACCATCAAACGCAAATTGTGAATCCATGTAGTTATTTTTTAAATTATCTGCGCATCCCGGACAACAGACATAGAATGTTTCGCCATCGATTACTACCGAACTGGTTGCACCAATTACAAGTTGATTACGAAACATACATATTTGTTGAGGTTCTACTTCCTTGTTTTCTAATTTTGTCAGCATTCGCTCCTTATAAATATCATATCGAAAATAATTATTGAAGGCAAACCAGAATGCAAAACCAAAAAACAATGTAAAAACGAATAAGAATAACCTATTAATCCACTTATCATTAATGGCTTTGCGTTTTTGTGCTTTTGTTAATTTTCTCATATCCTTATTGTATTTAGAATCCAAGGCA
The DNA here is from genome assembly GCA_049277435.1 of Prolixibacteraceae bacterium. GTDB lineage: Bacteria > Bacteroidota > Bacteroidia > Bacteroidales > Prolixibacteraceae > Aquipluma. The sequence goes on from JBASYJ010000149.1 coordinate 7,241, forward strand.
TGCTTTGGAAATAATCTATATTCCTTATTTATTTTATCACTATAATACTTCTAGATAGTTATTTCCTTTTTAAACGTAATGCATTGGAAATAACAGATACAGAACTAAAACTCATAGCTGCTGCTGCAATGATTGGACTAAGTAGAAGTCCAAAGAATGGGAAAAGAATTCCGGCTGCAACGGGTATTCCCAGCGCATTATAAATAAAGGCAAAAAACAGGTTCTGCTTGATGTTACGCATCACTTTTCGGCTTAAATCCCTGGCTCGTACGATTCCCTGCAAATCGCCTTTTACTAATGTTATTTCGGCGCTTTGCATGGCGATGTCAGTTCCTGTTCCCATGGCAATACCCACATTGGCTTGCTCAAGAGCAGGTGCATCGTTTATTCCATCGCCAGCCATCGCTACAACATGGCCCTGTTCCTGTAATTCTTTTACTTTTTTATACTTGTCGTCAGGAAGACAATCGGCTTGAAATCCATCTAACCCAAGTTCATTTGCAACCGCTTTAGCCGTAAATTGATTATCTCCTGTCAGCATGTGGACTTTTATACCCATCTTTTGCAATTCGCCAATAGCTTTGGCTGAAGTTTGTTTGATTTTATCGGATACACTCACAATTCCTTCCACTTTTTGATCAAGAATTAAATACATCACGGTCTGACCATTAAGCTGCCAATCTTTTACCAGTTTCTGTTTGTCAACCGCTAATTCTGCTTTAAATTCTTCTAATAGCCGATGATTCCCCAAGCCAATTTTTTTACCCTTATAAATTGCCTGAACCCCTTTCCCGGTAACTGATTCAAATTTATCAAGTTCGATGAGTTCAAGCTTATTGGTTTTTGCACCGGCAACTATGGCGTCTGCAAGCGGATGCTCACTGTTAGCATCAACCGAAGCTGCCAATTGAAGAACTTCCAAATCGCTCAAATCGCCAAAAGACTGAAATTCTTTCAAGCTTGGTTTGCCTTCAGTAATGGTTCCGGTTTTATCGATGATCAGGATATCCACTTTATTCATTTCCTCAATAGCCCTGGCATCTTTTACCAATACACCTGATTGAGCTCCACGACCAGTACCCACCATGATCGACATAGGGGTTGCCAGACCCAACGCACATGGACAGGCAATGATTAAGACAGCAACGGCATTAACAAAGGCATACACATAGGCAGGATCGGGTCCCCAAATAGCCCAAACAATAAATGTAAGGACAGCAATTGCTAAAACAATCTGAACGAAGTATTTGGCAACCGTATCAGCCAATTTCTGTATCGGCGCACGTGATCGGCTGGCCTGGTTTACCATTTCAATGATTTGAGCCAGCAAAGTATCACTTCCAACTTTTTCGGCTTTCATTTCAAAGGCTGTTTTGCCATTGATCGTTCCGGCTGTTACCTTATTCCCTACCTCTTTTTCCGCCGGAATTGGTTCGCCAGTGATCATACTTTCGTCGATAACTGCATCACCTTTATAAATGCTTCCATCAACTGGTATTTTTTCGCCAGGTTTAACTTTTAAAATATCGCCCACAACAACTTCTTCCAAAGCAATTTCTTCTTCCACTCCATTCCGTATAACCCTTGCAATGGGAGGAACGAGACCAAGTAAAGCTTTGATTGCCGAATTAGTTTTACTATGTGCCCTCAATTCAAGTACCTGACCAAGGAGTACCAGGGTTAATATGACAGCGGCTGCTTCAAAATATAGATGAACATTGCCGTTCGCATCTTTAAACTGAGAAGGAAAGACAGATGGTAACAACAAGGCAAAAACACTAAACAAGTATGCAGAACCAACTCCAATGGAAACAAGCGTCCACATATTGGGCGCCCACCTTATGATTGAACTCCAGCCGCGTTTGAAAAAATCCCAACTGCTATAAAAAACTACAGGTGTAGCCAGAACAAATTCAATCCATCCCAAGCTATTTTTGGATACAATACTGCTAAGATTCAGAAAACTAACGAACTCTGACATGGCAATTATCAACACCGGAATACTTAACGCGAAAGCAATCCAAAACTTTCTGGCCATTTTCAGGTATGCCATTTCTTCTTCGCTGGTTTCACCACCTTTTTCAGGAACCAAAGTCATACCACATTTCGGACAATTTCCGGAGTGATCTTGTTTTACCTCCGGATGCATCGGGCAGGTATAAATGACTTTGGAAGTAGAAACACTTTCAACTTTATTCAAATGCATCCCGCATTTTGGACAGTCGCCGGGTTTTTCGTAAGTCTTATCGCCTTCGCATCGCATGGAGCAATAATACTTGCCTTGACTTCCTGTTTTCTGATTTGAAGAATGGCTATGATGATGGTCGTGTCCATTATCATGTTTATCCGGATTGTGATTTGGCGAATTTCCTTTCTCCTGATTTTTGACTGAAACGAGGTGCATGTTGCAAACCGGACAATCCCCTGGTTTTGGATAAACTTTTTCGCCTTCACAATGCATCGGACAAGCGAACTGATTCTTTGAAGTGTGGTCCATAATTTTTTGTTTTAAAATGTAATTTCAAAAAATATTCATTTGATTCTGTTTTTCAATCTTTTCTTTACCCATTTCAGTTGCATCATGCAAAACTTAAAAATCTCGAAAAGGAATTGTAAAATAAACTGTTGTCCCTCTATCTTCTTCGCTCTCAACCCAAATATCTCCTTTATGTTTTCCGGTTAGCTCTTTGCAAAGTATGAGACCGAGACCCGTACCCTTTTCATTGTTAGTTCCGGGAGTAGAATATTTAGTATCAATTTTAAATATTTTCTCAATGTCTTCTTTTAACATACCTATTCCTGTATCTTCGACTGATATTCTCATGAAAGAATCATCATGTTTTTCTATCTTGACAGCAACACGTCCGCCTTCGTGAGTAAATTTCAAAGCATTGCTGATTAAGTTTCTCAAAATAGTATTTAGCATATCAGTATCTGCAAAAATGAACGTATTTTGTGGAATACTATGATTTAAATTAATGGACTTACCTTCAGCAGTCGCAGATAACAATTGGACATTACGTTCAACAACCTCAAACAGATCTATTTTAGCAGGCACAAAATCTAATTTCCCCATTTGAGATCGTGACCAATCAAGAAGATTTTCAAGAAAATCATATAAGATTTTGGCAGATTTATCCATATTTTTGGCCATCTGAAATATTTTTTCCTTGTCCAGATTATCGTATTCATCAATCAAGACTTTGGTAAAAACAAGAAACCCGCTGAATGGTCCCCGCATGTCGTGTGCGATGATAGAGAAAAATTTATCCTTAGTTCGATTAAGTTCCTGAAGCTTTCTTTCTGAGTCGTGCAGTTTATTAATTGTATTGTACATCAGAATTAATGATGTGAAGAACCAGCCAATCAGAATAAATAGAATTCTATGAAATACCAACATATCTGAAACTTTCAAAATCAAAAGATCAATAAACGAAATCCCATTATTAAACACATAACTAATTATCGAGGCTAAAGTCCAGATCACAAGCATTTCAATAAGATATATACTGAGATATTTTTTAAAGATTCGTTTATTCATTTTTTTTGTAATTTTAGTTTGACCTAAAAGAGTCGTATTTTCTTAGTTATAGAAAATTTATATTGAAAGAGATTTAACAGAATGTTCATTTCTGCATTTGAATTTAAAATTTTATTTCAAATCTTGCTTTTTCGACTTGTACTCATTTTTATCGATTTCACCCTTTGCATATCTTTCATTTAGAATATCGAGGGCAGACTTTGTTTGCATATTCGACTTTCCCTGGTTCGTATTGGTCATTTTTCTAAAGAACCATATAATTGCCACGAGGACAACAATACTGATAAGCCAACTAAAAGCCGTTCCCCAGCCCATTCCCATTCCATTTAAACCGTGCATGATAATTCTCCTTTCTTGTTTAACAACTTATGTTGATTACAGCCAATCCCATTAGTGCGCATTTTTTATAAGTCTTTCTTCGGAGGTTTTGCAGATTTCTCAATAAACTGCCTCCATTTACCCCTTAACGGAAGAAACCCAGGCACCCTTCTACGGTATTCAAGATATTCCTCCCCGTACTTTTCAATCACTATTTTTTCTTCTTTATGTGCAAGACGGACATAAACAATAACAATAATCGGGAACAGCCCTACTGAAAAAATTGTTGGCCAGTGAACTATCCCTTCGCCAAAAAGCGCTATAAACAGACCAGTATATTGCGGATGTCGAACCAAACTATATAATCCTTCCGTCTCCAGTTTCTTTTCATGATGTGCGTGATAGACTTGCCGCCAACCTTGCAGGAAAATCCCAAATCCAGTAAAAAGAAGAGCATAACCAGCAATCATTGAGATCATCATTCCGGTTTCACCTAGGCCTACCAAAGTGGACCAGAGATTTGCATTAAGATAACTTCTGTCCAATCCAAAAAAACGGACAAGGAGGTAAATTGTAAGCGGAAAACCATACATCTCTGCGTACAACGCAATTATAAAGGCCTGGATTAGTCCTGCACCAGCCCACTCCCGCCATGTTTTAGGGGCGAGATAACGGTACAACATCCAGGAGGCTATTACAATAACAATTAATGCTACTGCCCATGCCCCCGAATGTTCAATTCCTCTTTCCATTTTTGTATTCTTTTAAATCGTTTAAACTTGTTGGTTTTTATCTAATTCAACACCTAAGTACCGAGGTTACTTTTTTTCTCCTTGTACTCACTTTTATCGATTTCACCCTTCGCATATCTTTCATTTAAAATATCGAGGGCAGTCTTTGTTGGCAGATTCGACTTTTCTTTATCTGTTTTGAGACTTCTGATAATTATCAAAATGAATACTATTAAAACTATCAATCCAACAATCCATCCGAAACCCATTCCCCAACCCATATCCCCGTTCATAAAACTATTTGCATGCATGGTATTTCTCCTTTCTAATTGTTTCTGTTTTCACCCGAAGAACATCTAACCCCTCTTTTACAGGGAAGAAATAACACGTTCGAGCTTTTCTTTTATTTCTCCGGCAATTCCGGCAAGATTGGGGTTTTCAACGGCCATCATCGATGCAACCGGATCGACGGCAGCCACTTCAATTTCATTGTGTTCTAATTCTTGTACGATTACGTTGCAAGGGAGCATTAGCCCAATTTTAGCTTCATGCTGTAATGCTTTATAAGCATTTGACGGACTGCAGGCTCCCAGAATTAAGTATTTACGGAAATCGACATCCAGTTTTTCTTTCAATTTCTCTTGAATATCAATTTGGGTAAGTACACCAAAACCTTCTTTTTTCAAAGCTTCGGTTACTTGTTCTACTGCACTTTCAAATTCAGTGCTTAATGTTTTACTGATGTAATATTTCATGGCAATTATTTTAATGTTGATGTAACTGATTGTTTTCGTCCTTTTGTTTTTGCATCATGGGCATATCGTCCATTTTCTTGATGTCTTTACCTTTCATTTTCTGCATCATGGTATTCATCATTTTGGGGTGTTGAGTCATCATATCTGCCATTTTGCAGCGCATAGCTGAATCTTTTTCGCACATTTCCATCATGTTACCCATCATTTTCTGCATCATTTCAGGGTTTTCATTCATGTTGGACATCATTTGATCATGGTTCATATTTTGATATTCCTGGTGCATATCCGATTTGCCATTATCGTTCATCATCTGATTGTTACCTTTCATCATCATCATGGCATGTTCGTTGCCTTTCATTGCGGCCATAAAGTCCATCATCAATTCATGGTTGTTCAAAATGGCATTAAATGTTTCATTACGGGTTTCTTTATTTTTCAACAGTTCACTTACCTTGGTTGTTTGGCTGTATCCGTTGAAAGAAAGTACGGTTATTACTGAGATTACTAAGATTATTGTTTTCATGATATTTAATTTATTGATTAATAATTAACTATAAGAATTAATGTTTTTGAATTTAGCAGCAACCATGATGTCCATGGCCATGTCCTTCATGCCCTTTTTCATGATCATGTGAACCACTGTCGTTTACTGGTACGAGCTTCATGTTACAAACCGGACAGTTGCCCGGAGAATCGTAGGTTTTGTCCCCCTCGCAGCCCATCGGGCATCTATAAAGTGTTTGGGTTTTAGCAAGATTTCTTGAGTTACTCTGATGATCCATACCTTGTTCGCCGTGATGTGCAACTGTGGTCAAACGTTCTTTTCGCCCGCTGCCTGTAAAAAATTCTTTTAGTGTTTTCATGATACTTTAATTTTAATTGTTAATTTATTATTTTAGATATACAGTATTTCGCTTTTGAACTAAGCTTTTCAGGATTCTGTCAACGTTCAATAAAAAATATGCCCTCCGCCCACCGGGATCATTTGCATTTTAGAATCTGGGCAAATTCCGGACTCATCGTAAACCTCTTCACCATGACATTTCATTGGGCACTGGTACTGAATCTTTGACTCTGAAGTACCCTTTTTACCGCTATTTGGAATTGTTGTTCCCATCATTTTACTTTTGTCCCCTATTTTAAACTTCTTTAGTGTTTTCATAATACTTTAATTTAATTTATAGATTTATAATAGATCAAAGATAAAGCACACAAGCATTGAGGATGTTACACAATTCATTGATTGTTTTATATGATTTTCAGGTTTTCAGATATTGACCGTTTAAATGCGTTCTTTTTAGTCTTATTTTAAAATTTATTTCTAAATATCATACAAAAGCTGGTCATCCACTTTTATATAAACCCAGGAAAATATCTATTGAGATAAACTATTTTACAATTTTCATAATTATGCGATTAGGATTATTTTTTCTTAAAAGTTCTTATGAAATTTACCAATTGCCATCTTTGGGTTTCCGTTAACGCATCCTTATAAGTAGCCATCGGGGAGCGTCCTTCCGTTATTTTCCAATAAATCGCACCATCGGTTTGATTCTGTATTTCAGGTAATGCCAGATTAGCGGGTCTTGGATTTAAACTTACACTAGCCAGTCCATCTCCTTTTCCAGAATCTCCATGACAAATAACACATAATTGTTGAAATGTTTTCTTCCCTTCTTTTGTCGCCGTATCATTTCCCTTCAAAGGATTTACAATCTGATCAGCAGATTTTGGAGAAACCCATTTAGCTTTGTTCTGTGGGGAATTGGATAGAACTGACTGAAAATTCAGAGTCAATATTAAAATGATAAAGAGACAATTCAACTTATAAAAATTAATTTTTGATTTCATTATTTTAATTTTAGATAATTATTAGTTGATAAGTTCATTGTAATTTAATTGATAGCTTCAATTGAGTTGTTCTTTAATGCTTCTGATAGATAAACAACAAATTCAGATCTGAGTATGGTATTATTTATCTTCACTTGCATCAACAATTATGGGTAATCCATCTTTACCTATCGGAACAAAGAAAAATTTAGCATTATTACTATTTGAAAGTTTATCCTGAACCTCTAGCGCTTTAAACTGTAGATAATTATGTGTTAACCCTTCGTCGATAATTTTCTGGGCATCCCTTTGTCCTTTGGCTTTTATTCGTTGTATCTCTGCTTCCTTTTCAGCTATTTCCTGTTCAAATCCTTTCTGTTCAATTTCCTGCTTGGTTGAAAGTTTCCGGTCTGTCGCTTCAGTTACCGCTTTTGAGTACATGATGTGATCTAAGGTTACTCCAATAAGTTCTATATGTTTGCCGGCTAAGCGTAATTTCAACTCCTCGAGCATCTTCTTTTCCATCTCGCTGCTTTTTGCAGAAAGCGATGAGTATTCATACTGGGACATAACATTTCTTGTTACTGAAAAAAACTCAGGCCTGATAACCCTTGCATAATAGTCCTTTCCAATGTCAAGGATCAGATTTGGAAGTTCTTCCTGAGTGGGCCTCAGAATGGCTGATACGTCAATGATTGTATGTAATTCATCAGAAGTAAGGATGGCAATTCTTTCGGTATAACTTTGATATTGCACATTAATTTTAACCATTGTATTCCAGGGAGCGATCCAGGTAAATCCATCTTTATAGACCTTACCTATTTTGATACCATCGCCAAGCGATCGGTCTAATACACCATTGTATCCAGGTTTGATAACAGAACATTGACTGAAAAGGAATAACATGACCACTAAACCGGAAATTTGACACCGATAATTTTTAAAATTTGTTTTCATAACTTAATTTTTTAATGTTTTAATTGTTTTTGTAACATTCAGGACACCAGCTTTTTCTCGTTTTTATGCTAAAAGCTGTTGCAGACCACTGATGTCCGTTTTGGCATTGCCAGAGCATCTTTGTTTTCGAATTCAAGTGTTCAGTTGCCAAACATTTACCACCTTTTAGTTCAGCAAGACTTTTCAATTCAAAAAGTGACAGTTTCATATTTCCGGCACATACAGGGCACC
>JBASYJ010000150.1:0-3608 GCA_049277435.1 Prolixibacteraceae bacterium
ATTTTCTCTTCCCATTTCATCTCTCCTTTAAGTTTTCAAACTCAATTTATCATATCAGTGTCCCCGCCCACGAGTTCCGAGTGTGGGGCGGCAAGATCCGGTTGTTTAACAACCGTTCATCTTGCCGATTGCAGGAACGTGGCAATCTTCCAGCCTTTAAAATGTCTTCTGCACTTTGAAATAAACCTCCGACTACTTTTCAGCCACCCGGGAACCATTTGTTTAGTCTGCCATCTTATATTCCTATATTTTTCAATTTTTATCATAATTTTTGCCTTAAATGTTTTTTCGGCGACTTGCCAGAATTTATCAGCCAGTCATTAAGGTCTTTATGTTTTTTGTATAGCTTGCTTTCATCGGTATATTTAGTACTCATTGAAAGTGCGCGCCGACAGTATTTTTGTCCAGCAGCATCCCTGTCCAGGTATAGCCGGATTGCCAAGTGTTGTTCCATAAATGGGCGTGCTCTTTCAAAAAAGGAAACCGAATTTAAAACCACAAAATCCTGACTGTTTTCAGGAAGGTTTTTGTGGAGAAACTGGAAGGATAAAAAATCGGTAAAACCTTCAAATACGACCGCTTCATCCGACCCATTTTTAAAGGTGGTCATATCCTTTGGCGAACTGCTTGCTTTGAAGTAAGGATTGCGGATTTCCCATCCTCCCGAATCATTTTTAAAACCGATGCCGTAGTAGGTTTTTTCGTTCAATTCATAACGAATTTCACAACAATATTTTTTGGCAATTTCTATTGGGATATGTCTTTGTTCCAGGTACCGTAATAAGACAAATGAAGTGAGTTCAAAATCGCCCAGAATTTTAATCTTAGGCTCCGGCTCATACACACTTTTCACCATCTGGGCATGTGGCTTTTGAAAAGAAAGATTACCACTTAGTTTGCCAAGCAATTCACCAAAAGTACAACGATGATATTCGATACCGAAATCAATCAGGTTACCCCCTCTGCCCAGACCATGGTCGTACCAACGGTTAATCTTCCTGTTAATCTTAAAGGATGGTGTTTTTTCTTCCCTAAGTGGAGATAAATACCAATAGTCATTGTTCCTGATTTTTGTTGGCTCGTAGCCTAATACATACAGGTAATTTACCATGTCCAATTCTTTGGCTTCGCTAATGGAAAGCCTTTGATTCCTGAAATCCATACCGCACATTTTCAAGTTCACTATTCAGTTTCAATGATACGAAGGTAAATAAGCGGTATGGGTTTTACCTATCCTCACTATATTTTGACTGGGATAGTTTGGAAATGCCTCCTTACTTTTACAGCGTAAATTTTGTTTAATTTAAAACGTATGATTATGCTGACAACGAATGATGTGGCCAAGGTCTACGATACTATTTTGAGTATCCCTGGCATGAACGAGATGGTGAAGATTGATTTGAAAATGTCACGTAAAAATGTATTACTGCTCAATAGTGTTATTGAGCGGGGGCTGACAGCAAAGGATGATGATAAATCATCCAACCTTCTGAACAATGTTCCGGAAGAGAGTTTGAAAGAACTACGGTCATTAGCCATTGAATGCTTACAGAAAGCCGGACTTATTGAGTTAAGTGAAAAGCTGAATATGCTGGGTAATGGCAAATAATGAAATTTATCATTTAATTCAGGACTTTCCTGAATTAAATGATAAAAAAAAGCCCCGAAGGGCTCTTTCTTTCTAATACATCAATCCGTTATCGGCAAAGGAGTAGTAAGAATCTTCGGTAAGTATTATGTGGTCGAGAACGGAGCAGTCAAAGATCTTCAGTGTATCCGTTATTTTCCGTGTGATATCTTTATCTGCCTGACTGGGGACAAGGCCGCCGGAAGGATGATTGTGGGAAAGGATTACTGATTTGGCCAAAGCCTCCACGCAGTATTTGGCAATGATGGTGGCATCGATAACAGTTCCAACAATTCCACCTTGCGAAATCTTGGCATAACCAATAGTAGTATTGTTTCGGTTGAGCAAAAGGATGAAAAAACTTTCAAAAATCCCAATATCGTCCGAGTAAAAGTTGCGGATGAATTCATTAGCATCAGCTGATGTTACAATCTTTGCGCAGTGAAAATCGGATTTGGTTTTCTTTAATGTAATTAATGGAAGAATTTTCTTATACGTTTTCATTGTTCTTTACCGCTGCCCTGCGGAATTATTTTGGCATCTGGCTCGCCGGTTAATTTTGAGCCGAATACCATTGAGCAGACCGGATTCTTGTCAAGGGCGAATGTCATAAAACCGAATGTTCCTGAGCGTGAATCGTTCGAAGAACATTCGGTTTTTGACCAAGCACGAAGTGTGGCGTTAGTGGGAAAGTGCGGAAGGAAAAGCCACCCTTGACTTTTCCGGGATGCGGAAATACCTTTGGTGAGAAATCAAGTGAGAGTATAAAAACTTATAAACAGCAGTATGGATTTGGTGAAAACCTATGAACGTATAAAAAAGGGTTTTTCACCCTTTTTTGAAATTCAAGCTACCCGAATAACTTTTAGGTGATCACCTTTTTCAATATCCAGTATTTTCTGGTAAGCCAGCCGTATTTGTCCGGTCAGTTCTTCCGATTCCAGATCAACTGATTCCACCGAATTAAACCAGTTCCAGAACTTATCAAATAACTCCGTATCTGGTTCAAGTTTGGAATCCTCCAGCGCAGAAAGATATTGGTCATCGAAGATGACAACAATTTCGTGGTAGGTTCCAAAATCATGATTGAAAGCTTTGATGTAAAAATAAGTCTTTGAAGCAAATTCATCAGGAACCGGATAGTTTGCCTGAAGAAATTCAAGCAAAATGCGAAGTTCGATTTTCGCTTTGGTGAAATAATCCGGATCGCCAACTTGTGCAAAACCGTTTGACCCAACTACTAAGTAATCCATAGGTATTGCCGCTGCCCTGCGGACTTGTATTGGCAACTGGCGCGCCATGTGAATTAAAATAAAGTAAGTTGTGATACAGCCCATTCAGGCCTTGAAAGGCATTGGCCGTTTGTGATCTTTTCCATGCCTTTGCTGATCAGGCGGAATGAAATCTTGTAGCCGTCGCAGAACTCGAAAATCCAGTTTCCTTCGGAATAACCTTCCTTAAAGCTGAACCGGATATCGGTACATCGTTTATGCTTTTTGTTGATACGGTTGATTTGTTCTGAAAGAAATTCAACCAGTGGCTTTAAATCTTCGTCTGAAATAACGAAGCGGTGAAACTTTTGAATCAAGTAAACTGCTTCAGTTTCTGCATTGTTTTTCTGTGCCGTATAAGCACTGACATCTAAAAAATAATAATTCATGGTGAAATGCCGCTACCCTGCGGACTTATATTGGCATCTGGCACGCCCAGTGATTTAAAAATTAATAAGTTGATGATGATCTAATCTCCATCCAACTGGCAACTTGACAACGATTTCGTTGTAAGATTCGGCCAGCTCCTGTAACCAGGGAGATTCCCGGATACTGTTGTCGTCCATTGAAGGACCTAAACAGAACATGATGGCATTGAGAAGCCTATCGGTAGTTGCAATATCTAATTCCATATTCATGTGAAATGCCGCTGCCCTGCGGACTTATTTGGGCATCTGGCACGCCCTGTTTCTTAGTTTAACTGATTGGAT
>JBASYJ010000151.1:0-9705 GCA_049277435.1 Prolixibacteraceae bacterium
GCGCCCAATGTAAAAAAAATGAAAATGTTGGGAGCCGAGGTCATTCCGGCAGTGAGTGGAAATCAAACCCTGAAGGATGCTACCAACGAAGCCATGCGCGACTGGATCAACAATCCGGTAGATACGCATTACATCATCGGTTCGGTGGTTGGCCCACATCCGTATCCCGATATGGTGGCACGTTTTCAGGCAGTAATTTCCGAAGAAATGCGCTGGCAGCTAGACGAGCAAACCGGAAAGGAAAATCCTGACCGCATCATTGCCTGTGTCGGTGGAGGAAGCAATGCGGCCGGTGCTTTTTATCATTTTCTGGATCAGGAAAACGTGGAACTGATTGGAGTTGAAGCCGCTGGAAAAGGAGTGGATACCCACGAAACCGCTGCGACTTTAACACTCGGTACACCGGGGGTTCTGCATAGTTCGCGATCCATTCTGATGCAAACTGAAGACGGACAGATTACCGAGCCATATTCGATTTCAGCCGGATTGGATTACCCGGGAATAGGACCGATGCACGCGAACCTGTTTGCCACGAAACGGGCGAAATACATGTGGGCAACCGATGCTGAAGTTTTGGATGCCGCCCTTGAACTGACTCAGCTGGAAGGAATTATTCCAGCCCTGGAATCGGCTCATGCTTTGGCAGTTTTGAAGAAACTGACCTTAAAACCTGAAGAAGTTACTGTGGTGAATCTCTCCGGAAGGGGCGATAAAGACATGGAAACTTATTTGAATCATTTTGGATATTGAGGCCCCTCCCATACCCTCCCCAAAGGGAGGGCTTAAAAGGTAACCCGGAAATATTTCTACAATAACTAAAATTTTAATCGTGCCACAAAAGTCCCCCTTGGGGGATTTAGGGGGCTAATTTGTATAATCATGCACAACAGAATAAATAAATTATTTCAGGATAAAAAGGAGCGGGTACTGTCGGTTTATTTTACCGCCGGTTATCCTGAACTGGAAGATACGGTTCCGGTGATTCGCGAATTGGTGAAAAATGGAGTCGATCTGATTGAAATCGGGATGCCGTTTTCCGATCCGGTTGCCGACGGCCCGGTAATTCAGCACAGCAGCCTCATATCGCTGCAAAATGGCATGAGCATCCGCAAGTTGTTCAGTCAGCTGAAAGACATTCGCCAAACGGTTGATATTCCGCTGATCCTGATGGGATATATCAATCCGGTGCTTCAGTACGGCGTGGAAGCATTCTGCAAAGAATGTAAGGAGATTGGAATCGATGGATTAATTATTCCAGATTTGCCATTGGATGTTTATCAGGAAGAATTTAAAGCAATGTTTGAAGCAAATAATTTGCACAACATTTTCCTGATTACACCGCAAACCAGCGCCGACAGACTTCAATTGATTGATTCAGTTTCGTCCGGATTTATATACATGGTATCGAGTAATTCGACCACCGGCGCTAAATCAAACGTTTCCGACTTTCAGAAAAATTATTTTGAACGTGTAAATTCGCTGGAGCTCAAGAATCCACGAATGATTGGATTCGGGATTTCAAATGCAGAGACCTTCGAAAATGCCTGTCAGTATGCAGCCGGTGCCATCATTGGAAGTGCGTTTGTTAAAGCACTTGAGGGTAAAGAATCCTTGCAGCAAAAAGTTTCTGGTTTTATTAATTCGATTGCAACGAAATCGTAATCTGGTTGATGTTTTTTTGTGTTCGGAAATTATGTCATCAAAAATGTTTTGAAACAGTTTCGTAAGTCGTAGTTTTATTCTGCTGGTCTTCAGTATTTTATTCGAATGATCTGTAGATAGGCTATGTTAAACTCTGTTAATGCTGTTTTTAGACATATTATTACAAGAGTAAATTCGTTAATTTCATAGAACACTTATAGAAACAAATAAAAAACAGAACAATGTTAGAGTACGCTAAAGTTATTTTACCTAAAGTTAGTTTTAGCCGTGTCTTATTTCGAAAAGAATTGGCAAAGTGTATTAAATGGGTTGAAGAATCGGAAATCAATCAATTAAAAGAATGGTGTTTCGATAATTTCATGGAAATGTATCCAGAAATACTGACTAACGCTTTTCCTATGAAAGCTGCCTAAAACAGAACGGTAAAATGTATTTTTTCAAGGCTCAGTGCCCGTAATCATTTCCCGTATAAGGGAATCAGTTTTAAACCCATAAGGCTTCCGGAAACGGAGGCCTTTACTATTTCTCGTGGTCACGTTTTAGCAAATTGCCAAGGTCTTTCCCAATTTTTTGAATTTTCTCCAGTCCCTGATTAATGGGTGTGGCATTCATATCAACATATTCGTTGTATTTATTGTCAACAGGATAAGTTCTTGGATAAATGATAATTTTACTGATGTTCGTAAATTGTTTATCGAGCTTATCCTGAATGTTATCCATGACATTATCGTAAGAAACACTGGCCCGGCGGGCAGCAATATAAATCAACAGTCCTTCCGGAGAAACATATTTTTGCAGCAGATCAAGATCCGGTAAATTGAATTCCGTTGTAAACGAAATGCCATTGTTTAATTTGTTTTTCTTTAAATAATCGGTGATGGCCAGCTTCGATTTTTCGTTGCAGTAGCAGAATAAGTCCAGGCTCAATTCTTTGGCGAGTCTCGAGATTCTGTTCAGCCAGGTTCCAAAACCATGTTCCAGCTCAGCCAAAGGCGGACAGACCACTGTTATTTTTTTGTGGCCGGAAATGGGCCGTTCAAAATGACAGATGTAAATGGCTTTGCTCGTTCTTGAAATGATCGACGAGGTTTTTGTTTCGATAAACCGTTCAATCATTCCTGTACCACGTGGCCAACCGATCATAATGGTATCAGCATTAATTTCCCGCGAAGTCCTGATAATTCCTCCGGCGATGTTGTAATCAATGGTAGCAATAATATTTACAGTCGTTTCGTTGGCCATGGCCATTTTAACCAGCGATTCCAGATTCTTTTTTGCCTTTAACAGGTTTATTTCGGCAGCATCATTATTTGGAACTACAGACAGAATGGTAATCGGATTTGCCGTTTTTTTATTCTTGATGTAAATCGCCAGATCGAGCAGTAATTCCATGTTACTTAGGTTGGCAATGGGAATAAGTATATGTTCCTCATCTGGCGACAGCATTTTTGGCAACGGTTCTTCAGCTTCGGTAGTTAATATTCGCCGTGAGGCATTTTCGGTCACCAAAGTGGCTACCAGACAGGTCACCAGAATCAGTAGAATCGTACCGTTTAAGGCATTTTCGCCAATGATTTTTGCCTGAAAACCTACCAGAATAACTGCAAGTGTAGCTGCAGCGTGGGAACTGCTTAATCCGAAGATCAGTTTCCGCTGATCGGATGAATATCCAAAAATAGATCGTGTTGCGCTGGCTGCAAGCCATTTCCCAATCAATGCAACAATGGTTAAAGTAACTGCAATGATCACCGCAGTGGGGCCGTTCAGCAAAACGGAAATGTCGACCAGCATTCCAACGCTGATCAGGAAAAAGGGAATAAAAATGGAGTTCCCGATAAATTCAATCCTGTTCATCAAAGTCGATGAGTAGGGAATCAGTTTATTTAGCGCCAATCCGGCAACGAATGCCCCGATGATGGCTTCGACTCCGGCAAGTTCAGCCAGAAAGGCAGCAAAAAACACTACGGAAAGGACGAATATGTAATGCGAAGTTTTTTCACTTTCCAGTTTTTGGAAAAACCAGACGGTAACTTTGGGAATAATCCAAAACATGATGCCGGAAAAAACAGCCAGCGAACCAGCCAGCCGGAGCCAGAATGTAATATCAAGTCCTCCGTTGTTCGAGCTCAGAATTACAGCCAGCAGAATCAGTACTGCAGTATCGGTCAGTATTGTTCCACCAACTGTGATGGCAACGGCCTCATTTTTCGAAATACCGAATTTGCTGACAATGGGGTACGAAACCATGGTGTGAGTCGAAAACATGCTGGAAATAAGCAGACTGGCGGTAAAACTATACTCCAGAAAATAATAACATACCGGAAATCCGATGAGTAGCGGAATGGTGAATGTCAGAAATCCAAACACCATACTTTTGTTTTTATTGCGCTGAAATTCTTTCAGATCGAGTTCCAGTCCGGCAATGAACATGATATACAGCAAGCCGATGGTTGAAAAAAGTTTGATGGCCGCATTTTGTTCCAGAACATTTATTCCGTGTGGACCCAGTATTACTCCGGAAAGGATTAATCCGATGATTCCAGGAATTTTAAGTTTCCGGAGCAGAATTGGTGAAAGCAAAATGATAAACAAAATGACTGAAAAAACCAGTACCGGATTTTGAAACGGACGTTCAAATTCGTGGGCAATCTGATTAAAAAAACTGTTTTCCATTTTCATTCAATTTATGATTCTGGACTTCTTAAATTTTGCGAAAGATAGCTGAATAAAGTGTCGGATAGTCTATTTTTGATCAATTCTGTCCTAAACGATTTTAAATTCAATTTTAGCAGCAATGATGCCGGTACTTATCGGCTTTAGAATCTCATTTCTGGGGAAAGCCCCCCCTGCTGTTCAATTTCAACGATTATGGGAGCATCTTCAACGGTTTTATCCAACCATTTCTGCAGATCGATTTTCACAAATAAGTGAAGCCTTATAAACGCAACTAAATTTGAAAGCTGCCAACCAAACTTAGCTATTTCTTTTAGCACTTTTAGGATGAGTATGGTTATCATCGCAGTCCATATCTGGATCATCACAGCATTTTCAGTTGTTCCGATAAACGATTTAATATGCAGCAGTTGTTTTATTTCCCGGAAAAATATCTCGATTTGCCACCGGCTCTTATAAAGTTCGCTAATGGTGTTTGCTGTCCAAGACAATTGGTTGGTGATTATTTCGATTACTTGTTCGTTTTTTTCATCCCAAACAGCAACCCTTCTTAGTTTTCTCAGGTATGTTTTTTTTGATTTGTTCCCAGTTAATTCAATGATTTCATCTTTGAGAATGTGTTGGTGCCTATTATCAGGCAGTTCGTTTTCTTTTACTGTGGTAAACTTGATTTTTCCCTTGTGCCGTATAACGAAATAAACCCCTTTGCTGTCCCAAACATTGAGTAAAGCGAAATCGTTGTAAAACCGGTCGGCTACAATTACACTTCCATTGAGTAAAGGAATATCATATGCACCTTTATTATCTGCTGTTTTACCATTGGTGATATTCACATAGGCTGGCAGATTACCATCAAAATCAAGTAAGGTGTGCATTTTTACCGCTCCTTTGTCCGTTTTGTATTTTGCCCAATTGAACAGGCTTAGACAAAGACTTATGGTCGATGAATCAAGAAGGAATATTTTAGATTTAATTCGAAATTTTACTTGTTTGAATCCGGCCTGCTGTCCAAGATTTGAAAGTAACTTGTAAGAATAGTCTCTGAAAAGTGTCCAGTCCCGATTTTTATTCTGATAACTTATAGTCGATTTGGACGGAGCCCTTTGTACTCCAAGATGATTCAAATTCCCAGTTGCCGAATGCAATCCATTACTAATGTCTCTTACTGATTGGCTTTTGGCAAACTGACAGAACAACATTGAGACAAGATGAGTCCAACTGCTATAGCCTTTGTGATGTTTATCTGTATCCTTTTCTTTGACCACTTTTTTGAAAGATGTTCGATCTAATTTAGAAATGATTTGTGAGAATAAATTTAAATTTGTCATGAGAGAAAGTTTCTTGGTTGTCGCAACTCAAAGATATTTGAGATACTTTAATTCTTTCTCTCCTTTTTTTTATCGTTTAGGACGCTATTGATTTAAAATTTGAATATTAATTTTCTCAATATGTGCAATAGATATAAGGTACAAAATCAAAATTAACCATTCGGTTAAATTTAACGGTTAAAATAGTTGGAAATTAAAATCCGAACATTTATTTTTGACCATGCGATTTAACCAATTAGTTAAACCTAAAAATCAACATGGAATCAAAAAAAGACAGTACCGAAGATAAAATTCTGGAAGCAGCAAAGAATGTATTTGTAGCCAAGGGAATGGAAGGTGCCCGGATGCAGGAAATAGCCGATGAGGCCGGAATAAACAAGGCACTTTTACATTATTATTTCAGAACAAAAGAACGTTTGTTCGAAGCTATTTTTTCCGAAGTCATCAAAGTAGCCTTCCCAACCATTACCCGCATTCTGCAGTCCGACACAGGAATAATAACCAAGATCGAGCAGATTGTTGATGCATACATCGAAATACTGATTAAACACCCATTCCTTCCGGGATTTGTACTGAAAGAACTGAACCGTGATCCTTCAGGATTATTTAAAATGATATTAAAATTTGGATTAAACCCTCAACCTGTATTTAATCAGATTCAGGAATCCATGGATCGTGGCGAAATCATTCAAATGAAACCTCATCATCTGGCTTTAAATGTTGCTTCGATGTGTATTTTCCCATTTGCGGCACGGCCTATTTTAAATTTTGTACTTTTTAAAGATGATGAAAAAGCTCTTGACGAGTTTTACGCTGAGCGGGCTGAAGTGATTAAGAAATTTGTAATCAACGCAATCGTAATCAAAAAATAAAAGCTGTATACATGAAAACAATTCAAATCCTGTTCATCGTTTTGCTGTTTCCTGTCCATCTTTTGATGGCCCAGGAACCGGCAACACTGGACCTGTGCCAGAGTTGGGCACGCGAAAACCATCCGGTTCTGAAACAACTCGATTTGTACCAAAAAATTCTGGATCTGAAAAATGAAAACAATTCGACCAGTTATCTGCCACAAGTCAACCTGAACGGTCAGGCAACTTACCAGTCGGATGTCACCAAAATCGGGATATCGATACCCAACATGGCCATCCCGACAGTCGACAAGGACCAGTACAAATTTTACCTCGATTTTAAACAAACCATCTGGGATGGCGGCCTCAGTAAAGCCAAAGAGCTGATCAATCAGGCTGAAACAGCAGGCAATCTTCAGCAAACCGAAGTTGAATTGTACCAGGTGAAAGAGAAAGTGAACCAATTTTTCTTCACCTCATTTCTGATACAGGAAAACCTGAAGATTCTGGAAAAAAAATCGGAAACCCTGAATGAACGCCGAAAATTACTGGAATCGGCTGTGAATAACGGCATGGTGCTTTCTTCGGAATTAGACCAGCTTTTGGCCGAACTGATAAAAACCGATCAACTTATTATTGAATTGAAAAGCAACAAGGAAACCGTTTTGTATGCTTTATCGATTCTGACCGGAAAACAAACCGAACAACTGAAGAATCTGGTTTTGTCAGAAAATCTGATCGTACCCGAACAATCAGTAAAAAGGCCTGAACTGGAACTTTTCAGCAAACAAAACGAAATCCTGAATGCCAATTCGGAGATCCTTCAGAAACAGCGAAATCCGAAGTTTTTCGGATTCGGACAGACTGGCTACGGAAAACCCGGTTTAAATATGCTCAACAATAAATTTGACACCTATTATTTGGTTGGCGTAGGTTTTAGCTGGAATGTGCTGGACTGGAAAACAACCCGGAGACAACAGGAAATTGTGAAATTTCAGCAGGATCTCGTTCAGACCAAACAGGAAGCATTTATCCGAAACATTGATCTGGCCAGCGATCAGCAAACAAAACAGATTAACCAGATTTCAGAACTCCTGAAAACCGATCAGGAGCTGATTCAGATCCGGGAACGAATTACCAAAACTTCGGCCTCGAAACTCGAAAACGGAGCCATCACCATGGCAGACTACATACAAGATCTGAATGCGGAAACTACCGCTAAACTAATGCTTGAAACAAGAAGAATACAGCTCAGGGAGGCACGCATTAAACTGGAAAACATCCGTGGAAACCAGTAGAATCCTGAATGAAGAATATTGAATGAAGAATAAAAAAATACGAAAAATGAAAAAAATACAACTTATTGCACTGGCACTTTTAATTTTCGGAGCTTGCAACAACAAAGGACCACAATCGGATGCCTATGGCAATTTTGAAGCAGTTGAAACCATCGTTTCTTCGGAATCGGCAGGCAAACTCCTTTCGATGAACGTTAAACAAGGAAGTATCCTGCAGGCTGGCGATTTCATTGCCCAGATTGACACTGTTGAACTGAACCTGCGAAAATTACAGACAATCTCGCAACTGGCTGCCAGTGAAACAAAAAAACAAAACGTTTCAGCCCAGATCAGTGTACTGAAAGAACAGAAGAAAAACGCTCTGACCACGCAGCAACGCATTGCAAAAATGTTTGCCGAAAAAGCTGCAACCCAGCAACAAATGGACGATATCAACGGACAAATCAATGTGATCGACAAACAAATTTCGGCAACAAACACGCAGTTTCAACTCATTGGAAGTGAGATGGAAGTCATTAAACGACAACTGGATCTGATCAGCGAACAAATGACCAAATGCCGGATCAACAGCCCGATAAGCGGAACTGTTCTGGAAACTTACCTCGAAGCCGGCGAATTGGCAACACCCGGAAAACCAGTCCTGAAAATGGCTGACCTGAGCAATCTGGAACTGAAAGTTTATGTTTCAGGAGCACAGCTTTCTTCGGTAAAACTCGGCAACGAGGTGAAAGTTTTAATCGATTCGGGAAGTAAGGAAATGCTGCCACTCAGCGGAAAAGTCACCTGGATTTCCTCCGAATCGGAATTCACACCGAAGATCATCCAAACCAAGGAAGAACGGGTAAAACTGATGTATGGCGTAAAAATTATGGTTGCCAACGACGGAAGTCTGAAAATCGGGATGCCAGGTGAAGTGGTTTTTTAGTTTCCAGTCGCAGTGTTCAGTCAACAACTCCATCCTTCAGTAATTCAATCCTTCAGTCAATTATCATGATCAGTATTCAAAATATCACAAAATCATACCAGGAGGTTAAGGCCGTTCAGGATATATCGCTGGAAGTTGCCAAAGGCGAATTGTTTGGACTGATTGGTCCCGATGGCGCCGGAAAAACAACCCTGATGCGCATTCTGATGACTTTGCTTGTTCAGGATTCGGGCACGGCAACCATGAACGGACTGGATGTGGTGAAAGACTATAAAAAAATCAGGAATATTGTGGGTTACATGCCGGGCCGCTTTTCGCTCTATCAGGATCTGACGGTAGAGGAAAACCTCAACTTTTTCGCGACTGTTTTTAATACCACGGTTGCTGAAAACTACGATCTGATCCGCGACATTTACATTCAGATCGAACCATTTAAAAAGCGCCTGGCCGGCAAACTTTCCGGAGGAATGAAACAGAAACTGGCTCTTTCGTGCGCCCTGATTCATAAACCTGAAATCCTGGTTTTGGATGAACCAACAACCGGAGTTGACGCCGTTTCGCGCAAGGAATTCTGGGACATGCTAAAGAGTTTGCAGCAAAAAGGAATCACCATTTTGGTTTCGACACCTTATATGGATGAGGCCACACTTTGTAACCGGGTAGCGCTGATGCAGAAAGGAAAAGTTCTGACGGTTGATACTCCACGAAGCCTGGTAGAAAATTACAGCCGGAAATTGTACGCGATAAAAGCGAAAGATATGCACCGGCTGATTCTGGATCTGCGGTCGTTCGAAAAAACAGATACCGCTTATGCTTTTGGACAATATTTACATGTTACAGGCAAAGACGACGAAGTGGAAGCCACTGAATTTGAGAGTTTCCTGATGAAAAGGAATCACACCGATCTGCTGGTTATGGATCACCAACCAACAATCGAAGATGTATTTATGGATATGATGTAATCCGGT
>JBASYJ010000152.1:0-3340 GCA_049277435.1 Prolixibacteraceae bacterium
TACCAATTTCAGGGGTGGCTGCAAACTTCGGATTCCATTTGAACTTCAGGGTAAATCGCTAAGCGAAAGTCAGGTTACCCAATTGGTTTTAAAGGGACAAACACGACCATTTACCCTCGAAAACGGCTCCAATAAAACCAGTGGCACATTCAGATTCGATCCGGGTTTTATGGTGCGGTTTCAGGAAAAATAAAAATAACAAAGACACAAAGTTTATAAAAAACTAAGCTAAGTGTCTTTGTGACTTCGTGGTAAAATTGGGAAAGCACCAAATCGGTAAATCCTTTATTCCTCCAGAATAAATTCATATTTCCCGGCATTCAGGTTTTGAATCATTTGCTGATCCTTGTTTCCTGAAATTCCGTTCCCGTTCAGGCTAATTTTTTCTCCTGAAAGTTTTACCGTGGCGGTGCTGTTTGCCGGAATAACAACCTGATAAATGATCTTATTTTCTGTTCGTTTCCAGGATGACTGAATCTGACCAAAAAGTCCGTCATGACTGGCATTAAACGATTCCAATCCTTTCACAAAATGTGGTTCAAGCAAAACATTACTGAATCCAGGCTTTTCCTGATCGGGTTTAATTCCGCCCAAAGCTTTGTAGTACCACGCTCCTATTTCGCCAAACATGATATGATTTCTAGACAAGTCCGACTGGCCTTCGATCTGCCAGTTCTCGAAAAGCGTGGTTGCTCCCTGTGTTATCCAGTATCCCCAAGAAGGAAATGTTTCCTGAGCTGCTACTTCATACGCCAGATCGGAATACCCGTTTTCACTCAGTGCATTTAAAATGGTTTTACTTCCCAGCAAACCCACATCAATGTGTTTACCGTCGGTAATCACCCGGCTGGACAGATTCGCTGCAACTTTGGTTTTCAAATTCTCTGGAACAACTCCCCAGAAAAGCGGCACACTTAACTCGGTCTGAAATCCTGAGCCATAAATTCCGGTTTCCTGATTTAAATATTTGGCATTTATGGCATCGGCAATTTTTGCGGCCAGTTCAGAATATTTGGTGAAATCGGCTTCATTTTTCAAAATCTTTGCTGCTTTGGCTAGAATTGTGGCATCAACAAAATAATAAACCGATGAAGTGAATTCCTTTGGAGTTTTCGATTTCACCGGAACCCAATCCCCCAATCCCCAATCGGTCAATCCTTCCGGACTGATCGATGTGATGTGATCAACGTACAATTTGATGTTCGGGTAACAATCTGACAGCAATTTCGAATCGCCATAAAACAGGTAAATATTCCATGGAATGATGGCGATGGTGCTGGTCCAGTCTGGCCCATTGCCCCATTCGTAGCCCCAGCCACCAGTCGGTATGATGGAAGGTAAAACGCCGTCAGGTAGTTGTTCATCGCAGTGATCGGCCATCCATTTTTCGTAAATCGTAATTCCGTCGAAATTATAAAGCCCGGTTTCGCTGGCAATGTGCGCATCACCGGTCCAGCCATTCTTTTCGCGTTGCGGACAATCAGTCGGATATCCAAACAGGTTCGACAGATAGGAACTATTGGTCGCTTTCCAAAGTTTATTCAAAGTCTCATTTGAACTTATTATTTCGCCAATTGCCGGAACATCGCTGTGCATAAATAATCCCGTCAGGCTTTCCTGCTGAAGTTCAATTGGACGGTCGCTGGTCACTTCAACAAACTGAAATCCTTTATAATTAAAATGCGGTGCAAAAGTCTCCGGGCCTTCGCCATTCAATATGTAAATATCAGTCTGAAAAGGATCCTGATCATCGGTTGGGCGGTAATGAATATCGATGTTCGACTGATCAACATTTCCGGTTTTATCCAGAAATTCGCCGTGTTTCAAACGGATTACAGTGCCTTTTTCACCTTTTACAGTAATTCTGCTAACACCGGAAATGTTCCTTCCCAAATCGAAAACATACTTTTGATCATCGAATTTTTGCATGCCGACAGCTGCAATTTCTTCCACATTCCGGATTGGATGCAAAACCTGGGAAACAATATTTTTTGATGGCGCTTCAACCTGAATTGCTACCGACCAATGAGAATCATCAAAATCTGTCGTGTTCCAGCCTTTTTGCTCCAACCTGGCATCCTGGTGTTCAGCAGTATAAATACTATTCAGCTTAATTGGGCCCAATGAAGTTTTCCAGTTTTCATCCGATGAAATGACTTCTTCTGTTCCATCGTCATAAGTAATTCTCAGATCCAGCAAAAATTTAGGACGGGCACGCCACGGAGCTTTGTCAAAATTCCAAACGGCAGTAGATTGATGATTGTACCAGCCATTTCCGAGCAAAACACCAAGCGCATTCCAATCCGCATTCAGGAAAGAAGTTACATCGTAAGTCACATATAAAGTCCGGCGGTCGAAACGCGTGTACATCGGATCGAGCCGATGATTACCAACACGGCGTCCATTGATGGAAAGCTCGTATAAACCGGCAGCGGCAATATAAACCCGTGCGCTTTTAACTTTTCCTGAAGGCTGAAATTGTTTCCTGAAACAGGCTGCAGGCTTCAGATTTATGTCTTCCGAATCTGATATCCAGTGTCCATTCCAGTTTGTCATCTCCATCATACCGGTTTCAAAACTTGCAATTTTAGCTAATGGAGACTGTTTCCGATCGTTATCCCACAACCTGACGGTCCAGTAATATTTGGTAAACGGCTGAAGTCGCTTTCCGGCATAATTAATCAGCATTTCCGGTCCCTCAATTTGTTTCGAATCCCAAACAGAACCTGTTCCTTTGGCAATTTCAAGCGAATCAGTTCCGATCAGAATCTGGTAGGCCGTTTGGCAGGCTCCTTGCCGGTTATCATTCATCTGCCAGTGCAAACGTGGTGCGGGAACATCAATACCAATTGGATTTTCAAGATATTCGCATTGCAAATTTGCTGGTTGAGAAAGTTTTGACGGAGTCTGACAAGCCCAAAGAGAAAGAATTAAAAAGCCTGAAAATTGAATGAATTTCATTTCGGTTTTGAGTTGGTTGGTTTGTAAATACAGCTAATGCGGCCAAAGATAACGAAACACGGATTATTGTTTAACTTTATCCATTCATTTTTACATGCTCAAAAAAGTCACAATTTTAATCTTTCTGCCATGTCACATCCTGAAATCGAAAAATTAATCAGCTACGTTGAAGAACTTGTACCAGAATTCATGGCTGTTCCTGAAGATTATGCAAAATCGCAGGGAGTTGCATCGCTATGCATCATCGATGAGAATGGCCGGATTTACGGAAAAGTTTTTGGTTCGGATAAACTGAGGTGCCGCGAATCATTTCGAATCGCATCTACAAAGGCAAGCCAGGTTTGGATTACCGGTATGAAAACCAACGATTACGAAAAAC
>JBASYJ010000153.1:0-13492 GCA_049277435.1 Prolixibacteraceae bacterium
ATCCAAAATATCCGATGGTTCGTTCGGCACTTTTTTGCATCACCCGTTTGGGTAATTCAATGGTTTTTGGTTCGCCGGTACTTCCTGAGGTTTGTGCCGGAATAAAATTCGAGTCAGAAAACCAATCTGCCAGAAATAAAAAAAGTTCCTTTTCCCATTCCGGAGTGGATGTAACCGCCAGTTTTTCAGCAGTAATTTGTACAATGTCGGATGATGAAATCAGTTGTCCGTTTAGAAGGATGGTTTGTGCTGCAGTCATTTTAAAATCTAAAAAAAGTCATCGGTTTCTTCCTCCTGATTCATATTTGTTAAATCCCATTTTCTCTCCGACCGGTGCCACAACTGATCACCGGAAATTTCAAGCGGCGAATCGAAATTGTTGGTAAAAAGCTGTCCTGTTCCAAGTCCCTGTTCGTTTTTAGCGTTCAGGTGAAAAGCCCATTGTGCAATGGCATTCAGCCCGATATTCGATTCGAGGGCGGAAGTAATCCACCAACCGGTATTGTTTTTTTCTGCCAGTTCAATCCAGCTTTCACAAGTGGCAAAACCGCCATGCAAAGTGGGTTTTAAAATCAGGAAAGCTGGTCGGATTGTTTCAACCAGTCGCTGCATTTCCGAATGTGTGGTGATGCCGATCAATTCTTCGTCGAGGGCAATCGGTACCGGAGACTTCAGACACAATTCGGCCATTTCATTCCAGTTTCCGGCTTCAATCGGCTGTTCGATGGAATGAATCCTGAGATCAGACAAACGTTTCAGATTTTCCAGTACATTTTCCATCGAAAAGGCACCATTGGCATCCACACGAAGGGTAATTTCTTCCGGAGAAAACTCTTTGCGGATAGATTTTAAAAGCTCGAATTCGGTGTTAAAATCCAGCGCTCCGATTTTTAATTTAATGCAGCGGAAACCGGCTTCAATCTTGGTCCGGATCTGCTGTTTCATAAATTCCGGTGTGCCCATCCAGATCAGTCCGTTGATCGGAATTCCGGTATTTCCGGCTGTAAATTCTGAAGGGAAAAGGATTTGTTTTCCTCCGTTTTTCAGGTCGAGCAAAGCGGTTTCCAATCCAAAAACGATGGAAGGCCATTCTCTCAGGTCCTGCGGAAACTTGGTGAAAAATCCAATTTCGTCGCAAACCTGGAGCAATTTCGAACTCATTCTTCTCGGGCTTTCCATACTCAGGCCGGGCAGGGGGGCACATTCGCCAATGCCCGTATTTATTCCGTCGGACAGAAAAATGAACCAGGAGTCGCGGGTGGTATAAACACCACGTGATGTTCCGGAGGCTTGTTTAAAATTAAGCGTATATTTTTTGAATGAGGCTTCCATTTGAATTCTGAATTTGATTGTTTAAATCGTATTTTATTTCACTTTTTCAACTTTTAACGGGTCGTTGCATGCTTCCAAAATCTGCACACAGCTTTTCTGAAATACCGGATGAATCAGGTTTGGGGCAATTTCACAAAGCGGTACCAGAGCAAATTTTCGTTCCTGAATCCTCGGATGTGGAAGGATCAGGTTTTCCCGGTTTAGAATCAGATCGTCGTAAAACAACAGGTCGATGTCGATTAATCGTGAATCGTACTGAATGGATTTTCGTATCCGGCCAAGCTCATGTTCGATCTGCTGTGTTTGGTTCAGCACCTCTTCCGGAGAAAGGATGGTGGCGATTTCGATTACCTGGTTCCAGAACAGATCCGCAGATTGGAAACCCCAGGGTTCTGTTTCATAAACAGCCGATTGAGCAGTTATTGTGCCAAGCCGATGGCCCAATAAAAGGAGCGCTTCAGAAAATATCTTTCTTTTATCGCCTAAATTTCCACCCAATAACAGATAAAGTTTGCTCATATTTTTATTCAATCACGTTCCAATAACCACCTTTATCGGGGCCAATGCGTTCAATTTTATTTTCTTTTTGAAGTTTTTGCAGGTTGCGTTCAATAGATCTTTCTGAAATTCCAATCTTATCAGCCATTTCCGAAATAGTAAGATCTGAATTTAGTTTAATCAACTGAATGATTTTCACCGACGTTTTCACCGACGTTTTCACCGACGTTTTCACCGACGTTATATGTTCCGGCTCGACGGGATTCGAGATGAATTCAATTTGTAACCCACCAAAACGAGTGTCAAAAACTGGTTTTGGTAATCCATCCAGTGCGCAAAGTGAAATTATCTTTTCGATCCCTCTTCCCCACGACTCAATCATCCCTGCCCGAAAAAAGGCATTTGCCACATCCGGATTATTTGGCTTTGAAGGATGGGCTGAAATTAGATTATCCAAAGTCCAATCCGATGGAAGCTGACCGTCATTCCAAATTCTGATTTTGTTTTCGAATACTTTAATCTGAATAGGAATCCCACTGCTGTACTCCTTGTGAACAATGGCGTTGATAACTGCTTCGCGTAAGGCAGCTTCCGGAAATGGAAATGTTTCGATTCTCGAAATCCCTTCGTAACTTATTCTGGCTTTTAGATACTTTGTTAGGAGTAAATCCAAAGTCTTATCAGCCTGCTGAAATAAATTACCGTGTATCTCATCGTGGTAAATCAGTTCGGTTTCAGTTTCAAAGAATCCGATTTTAACGTACGAACCAGTAATGAATTTTTCAGGATCAGGATGAAACAAGATAGCCGATGCCCGTTTTAGTTGCCCGTTTTCTATCAGGTGTAAATGATGAAGCAGCATCTCATTGTTTTCTTTAAGAGTTTCTTCATCAATTCGTTTCGATCGGGCTGTTTTTCTACGAAATAATTCGAAGGCTGAATTTTCTAAATCATCAAACTGCAAATTTGGAAGGGGAACACTATCCCAATGCTTTCCGGTTTTTTGTAAAATGAATCTGTTTAAGGCATTTCCTTTAAGTTCCTGCTTGGTGCTGCCACTCCGGAAATGATATTGTCCTTTATAATTTATTGGATATGGATATGGCTCCACATGAATTTCAAGATATTCTTTTTCATCGTTTTCCAATAGATTGACATCGACCATTATACCCAATAAGTCACGAACTTTGTTCGGTATTTCTTCTGAAAGCTTTTTTGCATCTTTCAGTCCTGAATTATGGCCGTGATCATCTTTCCCAATGAATAGAATTCCACCTTGTGCGTTCGCAAAACCACAAATCCATTTGAGATATTCGTCGCGCCAGGTTTCTTTAAACTCAATATTTTTATTCTCGGTTACCATTTTTGAATCTATTCTACTCTTTTCAGGAAATCAACACAAACCATATTTGTAACAAAAACACTAAATTCGTACAAATCTATCGTACATTTTAATCGAAACAAACAATTTCAAGTAAATAAACATGAAGCAATTTTTCAAATTTACCCTGGCATCCATTCTTGGGGTGATGATCGCAGGTCTGCTCCTGCTTTTTATTACCATTGGCATAATTTCATCGATGGTTTCTGTTTCCGAAGAGCCAACTCAAATCGAAAGCAATAGTGTGCTTATCCTGAAATTCGATCATCAGATTGTTGACCGGGCACGAAAAAATCCTTTCGAAGGACTCGATTTTGGCATTTTTCAGGGTAGAAAAACGGTTGGTTTAAACGATATTCTCGACTGTGTGCGGAAAGCAAAAACTGATCCGAACATTCGGGGAATTTATCTGAACCCGATGGATGTTGAAGCGGGGATGGCCTCGGTGGAGGAAATCAGGATGGCCCTGCAGGATTTTAAAGAATCCGGAAAGTTTATTTATGCCTATGGCGATGTGTTCTCGCAGAAAGCATATTATCTGGTTACGGTGGCCGATTCGCTGGTTTTGAATCCGCAGGGAACCGTTGATTTCAGAGGTTTGGGTGGCGAACGCTCCTTCTACAAAAAAGGACTTGAAAAACTGGGGGTTGAGATGCAGATTATCCGTCATGGAAAATTTAAATCGGCAGTTGAACCGTTCCTGCTCGAAAAAATGAGCGACGAAAACCGGCTTCAGACCGAAACGTATCTGAAACGTATTTGGGCTGAAATGCTTGCCGATATTTCGGTTTCACGTAAGCTGAGTGTTGACCAGCTGAACGACATTGCTGACCTGGTTGCAACCTTCAGGAAAGCCGATTTTGCCAAAGAAAAAAATCTGGTTGACCGCCTGAAATATAAGGATGAAGTGATTGATGACCTGAAAAGGTTAACCGGAACAGATGAACGCAAAGATGTTCGGGCAGTGGATATTTTCAAATACGTTAAAGTTCCTGAAGTGCGCGAACAAAAAGGACTGGCACGGAATAAGATTGCGGTGATTTATGCTTCGGGAGCGATCGACAGTGGTACTTCGGAAGATGATATCCGATCGGAAGATTTGTCGAGAACGATTCGCGAAGCCCGTCGTGATTCATCAATAAAAGCCATCGTGCTGCGCATCAATTCGCCGGGAGGAAGCGCCTACGGATCGGAAGTAATCTGGCGTGAAGTGAAACTGGCTGCCGAAACCAAACCGGTTGTTGCTTCGATGGGCGATGTGGCTGCTTCCGGCGGTTATTACATTGCCTGTGCTGCCGATACGATTCTGGCCGACCGCACCACCATTACCGGCTCAATTGGAATTTATGGGATGATTCCCAATGTTCAGAATCTGATGACCAATAAACTTGGAATTACCACTGACATTGTTACGACGAACCAGCATTCGGATATGATTTCGATTACCCGGCCGATGAGCGGTTTCGAGCGCGACCTGATGCAGCAAATGATTGAAGAAGGCTACAACACCTTTATTTCACGAGTTGCCGAAGGAAGGAAAATGGAGAAAACAGCTATTGATGAAATTGGTCAGGGACGTGTCTGGGCAGCTCCAAATGCGAAGGAAATCAAGCTGATTGACAACTACGGCGGACTCACAGCAGCAATCGATTTAGCGAAAAGAATGGCTAATCTGGATAATTACCGGATCGTAAATCTTCCAAAATTGAAAGATCCGCTGGAAGAATTGCTGAAAGAATTTTCAGGATCGGCAAAAGCCGGTTTCATGAAAGACGAATTGGGCGAAGGTTACAAATATTACGAACAGCTACATAGCCTGATTTCACAAAAAGGAATCCTGGCCCGCATGCCGTACGATATTGATATTCATTAAACGATCAGGGGATGGCATACAATCAGCAACTTGCAAACCGGATTCGGGAACAACTTCAGGAATTGGAAGGTGTTGAGGAAAAGGAAATGATGGGTGGTTTGAGTTTTATGCTTCGGGATAAAATGTGTGTCGGCGTCATTCAGGACGAAATGATGTGCCGCATTGGTCCCGTCCTTTATGAAGAATGCCTTGAGAAAGAGGGGTGCCATGAGATGCTGTTTACCGGAAAACCCATGAAAGGCTGGATTATGATTGACGATTCAGGAATGAAAAATACCGCTGAATTAAAACGCTGGATTGATCTGGCTGTTGATTTTAACCAGCACGCCAAAGCCTCGAAAAAGAGAAAAAAATAATCCTGATCCCGAAAATGAAAACCTTCCTGTTTACCCTTTTACTGAGCATTTTTTTTCTGAATACACAGGCAGAAAAAACAATCGGCTGCATCATTAAAACTTCATCCGGAACCATCCGGATGGAACTTTATCCGAAAAAAGCCCCGGTAACTGTTACAAATTTCCTGAACTATGTCGACCATCAACTTTACGACTCAACTTCATTCTTTCGCGTTTGTACTCCTGAAAACGAAAAAGACCGGAAGATCAGGATTCAGGTCATTCAGGGAGGGGAAATTCCGGAGGAAAAACAATTTGAGCCGATACCCATCGAAACAACCAGAAAGACCGGAATTCTTCATCTGAACGGTACGGTTTCGATGGCCCGCGACACACCCAATTCTGCAACTTCCAGCTTTTTTATCTGCATTGGCGACCAGCCCGAACTCGACTTCGCCGGAAAACGCAATCCCGATGGACAAGGTTTTGCGGCGTTCGGAAAAGTGACCAAAGGGATGAAGGTGGTTCGGGAAATTCAGGCACAAAAAGAGAAGGACCAGCGTTTGGTTAATCCAATCCTAATTTATTCTATCCGAAGAAAATAATTGAAGTATTTCAGCAAATTTCCGGAACTTATTTTTTAACCTTTATGTCGTTTTTTCAACCTTAAAAAATAACATTAAAACTGGAGATGAAATGAAGAAATTATTCTTGCTAAAAGCTGATTTCAAGGACGCCGCGCTGGAAGAAGGGAAGAAGTATTTTTGTCCGGATTGTGCTTTGATAGAAGGGTTGTTATCGTATTATACGCACCTTGACAAGGAACTGGAAGTGAAGTACGTAAATTTTGCACGGCCACGAACGGCTTTGGTTGATTTATTGGGCGAAGAAAATCAAAGTTGCCCTGTTCTTGTGCTTGAAGACGGATCGTTTATCAATGACACGAATGAAATTATTAAACATCTGACTACCTACCACCGCGTTGGGCATCCGCACTAGAAATTACTGATCCCATTTCTGTAGCAAAGTTTATTTGCTTATTCATTTCCTGAATCCGATTTCAGAACCTGGCAAAGGAACAATATTCTGTTGAGCACGTACGAATCCATAAAAAAACTGTACGTTCTGCGAATCAACTAAAATTCATCGTCATGGCTGAAACAAAAAAACAACTCAAACGCATTCTGTCGATTGATGGTGGCGGAATTCGGGGAATCATTCCCGGTCAGATCCTGGTTATTCTGGAAGAAAAACTGAAAACGAAAACCGGAAACTCAGATGCCCGTATTGCCGATTTTTTTGATCTGATTGCTGGCACCAGCACGGGAGGAATTTTAACTCTGGCTTACCTGACTCCCGCAGAGGAAATTGCCGGACAGGAACTTCGTCCAAAATTTTCGGCCAGTCAGGTTGTTGATCTTTACCTGAAACGGGGTGGTGACATTTTTAATGTTCCTTTTGGGCATAAACTCCGGACTATGGGTGGCGTTTTTGATGAAATGTATCCGGTTTCTGAACTTGAAAAAGCGCTGAATGATTATTTTGGCGATACCAGGCTGAGCCAATTACTGAAGCCTTGTCTGATTACTTCGTACGACATTAAACACCGGCAGGGGCATTTTTTTACTCAGCATGATGCCAAAAGAAAAAAAGGCTGGGATTACCTGATCCGCGATGTAGGCCGTGCCACTTCGGCAGCTCCGACTTATTTCGAATGCTCCGATATTAAATCGGTTACCGAGGTGAGTTATCCGCTGATCGACGGTGGTGTTTTTGTAAATAATCCGACCATGTGCGCGTTTGCCGAAGTTTATAACGAATACAAAACCGCTCCGGATCAGATGGCCATTTTATCACTCGGGACTGGTTTTTCGAAAAAAGAATATGATTACAACAAAGCCAAAGACTGGGGCATGATCCAATGGGTTAAACCACTGATTGATATCATGATGTCGGGAGTTTCAGAGGTGGTTGATTTTCAATTGAAACAAATGTTCGAAGCAGTGGGTGCAAAAGGTCAGTATTTCCGCCTGAATGTGGAACTGCCCATCGATGTGAGTCATGATATGGATGACGCGTCACCCAAAAATCTGCTGGCGCTCAAAGAATTGGGAACCTATACTGCTCAGAATTTTGATGCCGAACTGGATGCCTTTGTTGAATTGATTGTTCAGGAATAAAAGGATTTTATTTTATCGTCCAATTATCTTGAGGAATTTTTAAATCCAATTGGAGTTCTAATTTTTCCTTCCTCTTTTTTATTGGCAAGTTCTGTTAATGCCTGATAAATATCGTCGAATTGCATATTGGTTTCAGTCATAAAATTTTCCAGTTTTAGGTTTAATTCAGCGTATCCTAAAGCATATTGTCGTAATGTGATAAATGCCCGAACAATTGAAATATTTATTTCTATTGCTTTGGTGCTATTCAAAATGCTGGCAAGCATAGCTACACCTTGTTCTGTAAAAGCAAATGGAAGATATTTACTGTGTTGACCTCTTCCATAATTCTTTAAGGACGAAATCTGCGTCCTTAAAGAATTATATTCTTCCCTGTTAATTTCAAACATAAAATCCGGCGGGAAACGATTTAAATTGCGTCTTACGGCTTCCTTTAATCGTTTTGTTTCGGTTTCATACATTTCTGCCAGATCAAAATCGAGCATTACACGAATTCCAAACAGTTCGAAAATTTTGTTTTGAATGATTTGTAATTCTATACAGGTGGAGGATTGTAGGAGTGAAAAAATAATTGAGAAGGTACAAAAAACGCAATAAACACCAAAAGATCCGATCTTTTTTTACTTCTTATTAGAACAGGGATTCCATCTCATTTTGAAAGATGGAATCCTTATTTGATTTAGATAAATTTTTCCCTTTTCTGTAAATTAAACAGTCCGTACAATACAAAGAGGAGTGAACCCACGGCCAGAAAGATCCGGTTTTTCAGGGTAATTTCCTGCCACACCATTTCGTTGAGGTTCCGCGGAATTTCAAATGGATTCAGGAAGATGTTCCACATGGTGCGATTTAACATTCCGGATAAAATCAGTAAGAGTACTCCAATAATGACCATCACTACGGCAGTTCCGTTTCCATTTTTTATAATGGTCGAGAACAGGAAAGCCATCGATCCCAGGAAATAGACCGGGAACATCACATTAAAACTCAATTCAAAAATATTCACGGGAGCAAGCAAATAAAAGCTCATAAACGTCAGTCCGATCATCATCAGGTAAACCAATGCAAAAACCAGTACCAGACGAACCAGCCAAACTTTATAGCGGTAATCGGGAATCCCGAATAAAATCTCCAAAATCCCGGTATCCAGATCGTTTTGGATTCCAAAGGTCATCGGGTAAAAGATGAGCAATAGTCCTGGCATAATCTGCAATCCATAGATGAATCCGTCGTCAATCACATTGTTATCGTAGATATTCGTAACCGCGATGAAGAAGTAAAAGGCAATGGCTGCCAAAACAAACCAAACAAACCGGTTGCCGAAAATTACCTTCATGTTATATTTCACCATGCGATGAAACAAGGTTGCGAAGTTGTTTAGCTCTTTTGCTGTAATGGTTGTCATATGTTTTAGTTTTTTATTTTTCAATTAATTTAACGACTCCCTGAATGTTTTGTAAACCCGATTATTAACGATTGCAGATCAAAGATTATAGATTAACGATTTATGATTGCGATCAACCAAATCATAAATCGTTAATAGCCAATCGTTGATCGAGAATCACCTTTATTTCAAATCTTTGATCAGGCACAAATAGGCATCTTCCAAAATCGGACTGGCCGGAATCGCGTCTTCGGCAGGTTTCTGTTTCGAAAGGAAACGAACCCGGATCATGTCGCCCTGTTTCATGTGATGCGTTACCAGCTGTTTGTTTTCCATTTTGTCGAATTCAGCCGCCGGAACATCAAATTGCCAGACCATATCTTTAGCCAGATGCACCATATCCATCGGCGTTCCGTTGTATTTTACTTTTCCGCGGTTAATTACGGCCACCTGGTTACACGAGCTCGAAATGTCTTCGATGATGTGTGTCGAGAAAATCACGATTCGTTCGCGGCTAAGTTCTACCAGCAGGTTCCGGAAACGGATTCGTTCGCGCGGATCAAGTCCCGCAGTTGGTTCGTCAACCACCAGTATTTTTGGCAGGTGAAGCAGAATCTGTGCAATCCCGATCCGCTGTTTCATCCCTCCTGAAAATGAACCGATCTTATCGCTTCGTTTTTCCCACATGTGAACCGCTTTCAACACATATTCGATGCGTTGTTTGCGTTCATCTTTATCCGATAATCCTTTCAGTATCGCCTGATAATCCAGAAAATCTTCGGCCGGCATATTTTCGTAGGTCCCGAATTCCTGAGGAAGATAGCCAATCAGTCCCTGCAATTCTTCACGTTTTTCCTGAGTGTCGATTCCGTTGATCCATATTTTGCCGTAGCTCTGTTCCAGAATACCACAGATGATGCGCATCATGGTCGATTTACCAGCGCCGTTCGGGCCAAGCAAACCGAACATTCCGGTGCTGATTTGCAGCGAAACACCGTTCAGTGCCTTGAAAGGCTGATGCTGTTTTCCGATCACCGGAATTTGTTTCACCAATCGCAATAGTCCGCGGCGCATGTTTCCAAATCGTCCGGTTATCCGGTCGATGTTCACTTTTTCCTGATACAATTTTTTCGAGGTGACCGAAATAACCAGAGCCAGGTACCACAACACACCGAAAGTAACGGTGAATCCGATGGTCTTGGTAATTCGCCAGATCAGGATCAATTCGATGGCCGGTAAAACCCAGAAAAGAAAAGTCTTTACCCAGCGGAATATTTTCAGAGAACGTTTCTTTCCGTTTTTTTCTGCCCTGAAATTCAGGAATGAACCAACCGGTTTCCACATACTTTGCAGAAGGCCGGCAATGGCGACCGATAAAATCAGCGACCAGAACGCCGACTCAAGGTAGAAAAAGGTAAAATAAACCAGGAAGGCTACTACCGGAATCTGCCAGATCAGGTAATCAAATTCTGCCAGTTTGTGGTACAGTTTTTCGAGACCGGCCCGGCGGCGTATTTTTAGTCCGGATTCCCATTCGCGTGAAAATTTGCTTTCACGATCGTATATTTTTACCAGGTTCTGAATCGTAATTCCGATCCGTTCTTCTTCGCCGATTAGTTTGGTACGGGCCTTCCGAAGACTGTTCAGAACAAACCAGGTGGTGCCCGGAATCAGAATCACAATCAGGACAAAATCGAGCATTTGCCACAATCCGGAATCAATATTCAGGTAAACCAGAACGAAAGCCCCGGTCATCAGCACAATCTGGATTATTTTTATCTGAAGGCTCTGTTCTTTAAACCATTCAATCGCATTTTCGAGTCCGGAGTAAAAAGTTGGAATAAAGATGAGGGTAAGCATGGTGCTGAGCGCCAACCCGCCGATGACCACAATTGCAAACGGGGCACCGATGGCGCTCACATATTCTGCATCACCCAGGGCAAGTGGCATCATCCCCACAATGGTGGTAATGGTTGTGATCAGGATCGGGCGCACGCGTGACAAACCGGCTGTCATCAGGGCACGGGCCCGCCGGAAGCCTTGTTTGCGAAGGATGTTGGTGTAATCGATGAGAATGATTCCGTTGTTCACTACCACTCCGAGCAGGATCAGGAAACCGATTAAAGTATTTGAATTCAGCAAACTGTTGTTGGTGATAATCAAAGCGATCAGCGAGCCAATGGCGGCCAGTGGAATCGAAAAGAGCAATACGAATGGAGTGGCAAGCGATTCGAACACCGAAGCCATGATCATAAAAATGAGCAAAATGGCCGCACCGATCAGGAAATAGAATTCCGAGAAATCGGTCTCGTCGTGAATCACTTCAGCAGCCACACCCGAGGGCAGGTTGTAGTTGGCAACCAATTCGTCGATTTCGTAGCGGTAAGCAGTCAGTAGATCTTTCGAGCTGCTGGCTTCGCTCACAAACCGGTAATTTACCTCAATCTGTTTTTCCTGATTTACCCGGTTTATTCCTGAAAGTCCGCTGGCATAAACAATGTTGGTAAAATCCTGAAGATCGTGAATACCGCCGGCAGCATCATTAACCTGAAGCATTTTCAGTTCCTCCATGTTGCGGTCGGTTTTTTCTTCCACGCCTTCAACCAGCGGTTTCTGGGTGATGATGATTTCGTATTCGTCGATTCCCTGTTTAAACTGAATTCCGGTTGATATTTCTTTCGAGAATGAATTGATCTCGGAAAGAACGTTATTCAGGGAAATGTTGTATTCGGTCATCAGCAGTGGATTGAAATACAGGTGTACTTCAGGCCGGTTATCCGAAATGTTCAGATTGACTGAATTAACCGATTCGAGCTGATCGATGAAATATTTCAGGTCTTCGCCAACGGCCTGCAGCTGTTTGAAATCCTGACCTTTGAGAACAATCTTTTCCTCGTCGGTTCCGATTCCCATCATTTTCTGGAAACTGCCCATCATGTTGCGGCTTCCACCCTGAAAACTGCGTGTACTCTGCGTTTGGGTAAACGAAATCGATGAAGCCTTAATTCCTTTGGTCCGGTCGTTGATGTCGTTTTTTACTTCAGCAAACGTACGGTCGGCCACTTTTTCAAAATCATCTTTCAGTTTAATGGTCACCACTGCTTCTTCTTCTTCGATGTTGCTCACCACATCCAGTTTTTCGGCCAGGTCTTCGAGTTTTTTCTCCACTTCCTGAACGGTTTTATCGGTGGTTTCGAGCGACGATCCGGAAGGCATGGTTACATACAGCCGTATTTCCTTGTTCTCCACTTCCTGAAGCGAACTGATGCTCACAGCCAGACTGATAAACACTACCAAAAAGAACAAAGTGACTCCCCCGATGATGGTTCCGGCCGGATTACGCATGCACGACTTCAGGAAAACAAGGTAAACCTGAACCATGCGCATGTTGGTGGTTACTTTTTCGTAGAAAATATTTTTGGCAACCTGACGTTTCAGCAGGGCATACGAAGCCATCGGAACCAGGAGCAAAGCCACCAGCAACGAAACAACCAGCGTTGAAATGATGGAAACACCCACATTGAAGCCGAGCATCTCGATCATGAAATTTTTCGAGAAAACGAAAGGCAGGAATACCACAATCGTGGTAAGGGTTGCAGCTACAATTGAGCGCCATACTTCAGTCGTTCCCTGAACTACTGCCTGCAAGGGAGGGTGCCCTTTCCCGGCCAGCCGGTAAATATTTTCGAGCACCACCACACTGTTATCGAGCAACATCCCGATGGCCAGCGCCATTCCAACCAAAGTCAGACTGTTGATGGTGATTCCAAAAGCATAAAAGAGGTTGAACGAGGTTAAGATTGAAATCGGTATGGCCAGCGCGATGAAAGCCACAATCCGGAAGTTCTTCAGGAAAATCCAAAGTACAAAAATGGCCATGATCCCGCCAATCAGGGCAAGTTGCATGATCTGATCGATGTTGGTTTCCATCTGGTCGGCCGAGTTGCTGAGTTCGGCAATTTCGATTTCCCTGGATGCCATCTTTTCATTGAGCTCTTCCACCACCTTGCGGGTCGATTGCGAAAGTTCAATCAGGTTGGCCTGCGAATCGTTGATCAGCGTAATCATGACGGCATCTTTCCCGTTCACACGGCTGAACGAAGTTTCTTCCTTCACGCCAAAACGAACTTCGGCAACATCTTTCAGCAGAATAGGTCCGGTTGCG
Source organism: Prolixibacteraceae bacterium (assembly GCA_049277435.1). Taxonomy (GTDB): domain Bacteria; phylum Bacteroidota; class Bacteroidia; order Bacteroidales; family Prolixibacteraceae; genus Aquipluma. The sequence continues at coordinate 13,149 of JBASYJ010000153.1, forward strand.
ACAACCAGGTTTTCAATGTCTTCAACTTTATCATATTCGGCAGTAACATGTACAAAATACTGAACCGTTTTTTCTTTCAGGTTACCCACATAGGTGCGCGAACTCGAGTTTTGCGAAAGGACCGACCGGATTCTTCCAGGCGTTATGTGGTAGGCATCACAGGCTTTGGTATCCAGAATGATTTCGATTGACTTTTGTTTTCCACCATAAACGTTAACCGCAGCAATTCCGTCGATATTTTCCAGATCGGGTTTGATATCCTGATCGACAATGGTCCGGACCCGGTCGATTCCACCTTCACCACGCGCCTGAAGCTGCATGAACTGGCTGTTGATCTGTTTCAG
>JBASYJ010000154.1:0-37128 GCA_049277435.1 Prolixibacteraceae bacterium
GATAAATGAAAACCGTCCGCGAGAACATGATATTAATGTGAGAAACTTCTTTCGGACGGAATTGCATTTCATTATTTTCGGGTAAACATGAGTTTGTTTTTTTTCGTCCGAAACAACGGTTGCCCGCTGAGAACCACGATCGCGCGGACGATTTTTCTACTTGTATTTATTCCCGGGGCGTTGCCCCGGGCTGGATTGTACTGTCCCTTCAGGACGTTGTTGTTTCTGTTGTTGATCATCTTCAGTATAAAAAAAAACTCAATCTTTTGTATTTCAGTTTCAGTTTCATATATTTGATTGTTATTTAATCAAATTTAACGATTGTAATTTAATCAATTGTATTTAAACTACCAAATATGTATTTCGATTCGAACATTAAATTTTTACGAAACCGCAAGAAGCTGACACAGGATCAGCTGGCCCTGGCGTTGGAAATAAAACGGTCGACCCTGAATAACTACGAGAATGGAATATCAGGCCCCAGCATTCAGTCGCTGGTTATCTTATCCGATTATTTTCATGTGGCAATTGATACCTTATTACGTGTTGATCTGGCTAAACTTCGCGAAAGTCAGCTTTACGAACTGGAACACGGGCAGGATGTTTTCCTGAAAGGCAGCAACCTGCGGGTGATGGCCACGACCGTCGACCGGCAGAACCGCGATAACATTGAACTGGTTTCAGAAAAAGCAAAAGCTGGTTATACCAATGGATTTTCCGATCCGGAATACATTTCGGAATTGCCGGTTTTCCAGCTTCCGTTTTTATCGTCTGAACGAAAATACCGGACGTTCCAGATCAGTGGCGATTCGATGCTTCCTATTCCTGACGGCGCCTGGATTACCGGAGAATTTGTACCCGACTGGACTGAAATCAAATCAGGAGAATTGTATGTGGTGCTGACCCTGAATGAAGGACTGGTTTTTAAACAGTTGAAAAACGAGCTGGCCGAACACGGGCATTTTCAACTGATTTCGCTCAATCCGGCGTATCAGCCGTATCAGTTGGGGGCCACCGAAATCCGCGAAGTCTGGAAATTCGTGCATTACATCAGCAAAGAAATTACCGAATCACAATTAACCGACAGTCAGGTAACTATGCAATTAAAAATTTTGACTTCAGAAATAAATACCCTGAAACAACGATTCGAAAATCCGAAGTAAAAGGGTAGGAGAATGACGGTTGGTTTCCTTGATTAGTATCGTTTGACTGGTTTTGGTTGTTTCTATTGTTTCTATTGTGTAAGCCGGCATCATTTGTACTTTTGAGTTCCCAAAATCAATAGTTATGCCTGTAATCGATCCAAAAAAATGTACCCGTTGTTTAAAATGTGTGAAAGATTGTCCGGCAACGGCAATTACCATCGAAACAGGAGAAATTTCGGATGCCTGTATTCATTGCGGACATTGTGTGGCCATTTGCCCGGAAATGGCAGTATCACCTGATTTTAGTGACATCTTTCCGCTTCAGCCCCATTCTGTTTCTCCGGAAGATTTCAGAAATTTGACGGCCGGAATACGAACATGTCGCAGTTATTTGCCCAAAGAAGTTCCGGATGAAGTTTTACTGCAACTGGTTGACAATATGAAACATTATCCTTCGGCCAGCAATGCGAGACCAATACAAATCACAATTGTACGATCAAAAGAAAAAGTACAAATTCTGAATGACCTGAGTGCTGATGCCCTGATTAAATTATTTTCCCTGGTATGTTCACCATGGGTTAGTCCATTTATCCGGATTTTTGCACCATCACTCAATATTGATACGCTGAAACGTTATAAAGACTCTTTTGTTGAGCTCAGAAAAACCAATGACTCTCTGATTTGCCATCATGCACCGGCAGTTTTATTGTTTCATGGAGTTGTTTCGAAAACCGGAATGGCTGAAGCAGACGCCAACATCTGGGCGACTTATACCTCGATTTATGCCAATACCCTGGGGCTGGGAACTTGTTTTAACGGGTTTATTGCAAAAGCGATGGGAAAGAAAAGTAAGATTAATCCGAAATTTGGTATTCCTGCCGGGCATCAGGTTTATGCTTCCCTTTTGGTTGGTTATCCGAAAGTAAAATACAAAAACGAAACTTCACGTAAAATTCCAGAAGCTTTCTTCCTTTGAGTTTCTATTTCTGAACGAATCCTTCATCTCCCTTATTATCAGATCTATTTGTCCGAATTTAGCCGCACATTTGTGCGATAAATTGTAGTGGAAATTAGAATTAATTGTGTGCAATTAGAAATTGTTCTAATTTGTTGTGAATATAAATATGAGTTAAGTTGCTCATATTATGTATTTTATGTTCTTTGTGCGAGTATCGGATTTTCTAATTTGAATTCTTGGTATATCGTTTGAAAATTCTGGATACTATCTGAATAAAACAATTTTTAATAAGCCATTAAAAGCTGAAAATTATTTGGATTCCTGACAGATACCTTTTTTAGTTTAATTATTGATTGAATTTTATTGGAAGAGTGGTAAGGGGAAGAGTGATTTAAAGTTCAGTAATTATTATTTAAAATACAACAAGATGAAACGATTTTACCAAACAATTGGAAAAAGTACTTTTATGTTTATTGTTCTTGCTATGCTCTCTTCTTTGAGTTTTGCAGGTACTTCGCATTATACTACTGTGTGGCAGGGAGAAAATGGTCAAAATCACATGAATTTTTTGGTGGTTTCAGCAACTCTGGAGGATCTTCAGTTAAAAATTAATGATGAGATAGCTGTTTTCAGCGGAACAAAATGTGTTGGAGTTACTAAATTAACAAAAGCACTCAATCCAGCAGACAACACAACTTTTGTAAATATTTCAGCATCAGAGGACGATGGTACAGGCAATGGATTTACTGCCAATGATGCTATTATTTTCAAATTTTGGGATGATCTGAATCAAAAAGAAATGACTATGAAAGCTGTTTCTTACAGGAATGACGTTTCAAACTGGTCGGTTGACGGAAAATTTACAGCTGGTGCCACAGCTGTAGTTGAGTTGGTTTCATACGTCGAACTTACCCAAAACTATACCTTGCTTAAAGGATACAATTTGATATCTTCCTATGTTACTCCTTCAAATGCAGATGCTGCAATTGTTACCAAACCTCTTCGTGATCTGGCTTTACTGGTAAAAATGCTTGATGAAGCTGGAAATTCGCTGGAAGATTGGGGAGCCTTTGGTGGTTGGATCAACAATGTAGGATCGATACAAAAAACCGAAGGTTATAAGATTAAAGTAGCTGATAATTGTACCCTTCATGTTACCGGTCGTCCGGTAGTATTACCTCTGGACATAGCGCTGAAAGCTGGCTGGAACATTGTTTCTTTTCCGCGAACCGACGAGGTTAATGCAATTTCTGTAATTCAGCCCTTAATTGATGCAAATGTTCTTGTAAAAGTTCAGGACGAGGCCGGAAATTCGATTGAAGACTGGGGAATATTTGGTGGTTGGAAAAATGGCATTGGCAATTTCTCCAGTGGTAAAGCATATAAAATTAAAGTTAATGCAAATGCAACTTTGACCATTCTGGAAAATTATCTGAAATCTGCATTTGTAAAACAAACATCGGTAAATACTGAATATTTTTTTAGTAGTGCCGAAGGAAATGGAACCGATCATATGAATATTAATATGGTTGGCCTGAATGAGGCTGGCTTGTCGGCAGGGGATGAATTGGCAGCGTTTGATGGCCAAACCTGTGTTGGAACAATTAAACTAACTGCGGATCATCTGGAACAAGGTAACGCCAGCCTTATTTCATCTTCTTTGACTGATAACCTCTTTCCAAATGGATTTTTGGATGGTCATTCAATTAAAATTTACCAGTGGAGCAAACAGTCAGGTAATGAACTGCCGATTGAATTTGAACTTGTAAGTGGTCAGATGGTATTTGAGAAAAACAGCAGTACCCTGATTAAATTGAAATCGTCGACCACAGGAATTGAAAACAAACTTAGTATGACTAAGATTGAGGTGTACCCAAATCCAAGTGTAGGGCACGTTACCGTTCGTTTTTCTGAATTACCTGAACAGGGAAGCAGAATTGACATTCTGGATATTACGGGCAGAAAAGTTGCTTCTCGTCTGATTTCAGGATTCGCAGAAGATTTTAATCTGGAAGCACAATCAGCAGGAATCTATTTTGTGAAAACCAGGTACGGATCGGTTGAAAATATTCAAAAATTAATAGTCAATTAATTAAATAGGTTTGGTTAAATTGTTAAGATCCCCGGATTTGATCGATCCGGGGATTTTTGTCCTCATTTAGTATTGCAGACAGTTCAATCAAATTACAGTTATTCCTGAAAAACAAACTAATAAAACACATCATGGAAAAGAATGACAAAGTGATTGCTAAACGTGTTTTACTTCCTGCATTTTTGATGTTTATTTCCGTTTGTTTCTATACAAATGGAATGGAAGCAGCGAATTCAACTTCACATTTTACTTCTGTATGGCAGGGCGAAAATGGACAAAATCATATGAATTTTATGGTTGTTTCTGCGGTTCTTGATGAACTTCCGCTTTCAGTTGATGATGAAATTGCTGTTTTTAGCGGTTCTCTCTGTGTTGGAGCCGCTTCTTTGTCCATAGAAATAAATCCGGCCGACAACACTACATTTCTCCTTTTTACTGCATCTCAAAGTGATGGAGCGGACAACGGATTTTTGGAAAATGATTCAGTAATCTTTAAGTTTTGGGATAATGCCAGCCAAAAAGAAATGATTGTAAGTGCAATTATTTACCGAAATGATATTTCATCGTGGTTGACAACTGGTAAATTTAGTGCCGGTGCTACTTCTGTGGTCGAATTAACCAGCCTGACTGAAGTGGTTCAAACCATTGAACTGATAAAGGGAACGAATCTTTTTTCGACTTATATTAAACCTACAAAACCACAAATGAGTGATATTCTCAAATCGGTTTTTGATCAGGGTTATTTGATTAAAGTTCAGGATGAATTAGGAAATACCTGGGAAATGTCGAAGAGAACAAGGGAATGGACAAATAACATTGGTAACCTCGAAAATACAGAAGCTTATGTCATTAGCCTGACAACTAATTGTACTGTGCAAGTTTCAGGAAGGAAGCTTGTTTTGCCATTTGATATTCCATTGAATTCAGGCTGGAACTTTATTTCATTTCCACAGACCAGTGTTGCTGACGGAATGCAAATCGTTCAGTCTTTAATCGATCAGAATGTACTTGTAAAAGTTCAGGATGAACTGGGAAATACGATCGAAAATATGAGAAAATATGGTGGTTGGCGAAATACCATCGGTAATTTTGTTCCGGGAAAAGGTTATAAGGTAAATGTTAGCTCCAACGCTGTTTTAACAATCCAATAAGAACAAATCATGCTAATTCTCCTGACAATTTATCTCAGGAAAAGGATTTAGGCATAAAGAATACAAATTTCCGGGATGATATGAAATGGATTCTTGAAAAATATCAATTCAGAAACATGGCGATTGACACACCAATAAAAGTGCCTATTACATAACCTAAAATTCCAACCAGAATTCCGGGTGTGATTAATTTCTTTTGTCCCAGTGATGCAGCCATTGGCGCAGCAACCGAAGGTCCCATAATATTAGCCGCGGAAGAGATAATTACCTCGTAGACATCTAGTTTAAAAAGTTTTGCCAACGAAAGCAAAACGATAAAATGGACAAACAGAATAATAAGGTAGAATCCCAATACTGCCGGTCCAACATGAAGCATGTCTCCTAGATTGGTTGATGCTCCAATTGCAGCCAGAAATACATACATCATCCACAATCCAATTGCGAACGCAGTATCCTCGATTTTTTTCAGCTTTTTAGGAAATAAGTTTGCCACCAGAACAGAAAGTATGGTGATAATTAATATACCCGTGCTCATTCGTGTAGCAAATTGTTTCTGGATCAGATCAGAAATAAGTGTTCCAATGCCGGCAATCAATGCTGCCAGAAGAACTGAAATGGCAATTCGTTCCATGGTGATCGGATAAATTTCCCCGATTGAACCTTTTTCTGAAGCCTTGAGATTTTCCGGTTTGGGACTGACAAAGAACCGGGCAAGAAAACTTATGGAAGGAATAATGAATAAGAGAAGAATATAGGCATTTGCGGCAAAATTATCGATGGCGATGGTTGCCGAAAACAGGGGATGGGTGCTGAAATTCAGAATTTCGCCAGTAGCAATAAAATTCATGCTTCCACCAATCAATGTAGCAGAAATTACTCCGGCAGCATTTCCGGAGTCGGCACCCAAATCAATTAAATAAAAGGCGATAAAACTTCCCAGGACTACTCCAATAGCTCCAATAATAAAAGCGATAAGCAATTTTCCACCTTCACGGATAATTCGGATAATGTTTGAGCCCATGAGCATCATCGGAATTGCAAGCGGAATAAAATAGCTGAATATTAATTCATAAACTCCAACTTTAACCAAAGGATTTGAAGCAACAGGCACCACTCCTGACATGGATAAAACAGACATCAAAACCATAGTTATCAGGATTCCGGAAACTTTGCCAAACCATTTTTTATGTTCCGACCAAATTCCCAATGCCGCTGCACCAACAATTACCGTAAAAAGTACCAGATGATTTTCAGGAGTTATTATTGACATATACCGGATTTTAGGATTGCGAATATACTTTTAAATGAAAAGTTTATCAAGTTGAACGAAAAATAGATTCCTGTTCAGGCAAGAATTTGAAGAGAAATAAATTCATAATCTGATCAGAACATGTGTTTGTTATGCAAACTGGTATTCATCCAACATGTTGAAAACAAAAAATGCAGCCTTGTTCGGACTGCATTGTTATTTTATCTTGACAGCAGCAATCTGCTGTCGGAAAAAATCAGATTTTCTTATTTTCCAATCTTGTTTTATAGCGGCTAATCGCTTCTTTTGGATCAGCACCAACCGGGATATAAATTCTGGTTTTAACATCGATAATAACTTCCTGCATTTTTGTTAAATCAGGAGTATTAAAAGTTGGCTGTTTCTTTTCGTACATGTTGTTTTCCTTTCTATTATGTTGTTTAATAACTCATGGCATTTTCTAAACTTTAACTCCGGATAATAAAACATGATCATTTCATCGAATATGATTTGAAGATCATTAAAAACTGAAGTATTTTATCTTGTTCCAAAATATTGAAATCAAATAAACATACACTTGGTTTACCTTTTGTTGAATTTAACGGTAAGTCACAGAGAATTAAACGTATAAATACCCGAAAAGTTTTAGAATCGCAAATATAGGCTTTTAAACAGCCATTATCTGTTTATTTAAGTTAAAAACAGTTAATAATTAATTTAAAATCAACATTATACAAAAGAGTGATTTCATAAATTCGATTTTGTAAGGAATTTCCTGACCAATTCAAATCAAATTAGTTATTTCTGAAAGTATAATTTTCGAAATCCGGATATCGGTTTTGACTACATTGAATTTAAACGATTTCTTTTATACTCCTGAAAAATAATCGTTTAAATTTTAAATACTTTTCATTTCGTTCACCAGTTTCTGAAGCGTACTCTTTGCATCACCAAAAAGCATCCTGGTTTTATCATTGAAAAACAGGAAGTTTTCGATACCGGCATAACCTTTACCCATACCACGTTTCATGATGATGATGTTTTTTGCCAGATGGGCATCAATGATCGGCATTCCGTATATCGGACTTGACGGATCATCATAAGCCGCAGGATTCACCACATCGTTTGCTCCAATGATAATTGCAACATCTACATTTGGCATATCCGGATTGATTGAATCCATTTCGACCAACTGCTCGTATGGAACGTCGGCTTCGGCCAGCAGTACATTCATGTGACCGGGCATTCGGCCGGCAACAGGATGAATGGCATACCGAACATTTACTCCTTTGCTTTCCAAAAAGGTGTCTAATTCGTGCACCATGTGCTGCGCCTGTGCTGCAGCCAGTCCGTATCCGGGAATAACCACTACTTTTTGTGAATAACTTAATAAAATAGCGGCGTCGCTAAGTTGTATTTCCTTGATCGTACCCTGTTCCATTACAATTGACGCACCACCTCCGCCAAATGCTCCAATAATTACATTAAGTAACGACCGGTTCATGGCTTTGCACATTAAAAGAGTCAGAATCATTCCGGCAGCTCCAACCAAAATACCTCCCAAAATCATGGCTTCGTTTGAATAAATAAAACCACCCATGGCAGCAGCAATACCAGTTAAAGCATTCAGTAATGAAATTACAACCGGCATATCGGCGCCACCAATTGGCATCACAAACAAAACACCGTAAAGTAATGCAATGGCAAACAGGGTATAAATTGCCCAACTCATTTCTGCAGGAGGATTGGGTGAAGCAATAATAAATACAGCCAATGCCAGCGTAATTATCAACAATGCAATGTTGATGTAAGTCATGTGTTTGCCGGTCAGGTCATTCACCTTCCCATCAAGTTTCCCGTAAGCAATCATACTGCCGCTAAAGGCAATGGCACCAATTACAAGTCCCAAAACCGTGACAAGAATCGAACTGATATTTCCTGCAACAGCGTTTGGATATTCAAGCAAAGCGACCAACGCAGATGCAGCCCCACCGGTTGCATTATACAATGAAACAAGCTGAGGCATAGCTGTCATTTTTACTTTCATTGCCACGATCCAGCCGATTACTGAACCAACACCAATCGCTGCCAAAATAATCCAGACATTTGTAAGTGAAATTCCATTTCCGGCGTGATCTTTATGCAATAAAAGAGTCGTGAGCATGGCCAATCCCATGCCTCCGGCAGCCCAAAGATTTCCTTTGCGGGCGGTTTCAGGATGAGATAAAAGTTTTAAACCCCAAACAAATAATAAAGCAGCAATCAGGTAACTTAGTTCAAGAAGGCTATCGCCAAGGGTAATCTCCAGTCCGTTAACTTTTCCGATAATTTTATCCATGATTTTCTACTTTTTTTTCTTTTTAAACATTTCAAGCATCCGGTCAGTAACGGCAAATCCGCCAACAACATTTAAAGTTCCGAAAATAAGGGCCAGAATACCCAACAGTAATGTCACTGAAAACTTTGATAAATCAGCATGTCCGACCAGAATGATTCCTCCGATAATAATAACTCCGCTGATGGCATTTGCACCTGACATGAGCGGAGTGTGTAAAACCGCGGGCACATGTGAAATCACTTCAATTCCCAGAAAAATGGATAAGGCAATGATGAAGATGGCTTCTTTATAGGAAAAGAAAAAATATAATATTTGTTCCATAACGTTGATTTTAAGCGTTGTTAATGATCGATTTTACACGTTCGTTGAAGATCTCTTTCTGATGGGTAATACAGGTTCCCTTCACAATATCATCTTCGAAATTCAGATGCAGCTCCCCGGAAGATCCGATGATCAGTTTCAGGAAATTAAGTGCATTTTTACCAAACATCCGGCTGGCATCCAGTGGCATTTGAGCCGGATAATTCGATTGCCCAACGATAGTTACTCCATGATGTATGATTGTTTCATTGTCTTTGGTCAGTTCGCAATTTCCTCCTGAAGATGCTGCCAGATCGATAATAACACTTCCGGGAACCATATTTTCGACCGCAATTTTTGGCAATAGTAACGGAGCTCTTCTTCCGGGTATTTGTGCCGTACAGATTATCACATTCGATTTTGCAGCATGATCGTTGATAGCTTGTTGCTGCTTCCGTTTAAAATCTTCGGATTGTTCAACCGCATATCCACCTGCAGCTTTATCTTCCGAAGCACCTTCCACTTCAATAAATTTTGCCCCAAGACTTTTAACTTCCTCGGCTGCTGCGGAACGAACATCAAAAGCCTGAACCTGAGCTCCAAGACGCCGGGCAGTGGCAATAGCCTGAAGTCCGGCAACTCCTGCACCAAGAACCAGAACATTGGCTGGCCGAATTGTGCCTGCCGCAGTCATGAACATCGGGAAAAAGGTTGGTAACTTTAAAGCCGCTTCAAGCACCGCTTTATGACCGGAAACTGTTGCCATCGATGAAAGGATATCCATTGCCTGAGCACGTGAACTGCGGGGAATTGAATCGAGACTAAAAGAAGTGATTCCTTTTTCAAGAAAAAGCTTCACCAGGGCTGTTTCCCACAGCGGATTGAACGCACTGATCCAAACCTGACCCGGATTGATTCTTTCAATATCTTCGGATGAAGGGGGATGAATCTGAAGCAGGATATCGGCTTTCTCAAAAATTGTCCTTAAAGAACCAATTTCGGCACCGGCTTCCTGGTATTTGGCATCCGAGGTAAAGGCTTTTTCACCGGCTTTTTCTTCAACCAGAACATTCACCTTGAGGTCAACCAGAACTTTTACATTTTCAGGTAGCAATGCCACACGGGTTTCATCATCGTGCTCTTTTAAAAGTCCAAGAATCATATTGTTTTGTTTTATAGGATCATCAAATGTTCAAACAACAGATGTTGTAAAATGTTTTTGTCTCATGAGTTTAACTAACATTTTGGTATTATTTATTAATCTGATTTTGAAAATTAACTTTCAGATTTACAATCTATTTGAAAACTTTATTGAATAATATATAAAGGAATTATTCAGCTGGTTTGAATAATTTGGGCATGATGTTTAATCTTGATTTTGTTAATTTTGGCTTGAAAATTTTCTTTTTCGTTCCATTCAAACTGGATGATTCTTTAAAGACAATTGTATGTCCGAAATATGCAAAAAGCCTGATTTCATTTTTGAAATCAGGCTTTTGTAGGAAGGTTTAATTATGTTTCTTCCATGGTCCGTTGCCGCTTGGTTTGTCCGGACATGATGGAGGTGGAGCTGGCGCATCAGAGCTGGTTTGTGCTTTTGCGTTATTTACCAGAATCATCATCGTGGCAGCAGAAAGTGCCATATACCCGGTCTTTTTAATCGCATCTTTACGGGATATCTTTTTTTCTTCGAATTCGGCAATTTCTTTTTTTGCGATTTCTACAATTTTCTTTTTCATATGAATTTAATTATTGAATTAGATAATTGAAAACTATTCTTTCATATAGATTTTAAAGCTCTGTAATTTTCCGTTGTCATTAACTAATAACAGGTATACAGCAGTTTTAATGTTTTGAGTTTGTATCACATTCACACTTCCCTCATCCAGATTTTTTATCAAAACCGTTCTTCCCTGAATGTCGAAAAGCGTTGCAACAGCCTTTTTACTTACCTTTCCATTAATTCGGATTTCAACATTCCGAATACTAAAAGCATTTAATTTTATGTCGGATATATCCAATCCTGATCCTGTTGTCAGATAGGAAGTGTGTAGCAGGAACCGATCAGCTATACTTGAATTGACATCAAGGTAAGTTGTATATACTTTCTTCGAAAGATCAGTAAATGTTTTGTTTGATTTGTCTTCCAGTATTACCAGGCATTCCTGTGGAAGGTTAAATAATTCAGATGAAATGGTTATCTCACCACCTGACTTAAAATCTAAACCAACAGGAATAACCAGGTTGTTATTTTCATTTTCAGGTAAAGCCTGAATGGCAAATGGAATTCCATTATTTTCGACCAAAAATGAATATATTGAAAGATCCGCAGATCCTTTCAGTAACCCTGCATCGTATGTCGGATCCAATCCTTTACTCATTTCATGGTTAAAAGCAATAAGAGTCGAAGAATGCTGATTGCCTGACGAAACATTTAACCTGATTGAGGGCCACAATCTGTTGGTCGATTTAAATTGCACATTTGTGTTATGCAGCTGCATATTCGAATTAAAGTTTACCGAATTTGCTGATTTATCCATTTTAACCATGAAAGCTTGTCCTTGCTGAATGTCAAATCCGCCCGGTGAAGGATCAGGTGTATTTGAAATTATGGTATAAATACCCCAGATTCCATTGTTTTCGTCAGGATTGTCCCAAATATAAATTGCTCCAAAATTAGGATCAAGATTTAAAGCATTCTGTTCTAGAAAATTCTCGGTGCCCGAACTTAAATTGTTAACTCCGATTGCTGAAGTGTACGGATTGCCTATACAGTTCCATTTTTCAGAAATTAGCCCGGAAACTGATTGAAATCCAGCATTTAAAGTTCCTGTGAAATTTATTGCACCATTGGCATCGTTGCGGATACAGAATCCCTTTCCAGGTTCCAGATTTCCTGATGTACTGTTGGTGAAAAAGCTATTCCAATTGTTGACTTGCGGATTGTAATCCATCATTCCCCGGATTGAATTATTGTCGACATCCTGAGCAACATTGACATTTGTAGCAAGAAAATCTGAAATACTCTGTCCTGAAACCGGTGATGATGCGATATGCCAGGCATCAGTTGTCATGTAACGCTGCACAGAAGCTAATCCCGGACCCGAAACTGTTCCTGAAATAATAAATGAACCAGTACCGGTTTCATTCGACTCAATGGTCAAGCTTGCCCCCTGGGCAATATCGATGTTTCGACATGTCGCTTCAACAGTCACTCCAATAACTGGTTTCACAACTCCTTCAGGAATAAGAACATCAGTAGTAGGGGAGGGTATCCCTCCGCACCAGTTTGAGGCATCATTCCAATCGTTTGTAAAACCAAGCCATTGCCCGGTTGAATATACCTCAAGTTGAATAGTGTTCGATGTAGCTATTGGATTTGAAACACAAGCAAAACTTGAGTTCATAACCACATAAATTTCATCGCCATTTTCAGGAATACAACTATATGATTCTGCTGTCGTAACTTCAATATCATTCTTGTACCACTGGTAAATTGCATTTCCACCATTAACCGGAATTGCGGTAAAGGTTACTTCTGTTCCGGAGCAAACCGGGTTTGCCGATGCCGAAATGGAGACACTGGCAGGTAATACATCGTCAACCTGCATGAGGACTGAATTTGATGTGGCAGGGGAGTTGGTTACACAAGTAGTCAGGCCGGAAGTCATCACCAAAGAAATCACATCTCCTGCTTCCGGAATGTAAGAATAGGTTGCATTGCCATCGCCAACTGCGGTGGTTCCATTGTACCACTGGTATGCTGCATTTCCACCATTTACGGGGGTTGCAATAAAGGTTACTACTGTTCCGGCGCAAACCGGGTTGGCCGATGCTGAAATGGTGACACTGGCCGGTAACACTTCATCCACCTGCATGACGATTGAATTTGACGTGGCAGGGGAGTTGGTAACACAACTTGTCAGGCCGGAAGTCATCACCACCGAAATCACATCTCCTGCTTCCGGAATGTAAGAATAGGTTGCATTACCATCGCCCACCGGGCTGGTTCCATTGTACCACTGGTATGCTGCATTTCCACCATTTACGGGGGTTGCAATAAAGGTAACTTCTGTTCCGGCACAAGCCGGGTTGGCTGATGCCGAAATGGTGACACTGGCAGGTAATTGCTCAGAAACAGTTATCGAGATCTCATTGGAGGTGGCTGTTCTTTCATTATCGTTCACGCATGCGGCATCTGAATAAAGGGTGCATTTTACGACATCGTTGTTTTGAGGATTGTAAGTTAAGCTTGTACCATATGATGCTATCGTATTATTTATATACCACGCATAACTTGGGTTTTGACCTTCGTTTGTTGGCAAAGGGGTAAACGTTACAGATTGTCCGGGGCATACCGTTGTAGCAGAAGCCTCAATCGACACTCCAACAACCAAACCAGATGTCACGGTCATTGTGATTGGATCGGAACTAACTTCAGGATTACTGGCACAGGGCGCATTTGACCAAATCGTACAAGTAATTTGATCACCATTGGCTGGAGCGTAAATAAATGTCGGTCTTGAATCGAAGGTAGTACCATTTACCTTCCAGGTATAAGAAGGATTATCACCAGGATTGGTCAATGTAGCCGTATAAGTGACTTGTGTGCCAGGACAAACTGTAGTCTCAGATGCCTGAATTGAAACCTGAGCAATCACTCCTGGAGCAACAGTTATAACTGTTGCTGCTGATGTTGCTTTCGCACCACCTGCATCCGTGACTTCCACAGTATAACTTCCGGAAGACGTAACATTAATACTTTGTGTTGTAGCAGCTGTCGACCATAAATAAGAAGATCCAACGCTTGCAGTTAAGTTTACAGAACCTCCATCACAAAAGTTAGTAGGACCATCGGCGGTTATTGTAGGGATCGAAAGACAAGAACCGGATACTGAACCATTAATGTAATAAGCTGATGCAGGTGTATCAGTTAAAGTTACAACATCTGGATCGTTGTAAACACAAGAAGGTCCCATATCAAACCATGTTAAGGTTGCAGGACCTGAAATATAAGTAAATACATAATTAGCGATTGCACTCCCATCTGCTAATGTACTACCAGTGCTTCCGCTCCGGTACCAGCTAATGGTTACACGTTTAATCCCTCCTCCCATGTCAATTTCTCCGATTGCACAAGTTCCTCCTAATGATGAATTATAAGAACTTGCAGCTTTTACAAAATGAAGCTTTGTATATTCATAATCAAGTGTAAGCGTAAATCCACTAATATTTGTGAATCCGGTAACCGTGATTGGAACAGTTACCCTTTGATTTGCAATGGCATTACAAATAGTTGCTGCAGTGGTTACCGGAGCAACCTGTGGCGTAGCTGCCGCTTTTACAGAAGAGATAAATAATATTATCAACCCAATGATGAGGAAATTCGGTAATAATTTTTTGCGTTCTTGAGTTTTCATTTCTTAATATTTTATGTTTCTGTCTCTTAAGTGACGAATTACATACTTTTCAGAATCTTTTTCATAAACGTCAGTTTAATTCAATTGAAATTACTTATGACGATATTCAAAAGTAATGTGCGCCAAATCTGGCACGAGGGCAAGTTTCTCATTGTTCTGTTGACCATTATCAACAGCTTTTATTTCAGATTTTTCTCTGTTTTTTTTATAACATTGTGTCCTTGAAAAGAAAAAAAGGAAAGGAAAGGGAGAAAATCCCCCTCTCCATTTCCATATTGATCACTTAAGAACGCTGAGTTTAACATTACCGGTCAAATCCACATTCAGGTTAGTTAACCTAAGCCTGGCTATGTAAATGCCTGGCATTAAATCATTGCTTTCCATTCGAATGGTATGATTGCCGGCATTCTGGTTGGCATCAACCACCGATTTCACAAGCTGTCCAAGACTGTTATAGACCTGAACGGTTACCTTTCCGTCAACAGGAAGATTGTATTCAAGCATCGTATATCCTTTAAACGGATTTGGATAGTTGATGAGTGATAAACCGGAATTATCAACTGGATTATGAATTCCGGTAACACCATTTCCAACCTCAGCTACCAATAAACTGGCATTCTGGATCACGTCCGAATTTCCATCGGCCAATTCATTCAGAGGATCGAACTTGAGTGCAAATTGCATCGTTTTACCTAATGTGAAAGCACTGGTTGATGTGAGTTTTAGTGTTAATAGACTTCCGTTTTCTGCAACATTAACCGTAGTTGATGAGTACCAGCCAATACGCAGTTCATCACCGTTCACAATCCAATCTGCTGTCACATTGCTGTTTTTTACTAAAACATCCTTAACCATTACCAGTTCCGAAGGAATTTTAATAATCAGGGATATTGCACCTATCTCCATCGATGAGGACGCAATTATCGGAAGCTCAAAATCCTGGTTTGCCTGCGCAGAGATGATGCTGTTGTTACTAAGTTCAACCGACCAGGTCGCTGATTTCAAAGCATCAGGAACGAAACTGCCGTTGAAATCACCAGTACACATGCCGTACAGATCAAAATCAGCCACATTTGATCCACTTACAGAAACATTAAAATTAGTTGGATGATCCGCAAATGTCGAATATGGATGATAATTATCTGTTATAGTAACCCCTTTCTTCCAATACGACCAGGGAGCCCGATCGAAATCCATTCCAAACACAAAGAATTTCTGAATCCTTTGTGCATCACCGGTATTCATAAAGAGATCGTTGTCTTTTACATCGCCGGCAAGGAATTGAACATATTCGATTGTTTCTCCGGAAAAGGCACCCCATGCATTTGCGGCACTGGCATCGGTTGAGTTGATACCACCAACTCCTTTTTCGTTCCGGGTAACTTCTATAGAATAGTCACCGGCACAAAGGTTTCCAAAAGTATAAGATCCATCAGAACCTGTAGTGACAGGTAGAAGACCTACCTGAGCATGCGATGGCATTGAGTAAAGGGTAAGATCCACATTGTTTAATGCTACATCAGTAACAGTTGGATATAGTTGATGGTAGGTCAAAGTACCGCTAATTGAAGCTTTTTCGACAGTAAAGGTCGTTGGGCATGAAGTGAAATTACCAGTTTCATCAGTTGCAGTAAGGGTTACCGTATAAGGATCTGTCTGCCATTCCATCCATGTTCCTGCGGCAGGTTCCTGAGTAATTAATACGCCCGGACAATTATCTGTTGCTTCTGCAGATGAAACGAAGTCTGGCATTTGGACCCTGCATCCATCAGTAACAATGGCCGATTGAACTGGTGCACAAGTCGTGATAACAGGCTTTTCTGTATCAACAATAGTAACGTCGAAACTACCTGTAACCTCGTGCCCACAAGCATCAAAAGTACTTAAATTAACAGTAGTTGTACCTTTTTGGAATTCGGTTCCACTTGCCTTAGACGCTGTTACAGCCAAATTACGTGTCAAGGTGGTATTGTCGATTGCAAGATCGGTTGCAGCAACAAATGTAAACCACATATAACGGTTACCACCAACAATTGTTGATATTAAATCTGATGGGTCTGAAAGAGTTTTTGTCCAAACTTGTGTGCCATCAGAATTTATTAAGTTTAAATCAACCGCTAATACATTGGAACCATCATTTCTGAATACCCATTCCAACGTGTACCAACCGGAAACAGTTACCGGATGAGAGGAAGGATTTGATAATGAACCTAGATCACCTCTTCTATCCTGACTACTGCCATTATCGGCATTTACCAAAATACCACCTGCTCCATCGTCTGCTACGTGGAAAACAAAATCTCTGCGATGATTTCCATCTTGCTTATTTACAGCACTTGAAACATCCCATCCATAAGTTTTTTCTGTAATCCTTGGGTCATTTACATCAAAATATACATCGACACTCGAAGTATATCCATCACCAAAGGCATTGTAATAACCTCCTGCACGTGAAAATACACCAGATTCATTTGAGGCTATTCCACCACCAACAACTAGTCCTTCTGATGTAACAATTGCGTGAGCACTCCCTGATTTTGAAGAAATGCTATTGGTTCCAGAAGCAACACGGGTAAGTTTACTGGCATACTCATTCCAGTCAGTAGATGGCATTGTTACGTAGGCTCCAGCAATCCAATCAGCATTTTCAAATCCCTGAAAATAAGCAAAATCTGTTGCCGTCGGAGTAAAGTTTACAACTGCAGAGCAATTCCCAGGATCGTTGTTAACTGTAATATCGGCAGGAACCATTACATCAGGTTCATCATTATCAACAACAGTTATGGTTTGAGTACAAATAGCAATATCGCCTGATACGTCAGTCGCGGTCCAGGTACGTAAAATTGAACCTGTTGCATTGCATAAATTTAATCCACTCCGGTCATCATCATAAGTTAGGATATAGGTACTGCAACTTGTAACATCCGGAGTACCGGTAGCATAAGGATCTTTGGCTTGGTGCTGATTTACTGTAACTGCACCTGGTATAGAAGAAAACGTTGGTACTACATAAAACAAAGTAGTCATCGCTTCATCTGAATACCATGGCTCAAAATCGACATATGATGAAACTGAATTTCCTAAACCACAGGTGTTATTTGGGATATTTTGTGGGCCTGTTGCATCGCCCCACCAGTTTGGAGAGGCATCTAAAACAATCGTTGAGGACGCATTTTCCAAACCAGCAGTTGTATTGGCTGAAATATTATTGTCTTCTACCTTATTCCCATCACCCACAGCATCATTCAGAGAGACACCTATTTCGTTGGAAACAATTGTATTGTTCAAAACTGAGCTATTGAGCGTTCCATCATCAATTTGAATCCCACTCCCATTATGATGAAGGTTATTCAACTTTACAATCACATCATTGGCATTCATCGATAGCGCAACGCCAGCATCACAATCGGAAACTTCATTTTGCTCGATTACAATTCCTGCTTGCACCGGATCATATACCATAATTCCAACACTTCCCCAATCAGTAGTCGTGTAGTGACAAGCACTAACGGTATTCATTTTAGCAGTTCCTGCTACTCCATGAATAAATACAATTCCGTTCGGAACATTGTTTGGCCCAATTGTTCCAGGCCCAACAAGCATATTGTTATGAATATTTGCGGTTAAACTTCCACCCATTGCCTGAATCCCCGTGCGGCCCCAGTCACTAATAGTGCAATTCTTAACTTCAACCACTTGTGAACTACTAACAGCACTCAGGTCAATACCGTAACTGCGGGCAGCATAATCAGTTGTTTTTATCGCATTTACTTCTACACCATCAATCGTTCCTGATGATTCGCCAAACAAAATGCCGGTAAGCCTTGAAGCTCCAATTGGAAGAGTATTTATTGCAGATCCATCAATTTTAAGGTCTTTTACTGTAACCGCAGAGCTGTTTTTAACCAATATCGTAGTAGCCATCACAGTTCCCGGCCAGAATGTTCCAGCAGGATAAGTGTAGAATGTGCTCAACAGAGAACCATTCGAAGGTATCAGCTTGGTATTTGCACTTCCGGAACCCTTCAGAGTTAGGCTTTTACTGTCAATGACAACTTGCTCGTTAAAAGTTCCGGCAGAAATTAGGACCACATCACCATCTTGTCCAATTGTAACGTTTTCCTGTATTTTGGGAGAAATACGGCGAGTTTCTGGATACGAACCATCGTTATACGCTCTTACATCGAAAGTTGCTTCATCAGACAAGGTTACAACATGGTTACCATAAGTATTTAAATTCCAAATGTCAGCCCAATTTAATTCACTGTTGACATAGCCGCCAGTATTACCGCGAGCAATTACATACTTGTCTACTCCTGTATTATTAAATGCGTTTCCGGTAATAACTGCACCACCAACAGGATAAAGAATCCAACCTTGCGCAGGATTATCACCATTCCATCCACGGAATCCAATCAAATAAGGCGTTGCTACTCCGGTAAAAGTATTTCCGGTAATTACTCGAGCATTTCTGTTGCCTGAAATTCCAACCCCATTATTTATTGAAACTAATGTATTATTAAAAATATTATTGGTTACATTGTAAGATGAAACTGGATGCGATTCATCCCATCTTCCCATATAAAAAGCACCTTGATCCTCAGATGTATTTACAAAACATTTATTAAAGGTAAATGCATCGCCAATCACTTCAATGGTTTTATTGCTCGAGATAGCACCATTAACCATATTATCACCTATTTTCAAGCCTTCCAGCGTTACACCGTTTGCTTGCACAAAAACTCCCGAAGGACCAAAGTTGGCCGTTGATCCTGTTTGAAATACTACTGCAGCTTCAGAAGCTAAAACAACTGGTTCATCTCCAGATTTGTACCCTCTAACGGTCAGGTTATCTTTATCAATGAATAAACCAAAAACATGAGGACCGTTTGTTCCTAAAATTGATCGGTCTGAAGCAGTTTCAATACCATAATCACCAGCCTGAACATTTACTATATCTCCTGCAGTTGCAGCATCGATGCCATGTTGAATATGAGCTCCTGTTTCTGTTCGAGTAACATAAACATTACCTGATTTTACATTAACAAATCCTGATTTTGACGGATCATCAACGTTATGCCAGATTCTATCTTCAATATTAAAAAATTGAGTAAGAGTTGCCGAGGAAAGATCAACACCTTCAAATTTACAAAGACTTGCATCAACATTTTGATTTGAGTAATCGGTAATATGATAACCTTTTGTAACAGGTGCTGTTGAAGCTCCAAAAGTTTCATTTCCAAGGCTTATTGGACCTGTTACATCATACGCATAGTAATTCTGGTCGTTATTATTCAAATTATTACCACCAGTTAAATTTACTTCACCACTTTGATACAAAAGGATCCCGCAGGCTCCCCAATCCCAGGTATTTCCTTCAATATGGAATGAATTTCCGAAAACAGTATTACCTGATATTTCAGCTGTAGCTCCTCTGCTGATCTGAATACCATTTTGTGCTGTAACTGTTGTTGTCCCTGCACCAGTGATCGTGTTACCTGTAATTGTTGCAGAAGAACCTGTATTATCCACCACGATTCCACCTTTTTGATAACCAGTGATAATATTATTTGTAATAGCCGCTGTACCATAGGTGCCCAGTGCATTTCTACCGATTTGAATAGCAATGCCATTTTGGCATCCACTAAATGTATTATCGCGTATATCCAGAATTTTGTTATCATGAATATTTGCATATGCACCGTCACGTACAAAAATTCCTATGCCAATTGAACCACAATTTGTTGATCCCGGACCTTGAATTGTAAAGCCTTCAATTTCTGCACTCACACCTGATCCTTCAACCAATACAATATTTGAAAGAGGATCGGAAGCAGCCGGTAAAGATACGGGTGCCTGAATAATAGCTCCCACTTCACCTGTCAAATGAATACTTTTTGATATTGTAACTTGTTCCGGATAAAGACCTACAGCTACTGTAATGTGATTTCCATCTTCAGTTTCAGAGGCATTAAGGGCATCCTGAATCTTACAATATTCCAATCCTGTTTCAATATTTTTTACAGGTCTGACAGGAATTTCCCAGGACAAATTATTGAATGTGCCAGAGTAAACTGGCTGCGCTCCTGGCCCGGACAATTCACAGTCTCCTGGTATTGTACTCCATAAAAATTGCTTAGATGCTCCCGAGGCGCAAGGTTTCAGTTTTAGATGTAAAGTGAATAATGTTTCATCGTCGGCAAGAGTAATCCCATTTTCGCTAAACCAACCAAGTTTCAACAATCCCGGAGTACTGCTATTAACATCAGCTTCAGATATTGCCGGATTAAGTTCGACTCCTGCAGGTGTTTGGTATTCAAAAACGATAGGATCAAAATTCATCACCATCGAGATAGATCCAAGATTTTTAAAATCTTTCACTGTTACTGGCACATCCAAAGTACCGCAAGCCGTTATATCCGGATTTTCAATTGTAACTATTGGTGAAGGATCTTTTTCCTCTAAATCAATAATAAGGACATTTCCGTTATTCAAGGTAATCCTGATATCATCCAGATAAGCTTCCATGCTTGCATTCCATGCTGATCCGGTTGCAATTGAAATAGCCATTACCGTTTGAGAGCCATAATCAAACCCACTTCCTGATGTCCAGAATGGGGAACTACCGCTAAAAGAAATCGGTCCAGCCTGAATATCAGCCAGTGTAGGTGCCCCCGAATAACCTGCCGGGGAATGATTTGAATCAAAAAAAGTCATTTGGTTTGTACCATCATCAGTTGTATAAGTATTCCATACATTATAAGGTGCATTATAGTTGTTATAATACATAGGTTCCGAAGTCAGCCTTCGTCCATACCATGTGCCATCTCCTCCTGTATATTTGGGAGTGTATATGCTCCAATAAAAGTCCAGATTAGAACCTGCAGGCAGCACTTTTTTAGTTGAAAACTGCAGATTGTAAATGTCATTTATTGTAAATGTACCAAGTGCAGTTAATGGCAGGTAAAGTTCCATTTTGTTGTCAATAGTTGAAGCCGGATCGTTTTTCCAGGAACCAGTTCCAATAAAATGTTCAGTACTTACGCCAATACCACCTACAGTTGAAGCTGTAGCAGAGTATAATCGAACGGATGTAGTCGTTGCCCAACTACTCAACGATGCCAGAAGCAGCGCTACAAACATTAGTAGAAATTGTTTTTTCATAATCGCAAAATTTTTAGTGAATAGTTATATTAAATAATTCGATTTAGGTGATCATTTTGGAACCCTGACTTTACCATTCAGGCCTCAGTCATGGCATTTCAAAATGAGTATATAGTAGATTAGGTTTGTCGAATTAATTTATAAGGTGCTATGAATAGCATTTTCTGCAGAAGGGCATAAAAAAGAGAAGCACCAGATTAATTCTGTAAATGGAAGTTGAAACTTGGATTAACAGCATTGGACTGTGGATAAATTAGTCCTGAAAAGTACTACCAGCCCCGAACATTTGTTTGGCTGTTTAAATATCCATTTTCTGAATAAATAAGAGGGAGCAGAGTGCCTCCCTCTATTTATCCCGGCATCGATTACTTAAGTACACTTAACTTGACGGTACCGAAACTATCCACATTTTTATTGGTAAGTTTTAATTTGGCAATATAGATTCCCGGATTTAGATATTTACTATCTAAACTAATCGTATACTGTCCTGCAGTTTGTTCGGCATCTAACAACGTAATTACCTCCTGTTGAAGTTGATTGTAAATCACGATTGTGACTTTTCCATTAACAGGAAGTTCATAATCTATGGTGGTAGAATTTCTGAACGGGTTAGGATAATTCCTGATCGACAATGGTTTATTTCCCAATTTGTCAATAATACCAGTTGTTAAATTTGCAACCTGAGCAACGTGTAACAAAGCGCCATGAATTATGCTGAAATTTGCATCTGCCAATTCGTTTAATGGATCAGATTTTAGCGAAACTTCAACTGATTCACCGTTTACAAAAGCATCAGTTGTCATTAACTTCAAGGTAAGAAGGGGATTGTTTTCAGCTATGTTAACCGGATTTGAAGAATACCAGCCTATCCGGAGTTCATCGCCCTTTTGAGCCCAATCTGCTAATACCGTACTTCCATTCACTAATACATCCTGAACTTTCAGTAAATATGAAGGAATATGAAGAATCATTGAAATGGCTCCTATCTCCAAAGAAGATTCGGCACGAATAGGTAATTCAAACTCTTGATTGTGCCCCACCTGAATATTATTAACAGAAGTAAGCATCAATGAAGAATTGGTCGATTTCAGAATTGTTGGCGTAAAGCTACCATTAAAGTCACCAGTACACATTCCAAACACATCAAACCCAACAACATTCGCTCCAGCTACTATTACATCAAAATTTTCATATTTTGTACCATAATTATCGCTTATCATATCTCCCTTCTTCCAGAAACACCAGGGATCTTTATCAAACGGAGTTGCATTAACGAAAAATTTCTGAATCCTTTGAGCATCAGTTGCATTTATGTATTTATCATTATTAGCTACATCTCCTGATAAAAATTTGACATAGTCAATTGCGCCACCGGCAGTGGTCCACGAATTTGCAGCACCAGCATCAGTTGAATTAATATAACCCACTTCCTTTCGATTATCAGTTACTGAGATAGTATAGGTGCCATCGTGAAGACCGGTAAATGAAAAGGATCCATCATCGTTCGTCCTAAGCTTGGCATTCACCGGAGATAAAGTTAATTCAACCTTGTTCATCGGTGTTTGAGACAAATTGTTGTACACAAGTTTTCCACTTATCGCACAATTGGAAACAGAAATTGTATTATCAACGAAACTGCTGATGTAAACAGGAATACCCGAAGCCCCGGCATATTCACAAGCTGCAGCAACCTTACTCCAACTTAGTGGAGTTGTTGCCTCAGGAACTCCTGCTTTTACTTCCAAATGCAAGGTGCATAACACAGCATCATCAGGAAGATCAATTCCAACACCCATATATGAAAGTGAGAATTGTCCTGTGGTATTATTTCCATCATAAAGAGCATCAGCCATTTCGCTGTTCATTTCGGCACTTAGATATTCAATAACCAGAGGATCGAAGTTCAATTTGAGGGAAATGGATCCGATGTTGATAAAATCCTGTACTGTAACATCCACTTTATATACTCCGCAAGTTTCCTGAATTGGAGCCAGAACAAAAGTAGTTGGACTTGGATTTACAAAACCAGAACTAGCAGGACTTGTACAACCATTCACCGTTTGAGTTACCGTATAAATACCACCGGTATTAACTGTAATTGGATTTAATGTTTCAGTGTTACTCCAAAGTAATGTTCCCTCATAATCAGAAACAGTTAAGGTTGAAGTGCCATTGTGGTTGTCAACAACAGTCACTGTTGGTGCTGCTGGAATTGGATGCACAGTAAAACTTACTGTATTGTTATACTGAAAAGTAGTTGTACAGCTATTCACCGTGGCCGATATAATTTTAATGGCATACGTTCCTACGACCGGATTATTTACTGAGAATGTTGCCGATCCATTAACAACTGTAGTTCCATTTGACCACGTTTCGACTGGTGTTTCTCCATTAAAAGCTATTGAATAAACAAAATCTGTCGGTCCATTCAGCAATCCGTTAATTGTAAAATCAACCGATGATCCGAAGCATGCCGATACATCTGAGACAGTAACTCCTGAAATCGTTGGATTTGGCTTAACAACAACCGTTCTTTTCACTTCTATTGCATCATTTCCGGCAGCGTCAGAAACATTGTATGTAACTATATATGTATCCGGAATGTCTTTATCAACATGGTTTCCAACTATGATTCTTGAAGAAATATCTCCATCAACATCATCTGTTGCAGTAGCACCAGCATCGTTATAAGTTTCTCCCTGACAGATGGCTATACTGGCATCACCAATCAAGGTGATTACGGGTTTGATTCTATCTCCGGTCACATTCAGAATGTATGTAACCTGAATTGAATTTTCGGCAAGATCATGAACGGTTCCCGTCACGGTGTATGTTCCAAGCGGGAAATTATCAGGAACAATCAGGTCAACCTCAGCCTGACTGTTTAAGGTGTATTGGGCACCATCGAGGATTCGAATATCAGTTCCACCGGTTTTTATATAGGCAAAAGGTAAAACTCCTGCCGCGGCTCCATTAAGGTAAGGTTTATACAAAGGATCTTTATCAATGTAATAGGCAATTAGTTCATCAGTCTGGCCTGCAGTTGATATCAGAAATAATCCGGCAACTTCATCTTTCATTGGTTCCGAAGCTTTAGAGCCTGAAGCAAACTGAAGCAGGTAACTTGTTGCAGGATTGTTGTCGGTGTCCAAAATATATCCATCAGCAAGATTACCATGCATTATTTCGGAGTTAGCTGTAAATCCAGTTACATCGAGCGGAAGTGCCTCTGCATCTGGGACAATCCAGTCCAGCGAGATGTCATCCAGAACAGCATTGGTGGTGAATCCGTCTTTTGAAACAATTGATTCAATTTTTACTTTACCGGTATGGGCCAGCGGATTTCCTCCACCACCGTGAATTGTGACACAGTACAATTCGATTTTGCCTGCATAATCCTGGTCAAAATCCGACGGTGTTTCCCCCTTCAGGTCGGTGATCCAGAACGTGCCGGAAGGGATGGGAGCGCCTGTTACATAGGAAACAGGTCCGGTACCGTTCACCGTTACCAGAATATCCATTGTGCTTCCTTCGGGAATGGCATCACCCGATAGGGTCATTCTTGAATTGATCTTGTATGGATCAGCAACAATAACCGGTGGAATGCTGGCAGGGAAAGTGGCTGTGAGGTCAGTAATGGATCCCGAAACTGAAGAGAGTGAGGTATTTTCACGGATCCAGGTTAATGCTGCTGTTTCGCTTATTGTCACTTCCCAGATTCCTTCCGATGAGGTAAAAGGATTGCAAGTTCCATCTTTTGCCATTCGTTTGAACCAGGTTGACTGCATCAGGCTTGTTGGATTAAAAGTTTCAGCATCACTGTTAGGAATATCAGTAAAATTGATGCCGTCTATGCTACTTTGCCATTTGTATGTGATGGTTCCATCACCACCACTTGCTGGCAATATACTTCCAATTACTCCGGGATTGCCTAAATATGGAATTTCTTCCCCCGAAGTTTCGATATTTCCTGCCGTAAACTCTGGACGAACCTGTACCTCTGAAACCCCCGACATCATATTAATGCATCCGTAAACATCATCAGTGGCAATAATGTTATAAGTACCTGCCGTTTTTACATTGTTAAAACTAAGGGATGAACCTGTTCCACCTAACTTTATGCCGGTAGCAGAACCATTTAACCAAAGTTCATAAGTGAATCCAACACTGGAATTAGATAAGGTTATGCTAACACCTGTCCCTTCGAAGCAGTAAAATCCACCTCCGCCAACAAGATAAACCAATGGCAACGGATTTACTGACCATTGTGCCGTGTTATAGATTTTAGTACATCCTGTACCTGAAGCATCTCTGTAAGACCTAATTCGGATTGTATTCACTCCAATCGTTGCGGCAGTAGCTATAATTTCTGCACCACTTGTGTATGAACTCCATGTAGTTCCATTGTTGGTACTGAATTCATATTTGTCGCCAATGGTTCCGGTGCCTCCACTGCCAGCATCAAATGTGGCTGAAACACGATTTCCAACACAGATTACATGGCCTGATTCAGGAGTTGCGTAAATGGTTGGTGGAATCGGATCAGGAATAACCGTGTAAGTTTTAATGGCTGAGTAACCCACATTTCCACATCCATCGGTAATTTTCAGACGATACCGCATCGAAGTTATAGGAGCATTTAAAATAGGTGGATTAAAAGTAATGTAATTGGTTGCTCCCTCATCTTGAGCAATTGCAGTCACCCATGTTTCTGACCCATTGGCTGATTCCTCCCATTGGTAGGTATATGATCCATCACCACCGGAATTTGAAGTAGTAATCCCAAATGTATTTGGATTACCGCCTTCACAAATGACAAGAGGGGAGTTGCAGCTTGGACAATTGCCGCTTATAATTTCTGTGCTGAAAACTGAGACGGTGGTAGCAGATGAAGGCAATTCTGAATAAACACCGCTTTGCACAACAGCCCTAAACTGGGTTATTTCAGTCAAAGCGCCTGAAGTGTATGTATCTTCAGTATTGGCAATCGGTGTCCATGTTGTAAACGGATTAACCGATGATTCCCATCTCACAACATCGCCAGTATGAGTGCCTAGAGATAATTCATTGCTTGTACTTCCGGAACAAACGGAAGTACCGCCGGTAACTGCTCCTGCAAAAGTTTCAGGATAAATAATAACAGACACAACTTCGGATATTTGTGAGCAATTGGAAATGCCATCAATAACTTTTAATTGATAGTCACCACTTTCAGTAACAGTTAAAGCTGAAGCTTCCTGACCAATAATAATTTCGGCTTCTTTATACCAAACAAAGGAAGGAGAAACAGCATCGGAAACAGCAGTTAAAATAGTAGATGTGCAAGCCGTTAATTCACCTGAAATTGAAGCAGTAGGCAATGGATTTACGGTAAAGCTAACCGTGTTTTTCTCTATTAATTCTGTTGTACAATCATCGACAGTGATACTATTAATAGTAACCAGATATTCACCTGGGGCATAAGGATGTGCAGGAGCAGGAAACGTAAAACTTCCACCAGTTACATTAGCTGTGGCAATGGCATTATTAATCGGCAAACCCGGTCCGGTTCCTGTGATGGTGTAGGTAAACTCGTTTATACCATCCAGTAAACCATTAGCCATAAATGAAATTGCGGTACCATAGCAGACAGGTGAAGTTGCACTGGTAGTCAGACCACTTAATATCGGGTTTGGCTTAACCTGAACAGATCTGATTCTTTCATCAGCTGGGTTTCCTGCATTATCAGTTATATTGTATGAAATAATATAAATACCCGGAACATCTGTATCTATGTTGGCACCTGCAGTAATAATGATACTGGTTAAATCACCTGCAAGATTATCTAAAGCGGTAGCCCCATCATCTTGATATTCCGAACCCTGACAAATGGATAATGTTTCATTGCCAATCAGCGTAATTAAAGGAGCTGTTGCATCAGTGATAAATTTCAGTATTAAAGGAGTTGAATTGCCTGCATGATCAATAAAGGTGGCTGTGATGAGTTGAGGCCCATCCTGAAATTCAGGTTCAATGGTTTGATTTTCATAATTCCAAATCTGAGCACTGGCATCATAAACCATTTCTCCATTTTGAGTTCCGTTAATAGAAACCTGAATACTTTGTGTATTCAGGTTGTCATCAGTAACGACGACACTTAGGGATTGGAAGACGTCAACGCCATTAAAAGACAACGGAGTTGTAATTTCATACATGCCATTTATAGAAGCACTAATCTGAATACCGGGAGATGTATGCTGATTGGTAATCATGGTTAATTGACCTGCCAACGGTGCCGTTTCATCGCATGAAACAGCTGGTTGGAAGCCAACGATGCCTGATGATGCATCTGTTCCATCAGTCAGCCATGGAGTATAATTAACGTCACCAGAAATGAGCGTACTTACTTCAGCGGGTACTACAGTTCCAAACCAGTTACATGGGGCTGTAAGAGGTTCGTTCGTTAAAGCTGAAACAGAAATGCCAAACACACCATTTTCAAAACTATTACCCGTTACTTCTGTATGTATAACATCTGCATTGGCCAAAGCCAGTCCAATAGGGACATCGCTGGTGAAATTATTACCTGAAATGGAAACATTTGCGTCAATGGCTGCGCCTTGCATGCTCATAATTCCAATACCTGTACCATAATTGGATCCATCAGAAGCCATATTTGAGAATTCATTATTCTCAATTTTAACGGCATGTGCATTTTCTGCAGTGGCCCAATCAGCAGGGCTTTCTATCAGGACACCAAATCCCTGATGTCCATCGGCGGCAACCATATTATAAAATTTATTTCCTTTAATTTCGGTATTTGCTACAGCACTCGTCCATCCATCTGGAAGGAAAGAAGTAGCTCCCCAAAAATCAATTCCACCAACCATTCCATGGAACCAATTGTCGCGGATTATTATATGTGCAGCGGTTTCATTAAAGCATCCCTGCATGGTCATAGCTATTCCAGTTGATGCATTTCCTAAAATATTAAAACCTTCGATGATTACTGTATTTCCGGGTGAAAGTGCAGAAGGGTGGATTTTAAATACTCCGTCAAATCCTGATCCATCGATGATTGGACGTGCTCCAGGTGCTGCTTTGAGCGTTATACCCTTGGTTACTTTTATAAGACCACTCGGTACAGGATTGCCTTCAGTCTCATAGGTATAAATCCCCTCAGCCACTTCGATCACCTCTCCGGCATTAGCATCATTTATTGCTCCCTGAATAGTACAGTAGTATGTATCTTTTGTCGTATTATGAATAGCAAGAGTTCCAGCACCACCGGTTTCGGTTGTCCACCAAGGCATAAAATCAACATTAGAAGAAACCTCATTTCCCAATCCACATGCATTTGAAGGAATTGACTTGGGACCTGAAGCGTCTCCCCACCAATTATTTTCCGCAGCATAAATTGTATTTGGTGGTGTGTTTTCGGTAAATATACCCCAGGTATTTCCATAGATCTTGTTGTTACTGATGGTATTTCCGCTAACCACACCGCTATAATTGTTGGTGGTAAAATCGTCCTGAAGTCTAATACCAGTTACATTGCCGATAATGGTGTTGCCCGTAATGACATTGGTAGTCGACGATAAGGCTCCACAGCGGATGTTGATTCCGTATGATGCATGACCTGCAATTTTATTACCATCCAGGGTGTTGCCAGTTATGGTGTTCCCCGAACTTCCCATTAATTGTATACCTTCAACTCCATTTCCTGAAAAGTTATTATTTGTTAGTGAATTATTGGAAGCTTTCCATGCATAATATCCAGAGGCAGCATTATTTAGTATTTGGTTGTTTTCAAGAACATTGTTTTCACAAGCGGCATCAACATATATGGCAACTCCATTATCATCGAAAGAGAAAGGAAGTATCACACAATTTTGAATGGTATTTCCCGTGATCTGATTGTTTAAAGCAAGACTGTAAAACGGCCCGTTACTTCCACCGTCGGTATGGCCTAAACCATCAGTATTCCCGTCGATAAAAATTCCAAGACCATTCGCGTTGAACGTATTATCCTGGATAGTATTATCTCCGGCATCAACCAAAGCAATTGCACAAGAATTACTGGTGAACAAATTGTTCCGGATTGTTGCATGATTCTTAAGTTGAATGTATAATCCAACATCATAAGGATCGTCAAGAACATTATGAGTAATAGAAAATCCGTTAACAGTGACATTGTTAGCAGCAACCATAACGGCAATACCATTTGATGGTTGGATTACAGGAATTTCAGAGGTAGCATTTTTTAAAGTTATTCCTTCTACACCAACGATAATATTTTCGTTGTAAATTCCGGAATAGACTTCTATTGTCTCATCAGCCGATGCATCATCAATTGCATCCTGAATAGCACAATACCAAATTCCGGAAATGATATTTTGAACCCGGCCGGTAATTGTAACAGGGTATTCAGTATAATTTGCAGCTCGGCACCCATTTGAGGAATAATTAACTGCAATAAAATGAGTTCCTTCCGGATTATTATCCCAGGTAACTTCCACAGAATTTCCATTCGGTATACCGGTACCACCGATAACCGACCAGTCATAGTTGTCGAATCCAGACTCTGTGGTATAAGTATGAACCGAATTGGCACATGCCGAATTCGGGCCTGAAATAGTTGGAACCGGCAAAGGATTTATGACTAAATATTTTTCGGTAACTGAAGCTGCAGAGCATCCATTTTCATCAATATAATTAACTGTAATTTTTCCATCTCCTTCAGCGCCCCAGGTAATTGAAATTGAGTTTGAAGTTGAGGAACCTGTTCCTCCAGTGACAGACCATAAATATCCTGACATCGCATCCTCCGTAGTGTAGATTT
Source organism: Prolixibacteraceae bacterium (assembly GCA_049277435.1). Lineage (GTDB taxonomy): Bacteria > Bacteroidota > Bacteroidia > Bacteroidales > Prolixibacteraceae > Aquipluma. The sequence goes on from JBASYJ010000154.1 coordinate 30,639, forward strand.
GGGTGTTTGAAACGCAAGCCAGATCAGGGCCATTTATCGAAGGAACTGGCAATGATTTTACATTAATATTATAAGTTGAAGTATTTGAAGTACATCCATTCCCATCAGTATAATTTACATGAACACTTCCGGGGCCTGGATTCTGATTCCACGAAACATAAACATTGTTATCGTTTTGTGTACCTCCAGAAATAATAGTTCCGTTGATGACATTCCAGATATAATTAGTCATGCCCGATTCGGTTGCAAATTCAGAAGTAGAATTTATGCAAGGTGAGGCCTCGCCCGTTACATCAGGATCAGCAGGTGCATTTACAGTCCACCTAACTTCATTCACTGCTGACATACATCCGCCGCCATCAGGGTCTGAACGATATGCCTGTATCCTAACTACATCAGGTCCGGATAATTCGTTGGTATTGATAATTTGATCTGAAACATAGGCATTCCAACTTTTGCCTCCATCAATGCTGTATTCATAGGTGTCAGCACAACTTTCCAAGCCATTTACACCTTCGGTAATTTTGGCAGATATATTTTCGCCTGCACAAATTGATTCTTCTGCTGGTGATTTTGTTAAGGAGGGAGCAATAGGATTCAAAGATACAACTATAGTAAAATCCAATAATGAATTAAAACCATTATCAAGAATCAATCGGTCAAAGTTGCCAATTTCTGTAAACGATAAGGGATTAAAGGAAATGGTTCCACCGGTTCCATTAATTGTTTGTAATACTTCCCAGGGGAATGGTCTGGCAAGTCTGTAAATCTGACCAGTTTCCGAATTTTCAACTGTGATTGTTACTTCTCCATTCATGCAAATATGAATTTCATTATTCATATCAAGATTAGGAATTGAAACAACATTTTCCGCTGAAGTAATTACATGGTTCCCAATTATAAAAAAGAATACTGTCAGTAATTTAAAAATTTTATGCTGAAGCTGACTTCTTGTATTAGGTGAAATTTTAGCTTTCATAAATATAATTTTTTGGTTGTTTTTATTTGAATTGCATAAAAAGGAAGACCTACTTTCCATCCAGGTGGATTGCCAGCGAAAAAGAAATAATTAAGAACTACCACAATCCTGCCGAATAAAATCATTAAATTCTGGCAAGCGTGATCTGGGGTGGGTGTGTAGACAATAACAATTGTCCCTATTAGGAATAAAATGTGTAGTAAAAGACGATGGAGAGGGATTTTATATTCATGGATTTTGGTTAAAAACGAATTATTCGCAAAAAAACAGCGCTATTTTTATCTGGCCAATTCAAATTGATAACTACTGATTTTGTTATTCTAAAAATCGAGATTATAGGAATTGAAAAGAAAACTCAAGTTTAAGATGTAATAAGTGTGGTTTCTATAATTTTATTATTGCAAGTAATTCTAGAAGTTAATTATTAGATATACAGTAAATTAAGTTGGTTTTGTTTTGGTGAGAATGGATAAAAAAAAGGTGAATTATTTGGGAGAATTTTATGGCAATGCCATTTGTTGCCCACTCTTTGTTTTGCAACATGATTTTGTTTAAAAATTCATTTTGTTAGTGAGAAAGCCGGATTTCAGAAATTTTATCTGAAAATGATAATTTGGTAGATACGGTTCCTTTTTCGGGATGGATTCTTTTCTTTAAATCAGTTAATATGATGTTTTGTTCCCCGATAGATCAAAGATTGGAAAGTCAGGTAGTATTTTCACAATATTCTGAATTCGTGATATTATTCCAAATTAAAATAAAACTTGGAATAATGTCTGAAATTACCCGGCAAACTAATCAAATTCACGAACAGCAAATCAATCAATTTTAAAATATTTCCCTTTTTCACTAAACAATATTATAAACTATCTCAAATTTCAACTATATTAGAAAAGAAGACAATAGGTGAAATCACTAAAATATTCGGATTTACAGAATAGGTAAATTCACGTATTTACTTTAATGCAAGTCAACAATACCAAAACCTTCAGAGGCAAATAATTATTAAGTAGAATTCAAAATCGGGAATTGTACGAATTGTTAAAAATCAGTAGTGTTCTAAAATCAAATAAAATAAAAATAGAATTTTCTAGAATAAGAGAATTTTAGAAATAGAATAAAGAAGTCGTAATAAATCAGGAGGATAAAAATCAGGAATTATTGAATTGAGATACTTAACTAAGAAACTGGGAGGGTTCAAATCTCAATCAGGTTATTTCGCAAAGCGTAAATAATAACTTCAATCATATTTTTCGAATTTGTCTTTTCCATCAGGTTAGCCCGATGTTTTTCGACCGTACGATCTGAAATCGACAATTTATCGGCAATAATTTTCATAGGTAAACCTTCCATCGAAAGACAAAGTACTTCGGTTTCTCGCTTGGAGAAGAAACACTCAACTTGAGTAACTATATTTTTATTTAGCTGTTTATAATCTTGATTTTGTTGCTTAACAGGTAATTTATTTACAAAAACATTCTCTTTTTCTATAACTTTCATTACATCTGTGTGAAAGTTAACATATTCATCTTCATTGATTTGAATACGAGTACACAATCCAGCCATAAGAGAATGTCCGGAATATTTTTCATACACAGAAACTACCAGATCAACTTCCAGCTTTTTGTGTTTTTTAGAAATTAGTTCAACTTTTTCGCAAAAGGAACCTAGTAATCCATTCGAACATCTGTTGATTTTATCTTTGATTACAAGAAATGAATGCGGATCAATAATATCTTCAATAGTAAACGAGGTGATATATTCCTTTTCCAGTCCTATCATTTCGATCATGGCTGGATTTGCATCAAATATCACCTCTCCATTAAACAAAAATACTCCATTGGGTGTGGATTGAAATAACGCACGAAACTCGCGTCTCCCTATGTCTTTTATTTTCTTGAATTTACCCAATAACTTTTCAATAGTTATGAAAAGGTCTTCAAAATGAAAAGGTTTTACAAAATAATCATCTGCTCCTAAAACCATTCCAAACCTGATTTCCTTCAATTCTGAGTTTCCAGTAATAAAAATGAAAGGAACCTGATCGAGTATCGAACTTTCTTTTAGCACAGAGAATACCTGATAACCATCAATTGGCTCCATGTTGATATCACAAAGAATTACTTCAGGATTGTATTCAAAGGCTTTTTGTATCCCCTCAGCACCATTTAGTGCGATGCAGACATCATAATTTCTTAATGTGAGCAGTTTGCCAGTTGTATTTGCAAGAAAAGTATCGTCTTCAATTATTAATATTTTAGTCAGAATATTCATAAGGAGTGGAAAGTTGATTCATCGTTTTTATGTAATTAGAATTCGAATTTTAAAACAGGTTTTAAAATAAAAACAATTATTAATTCCAAACACAATATATTGCTAATCAGCAATAAGGAATAATTAAATATACTGTAAAAATATGACAAACATATTTTTGCAAAGAAATAATACATGAAACAATCTTATTTATACTTGAACAACAACTTTTGAAGCATAAAACATTAGAAATCTGAATTATCTCAAATTTAGAAATGGAGAACCAATTATGAATATTGCCCGCACATTTGTGTTAAATGTGATATTGACCCGAACATGGTATTCGGGAGGTAATTTAAAAGTTAGAATTTTTACTTTCCTTGATGTTAAATAGTGACACTTTGTTTTACAAAACTTTTCAGCTAAGGTTTGGTATAATTCCCTGCCAGAATTCAATGAATAACATATAAATGTAAAGAGTATTACTTACCGATGCATAAAGTATAAATATCATATAATCAATTATATAAGTGTATGAGGTGCAAATAAGGAACATTTATTTTATTTCCAGGTATCTTTCACTTCTCTATCGATCCTTTAGTCAACATTAATTATGAGACTATATTTAAGCATGTCAAAAGCGCTCAAATCAAATGATTTGAGCGCTTTTGATTTATGGGAACTTTGACCGAGGTCCGTTTAAATTGATTTTGGATAAAGGTTAATGAATTGCCAATCCAATCGTTGAGACACCGGTTGAGAGGTCAAGGAATAGTCCAACTTTATTGCTTAAATGATATTCAGTTCCGATATGTAAATCAAGAAATAATGGATTAACTTCATGGTAATAATCACCACGGGTGTAGCCACTGTCCCATCTTGAGTTTACGACAGCGAATCCCAATGAACCTGCAAGATAAAAATCCCAGTTCGAATTGGCATTTAAAATCTGATCGAAGTAGTATGTACCTTTAGCACCAATTGGTATTACCGTTTCATTGTAATAGTATTTGTCATTTCTGTATGAATAGAAAGAGACAAATGGAGCCAAAGTGAAATTTTTAGCCACATCAAATTCATAGTTAATACTAAAAACCGGTAATGAATGACCGACATACCCGTAATAACCAGCATATCCGCCAATACCTAATCCTAAGTTTAAAGCACCCCCGTGATTTTCGGTGTACGACTTATTCTGAGCCGATAGGTTGGTTCCGATAATCAGGAAAAGAGAAAGTAGAACTAATGTAAAGATTTTTGTTTTCATTTGAATTATTTTAAAATTTGGTTAATTTTCTTGGTAAAGTGTATCGTTATTTCTTTTTGCCTTTTCCATGACCATGGCTGGAATTCTTACTTTTTGAATTGCCATGTTTCCAACCACCGTCGCGGCCCTGGCTGTACTTTTGATGATCGTTTCCATTTGAATATTCCCTTTTATTTGAACTTCTGTGTTCTGGTCGTTCACCGTAGTTCTTTTGAGGCTGACCGCGATATCCTTTGGCATATTTCGATTTATGCTCCTTAAAATGAGAATAAGGAGTATTTCCATGATAATCGGTCATCACTACCTTGTATCCGTTATACAGATCATAGTTTCTGTAACGGGTAGGAAGGTATGAGCGGTGTATCCAGCTAACTCCGTTGAAATAAATAAACATCGAAGATGGAACATCATAATAGGCTTCCACATCAGGAAGGTAATAATAGGTTACATCGGTATATCCTGAAGGTCCCCACTGTGGCGGAGTGCCAATATTAAGCTGCACTGAAATTTGTGCTTTTGCCGAAACAGCAAAAAACAAGATCAATCCGATTGTAAATATTTTTAAAGTTTTCATGGTATTTTAATTTCTGTGTGATTTTCTACCTTACAAAGATGAGCTCAATAACTCCGGAATATGTTACACAATTCCGGAGAAGAGTTACATGATTCACACTTTTCAGTTTTACTGATAAATCAAATTATACAGTTCCTGCATGTTTGGTGAAAGTATAATTTCAGTTCTGCGGTTGCTTGCACGTCCTTCAACGGTCTCATTCGCTGTAACCGGATGAAACTGGCTTCTTCCTGAAGCAGTAATACGGCTCGGATCAAAAAGATAATCTTCGGTCAAAATACGTACGATTGATGTTGCACGGGCAGTACTGAGGTCCCAATTATCTTTCATCAGGTTTGTTTTCATCGGAACATCATCGGTATGTCCTTCAATATTTACTGTGATATCCTTTGTGTTATTAAGTACCTTGGCCAAAAACCGCAGCGCTTCTTTTCCTTTAGGATCAACGACATCGCTACCCGATTTGAAAAGCATTTTTTCTTCCAGCGAAACATAAACATTACCATCTTTATAAAGAATGTTTAATTCATCCGATTTGTAATTCATCAGGGCATCGGCGATGGAATTCTTAAGATTGTTCATCACATCTTTTTGTGCCTGAATCATATCCTGCATCGTTTTTAGCCTTGCAGCCTGCCCGGCAATTGTCATTTTCGATTCGGTTGAAAGGTTCATTAAATCATTTTGTACTGAAGAGTTTTCATTTTGCAGAAATTTTTTATCGTTTTCCAGCTTATTTTTATCAAAGGTTAGGGCCAATTTATCGTCCTTCAGATTCTTAACCAGTGCATTACAATCAATAAGTTGATTGTGTGTATCGATGCTGTCTTTTTGCAGGTTAACAACTTTAGCCTGCGAACTAACTAACTTTTTACCTGGTCCGCATGACGTTAAGGACAAGCTAATTATCATTGCCATAAATACAAAATAGTGGACTGTCTTTTTCATGTTGATTTTTTAAGTGATTAATAAATCAAAGTTGATCAACATTCGAATCGGAAGTGTTACATAACTTTAGCAATCAGTTGCATAATTCACACATTTAAAGGATTATAGATTAATGTCGTTTAGTTAAGCCGCCGACAGGGTTGTCAACCACTGCCGGGGCAATCGAATAACCCTGGCGGAGGTTGATAACCCCGACAGCAATTCAGCAACAGAATATAAACTAAACGACGTTGAATTATAGGGCCTTAAAAAGAAAGAGGCTGAACTCTATTGAGCCAGCCTCTATTCTGTAATTTTAATCTTATAGGTTTCTTAAACTATCGGTACAGATTATTATTTTTAAATTTCAACACTGATTAATAAGGTTTGGTTGGTGTGATGATAATTGTCCTACAAAGGTTAATAAAAATAATAAGGTGTTTTCAGGCTTAACTCATCTTTAATACAGATAAATAGCAAACTAAATATT
>JBASYJ010000155.1:0-5583 GCA_049277435.1 Prolixibacteraceae bacterium
TTTTTAAGCTCTATAAAGATATGACCGAAGAACAGTTCTTTGACCAGATGTATCAACGGCATAAAATAAGGCAACGAGACATAAACAACTCGTATCTAAGAATTTAAATGTGTTAAAGTAGAATTAATTATATTTACTCTTTCGCCCTCACCTTACCTCATTTTGAGGGAATGGGTAAGTGATACATATGAAGAGGCTTTTAATGGCAGTATAATAGCAATTTCAGATTATGTAGTTGGTGATCCCTTGTCTTCAGTGGATTATGAAATGAAACCTTTTCTTTTTCCTTCTCAGCCGATATTAATTGCCGGCAAGAAATATGTGTTTGAATTAAAAGATGGATTGACCCTGACAAATTTAGATTGTAGTTATACCAATGGCGAAGCCTATACTTCAAACGCTGGCATTAACAGTGACTTGAAATTTGAGGTCCATTTGTGTTCTGTTAAGAATGATTTGCCTGTAGCTAATGCAGGTATTGATCAGATACAAAATTCGGGTGCAGGTGTTGCTTTGAACGGGCTCTCCTCTTATGATCCCAATGAAGATAAATTAACATACAACTGGATCTCGTCAAATGGAATTACACTAGACGCCAACTCAATTTCTAATCCAACTTTTACAGCGCCAGTGGTTATTCAAGATACGCCATTTACATTTTCATTAATCGTTAATGATGGATTTATTGATTCAGAAGTAGATCAGGTTACAGTTATTATAAAGGGAACAAATCATGCACCTGTTGCGAACTCCGGAATTGATCAATTTGTCGATGAAGGAACAACAGTTTCTTTGAATGGAAGTTTGTCGTATGATCCTGATGGTAATTCCCTCACATACAAATGGATTGCTCCTTATGGAATAACTATAAGTTCAACAAATGTTGCTATGCCAAGTTTTAAAGTTCCTGAAGTAAAAAAGGATTCGATACTGATTTTCTCGTTAATAGTGAACGATGGAATCATTGATTCCTCCCCTTCATTGGTAAGAGTAAATATTCAAAATGTCATTAAAGTAGGTATTAATGATGTCTACAAATCAGCACTTATGGTTTTTCCCAATCCAACGACAGGTATTATAACAATAAAAGGACTAGCTATAACTCAAAAAAATGAGATTGTCATTCAATCGGTTGATGGCAAATTGATTCAAACGAAATCGACAAGTTCGGAAACAGAAACTATCGACATTGGTGATCAAGCTCCAGGAACGTATTTGTTGGTAATAAATAACCAAACAATAAAATTCAGAAGAAATAGTGACTCCAATTAGTAGATTTATAAAATATGTTTCTACCAACAGTTCTTTTTGTGATTTAGAGTTGGTGTTAGTTACCACCATTCTCCTTTTTACCGTAAAAATTTAAAAATCTTGTTTGGTATTAACAACTGTCTCCTCTAAGAACCGAGCTAGGTTGTGAGCTAGGTTTTGTGATAAATCATGATAAACCAATGTAATTTTCCCCGAATAGACAAAACCCGACTATTGATTATCAAATATTTACAAAAATTAAAATAGACTAATTTATAGTTCAATAACCTCATAAACAGGGAGTCACAGGTTCAAGACCAGTTGGGGCCACAGCAAAATCAAGCAGTTACACGAAAGTGAAGCTGCTTTTTTGTTTTCGTACATACAATCTATACAAATGTCGTCAAAAAGAAAAATTAAAAGACAACATATGAAAACAAGGATTAGCTGCCAGGGCATGAATGCGAGTTTTTCAGCAAACCCTAATTGAGTAGATCTGTTCCGGTCTTAAATTAATCCTCAAAAAAACATTTCTGCATTTTAAAATACGGTATTCCAAAAGAAAATTTAATTTGGATTTATGAATTTGTAACATAGGTTACATTCTGTAAGTATTATAGGTTGTATTTTCGTACTGTCGTCATAAAATCAACGAGTTGTAATTTACATAATAGTTGATTTCCAATGTTTTAACCTTGAAGTACAGACCTATGAAATTAATAACGCATATCCTTCCTCCAAAAGCCTGGAGATTTGCGGTTCTGTTGGTAACCGGATTCCTGATTGGTTTGTTTTTCTTTCTTTTTTATGTCAGTAAAGCCTATTCATATTTATCAGATAAACCTGAAACCTGTGTGAACTGTCACATTATGGCTCCACAGTATGCTACCTGGAATCACAGTTCACACCGGCAGTATACCAATTGCAATGAATGCCATGTTCCGCACAACAACGTCTTCAACAAGTATTTTTTCAAGGCTAAAGATGGAATGCGCCATGCAACCATGTTCGCGTTACGACTCGAACCACAGGTTATTATTATTCATGAAGCTGGCCGTGAAGTGGTGCATCAGAATTGCATCCGTTGCCATGCGAAACTGCTGGATGATCCAAAGGTAAGCGCTTCAATAAAAGATTTGCATGCTCAGCGAACCGACCGTGTTTGCTGGGAATGTCACCGCGAAGTGCCGCATGGAAGGGTGAACAGCCTGAGCAGCACACCCAATGCCCGGGTTCCGTTACCCGAAAGTCCGGTTCCGGATTGGTTAAAAAAGGCGATGAAAGAATAAATTAATACAAAATATAAACACAACTCTATGAAACCTGTATCACAATTGATCGAAAAACGGCCTTGGATGGCCTGGCTTATTTTCTTTGTTACCATCATTGTCGTTTTTTTAGTCGGCTTACTTGCATCGTCGGTGATTGAGCGTCGTGCTGAGGCTGTTTTTGTGAATGTTCCGAAAACAGAAGTTTCGCAGTTTGAACCCCGCAATGAAGTCTGGGGCGAAAATTATCCACGCGAATTTCAGTCGTATTACCAAACCGCGGACACCACTTTTGCAAGTAAATACGATGGTAGCCGGATGATTGACATGCTCGAGGTTGATCCTAGATTGGTGGTTCTTTGGGCCGGATATGGTTTCTCAAAAGATTACAACCAGGGCCGGGGTCACTTTTATGCAGTGGATGATATCCGGAATACGTTGCGCACTGGTGGTCCGACCAGCGCTGAAGACGGTCCGATGCCATCGACCTGCTGGACCTGTAAAAGTCCGGATGTTCCGCGTGTGATGCAGGAAGAGGGAGTTGCCGAATTTTACAAGGGCAAATGGTCAAGATTAGGCGCCGAAGTAGTGAATCCGATTGGTTGTGCCGATTGTCACGATTCGAAAACCATGAATCTGCATGTTTCACGACCAGGATTGATCGAGGCGTTTCAGCGTCAGGGAAAAGACATTACCAAAGCAACACATCAGGAAATGCGTTCATTGGTTTGTGCCCAGTGTCATGTCGAATACTATTTCGACAAGCATAAAGTCGAAGGTGCCAATTATCTGACCTTCCCATGGGACGAAGGAATGAGCGCGGAAGCTATCGAAAAATATTACGATAAAATTGAATTCAGCGACTGGACTCATGCCATAAGTAAAGCACCTATGTTGAAAGCCCAGCATCCGGAATACGAAACAGCTTCTCTTGGAATTCATGCTCAGCGCGGAGTTTCATGCGCCGATTGTCACATGCCCTATAAAAGTGAAGGTGGACAGAAATTTACAGATCACCACATTCAATCGCCTTTGAATAATGTCGCCAACTCATGCCAGGTTTGCCACCGTGAAGAAACTGCTACATTGGTGCAGAATGTTTATGACCGTCAGGATCAGATTATTCATAACCGCGATAAACTTGAAGAATTGCTTGTCCGCACACATCAGGAAGCCGGAAAAGCCTGGGAGTTAGGTGCAACTGAAGCCCAGATGAAAGAGATTTTACAAGGCATCCGTCATGCACAATGGCGATGGGATTTTGCTGCGGCAAGTCACGGAGCTTCATTCCATGCACCTACAGAAATCAGCCGGATTATTTCGACCGGAATTGCCATTGCCGGAGAAACCCGTGTGAAACTGGCTCATCTGCTGGCCAGCAAAGGATTTATCCAGGAAATGCCATATCCGGATCTTTCCAGTAAGGCTAAAGCCCAGGAATTTATTGGCCTTGACATGAAAAAACTGAAAGAAGAGAAAGAAACCTTTAAACAAAATCTGGTGCCCCAGTGGCTGGAAGAAGCAAAAAAACGGGAAGCAGGTTACAACAAAAAGGCGGAAATGTAATTTATCTGAGTCATCCTGAACTTGTTTCAGGATCTCCCCGAACGAAGTGTCAGACCCCGAAATGAATTCGGGGTGACTCTGTGAGCAGAATTTGAAGAAATCATTTATTAAATAATGAAGATGAAAAGAATACTTTTTATTGCAATATTTTGCCTTGTAACAGGCAATCTGGTCATGGCGCAATTCAGCTTATCCGGAGAATTCAGACCTCGGACAGAATACAGTCATGGTTATGCAACTCTGGTTGCCGAAGATCAGAAAGCGTCACTTTTTACCACCCAGCGTACCCGTTTGAATTTCGATTATAAAATGGATTTGCTGAAAGTTGGTTTGGTTTTACAGGATGTTCGGACCTGGGGAAACCAGACACAACTGGTCAACAACGAAGATTTTGCAACTTCAGTACATCAGGCATGGGCCGAGATTGGCTTGTCGAAAGGGCTCGACCTGAAAGTTGGCCGTCAGGAACTGGTTTACGACGATTCGCGCATCCTTGGAAACGTTGGCTGGGCGCAGCAGGCCCGCTCGCACGATCTGGCACTTGTAAAATATTCAGGAAAACTGAATGTTCATTTGGGAATTGCCCATCACGAAAATACCAACCGGAAAAACAATTTGTATGATGGCCCGGATGCCTATAAAGACCTGCAGTTTTTGTGGATCAATCAGAAAGGCGATAAACTGAACTGGAGTTTGTTGTTCCTGAATAACGGCAAACCGGTAATGGAAGGAACAGACCAGAAATCGAAATTCAGCCAGACTTTTGGAACCCACCTGGAAGCTCCGTTGAAAAAACTGGCTTTTGCCGGAAACCTCTATTTTCAGATTGGAAACGATGGTGCAGTTGAGTCGCTGAATGCGTTTAATGTCCTGGCAGAATTGACTTTCAAAGCATCGGCTTCAACAAAATGGAACATTGGCTATGAAATACTTTCAGGAACAGATTACGACCAAACCGTAAAAAATAAATCGTTTAATCCGCTGTACGGAACCAATCATAAATTCAATGGATTCATGGACTATTTCTTTGTTGGAAATCATTTGAATGGCGTGGGACTGACCAATTTATACGGAAAGTTTTCGGCCAGCAAAAACAAATCAGTTTTTAATGCTGATCTGCATGTTTTTTCGGGTGCTGCCCGGATTTCGGCTGATGCCAAAAACTATCTGGGAACTGAACTGGATTTTAGTCTGACCCAAACTTTAAATGCAGCAACCAAAATATCGTTCGGATATTCGCAGATGTTCGGAAGCGACAGTATGGAATTGTTGAAAGGCGGCTCTAAAGGGGCAACCAGCAATTGGGCTTACATCATGATCGCAGTGACGCCAAAGTTTTTATAGAAAAACAACGGTCCCGGTGTTGAGACAAAATTCCCAAAATCCTTTTCTGAAAGAGTTTTGGGAATTTTTTTGTTTGAAATAAATCTGTTCGCCGGAATCCTCCGCATAATTTTACCTGAAACTTATTTATTAATCTGGACAGGATTTTTTCCGG
>JBASYJ010000156.1:0-7297 GCA_049277435.1 Prolixibacteraceae bacterium
AAGAGCAATTTAACCGGATTAAATTGCTCTTTTTGATTTTTCTAGTTCTTTACTGAAAGATATTTTTCGATGTTTTCAACAAACATCTTTTTGGTATCTTCTTTCGACCGGCCGATGCCTGACATCATGACAGGTTTTCCGGTAACCGGAATATAAAGAAATGCCGGAATTCCCTGTATTCCAAATACCTGGGCCAACTCCCGTTGCTGATCGGTATTTATTTTATAAATCAATACCTTGCCTGCGTATTCTGTTCCGATTTCATCGAGAATCGGACTGGCAATTTTACATGGGCCGCACCAATCGGCATAGAAATCAATGATTGCAGGTTTTGTACCCTTATATTTCCATTCGTTGGGAGAGGTGTTAAAATCCCAGATTTTCTGCACAAACATAGCTTGTGTCAGGTTCTCAGAACTTCCGGAATTGCTTGTATTTGCAGTTGACTTAAGGGTTTCCGTATTCCCAGAGCCTGACTGTTTTTGATTCCCACATGCTGAAAGAATGAGAACTGCAGCAGCAGCTAATGTTAAAACTAATTTTTTCATAATACACTTAATTAAATCTGTTTACACTATTCAATTGGCAACTGTATAGTCCATTCTATTTTAATTCGACATATACAGATATCTGCATACTTTCAATTGTCATGCCAAAATCAGAATTTCACATCTGTTAAAAATTTCGATGGAAAGATAAATCAATACGCAACCAATTCAGGAAGTATTGAATCTATTTGATAAATGATTGAAATTCTAAAAAGTCAGAAAATTTAGTTGAATAAACAAAGAATTATATCGAAAACAATAAAAACAGAAAATTAAAAATGAAAAAGTTAGCATTAATTGTATTAGTAGGAATTTTGATCAGCTTTCTTCCGGGCTGTGATTTGAATGATGATGATTGTTATTCGGTGAACGATGCCTGGGTTGGATTTGGATTGGTACAAAAAGACTCATTATCAGACACTTTTATTATAAAGATGGATGATGGAGAGGTTCTTTATCCAACAAACAATTCACTGTCATGGCACAAGGTTACCGACAATGAGCGGGTACTGACCAACTTCACCATTTTGGGGAACAAAAAAAATCCGAACCACAATGAAGAATATTACGTGCGGATTAATTCGCTTCGCAAGATTTTATACAAAGGAATTCTGGATATCACTCCCGAAAATGAAGATAGCATCGGAAATGATCCGATTCATGTCCACGACAAATGGATCAAGGGGAACATGCTGAATTTCGAATTGAAATACAAAGGTGGAAATGAAATTCATTTCATCAATCTGGTGAAACAACCGGGAGAAATCACCTCAGCAAGTGAACCTGTTGTTTTGGAATTAAGACACAATACAAACGGAGATACTGAAAAGTTACCGCTCTCTGCCATTGTAACATTCGACCTGAGTTCACTAAAGATTGAAGGCAAAAACAGCACTCAATTTAAAGTTATTGCAAAAGAACCTGATGGTTCTGAATTTGAATACACCGCAGAATACAAATACTAGAATCTGTTCAATCAATTCGGTTTTAAAGCACCTGTTTCCAAAAGCAGGTGCTTTCTCATTTTTTATATGAATCACAATTCCTATTTTCACGGTCTTCAATTACTTAAATATTGTGCATCTTTAAATTATTCAACATGCTAAAACCGATCTGGATACTTGCGATTGCAGTACTTTTGTTTTCATGTTCAAACCAGAAAACAACTAAAGAAATGAATAAAAAAACGACTCCTGAAGTCATAAAACTGGCTTCGGATGTGATGACTCCTGAAGTTTTATGGAGCTTCGGAAGAATTGGTGAACCGGAAGTTTCGCCTGATGGAACTACTGTACTTTATACGGTTACCAATTACAACATTGAAGAAAACAAATCATACCGTGAAATTTATACCGTTCCGGTTTCAGGTGGCGAGTCCAAAAAACTTACCGATACTCCTGAAAAAGAATCATCAGCAGTCTGGCGACCTGATGGAAAAAAAATCGGATATCTCTCCTCCAAATCAGGCGATTCACAACTTTGGGAGATGAATGCCGACGGTTCGGATCCGGTGCAGGTAACCGATGTAAAAGGTGGCATTACCGGGTTCAAATATTCACCCGACCTCACTCATATTTTATATACCGCAAGTGTTAAGCTTGACCAAAGTGTTCAGGATCTTTTTCCTGATTTACCAAAAGCTAATGCCCGCTTAGAAAACGATCTGATGTATCATCACTGGGACAGCTGGCACGATTACACATACAGCCATATTTTTATTGCCACCTATTCCGAAGGAAAAATTTCTGAACCTTACGACATTATGGAAGGGGAACGTTTTGACAGTCCGATGAAACCTTTTGGAGGAATGGAACAGATTGCCTGGCGCCCCGATGGCAAATCGATTGCCTACACCTGCAAAAAACTGGTCGGAAAAGCATATGCACTTTCCACAAACTCCGAAATTTACCTTTATTCGCTTCAGGAAAAAACTACCGTAAATTATTCGGAAGGCCAGATGGGCTATGATCAGAATCCTGCATTTTCTCCGGATGGAAAATACCTTGCCTGGGAAAGTATGGCCCGGGATGGATACGAATCGGATAAATCACGACTTTTTATTGGAGATTTGACATCCGGAATAAAAAAAGATTATTCGGCCAATTTTGATCAGAATTGCAACAACCTGAGCTGGTCAGCCGACTCGAAATCAATTTATTTCATCAGCGACATTCAAGCTACCGACGAAATTTTCCGGCTCGATCTTTCCGAAGAAAAATTCACAAGACTAACTGATGGAATCCACAACTACCTGACAGTTGCAGAAGCCAAAGGTGGTTTGGTGGCCGAAAAGGTCTCCATGTCGCAACCTGCCGAGTTATATCTGGTTGATCCTAAAACAGGAAAAGACCAGCCGATTACCACAGTAACAAAAGGTATTACCGATCAGCTCACCATGGGAAATGTTGAGAAACGCTGGATAGAAACAACCGATAAAAAACAAATGCTGGTTTGGGTTATTTATCCGCCGCATTTCGACCCGAATAAAAAATATCCAACCTTGCTTTATTGCCAGGGCGGGCCACAGGGAACAGTGAGCCAGTTTTGGTCGTACCGCTGGAACTTTCAGCAAATGGCAGCAAACGGATACATAGTTGTTGCACCAAACCGTCGTGGATTACCAGGTTTTGGAATGGAATGGCTGGAGCAAATCAGCGGCGATTATGGTGGCCAAAACATGAAAGATTACCTTTCGGCCATAGATGCAGTGGCCAAAGAAACTTTTGTTGATAAAGACAAATTAGGTTGTGTTGGCGCCAGTTATGGTGGATTTTCAGCTTACTGGCTGGCCGGCCATCATGAGAAAAGGTTTAAAGCGTTTATTGCCCACGACGGTATGTTCAATTTTGACCAGCAATATTTGGAAACCGAAGAAATGTGGTTCGTAAACTGGGATCTGGGCGGACCATATTGGGATAAATCGAATGCGGTTGCGCAGCGATCATATGCCAATTCACCTCATTTATTTGTCGATAAATGGGACACCCCGATATTGGTAATTCATGGAGAGAAAGATTACCGCATACTTTCTTCTCAGGGAATGGCCGCTTTTAATGCTGCTATTTTACGGGGAGTTCCTGCGCAGATGCTTATTTTCCCGGAAGAAAACCACTGGGTTTTACAACCCCAAAACGGAATTTTATGGCAACGGGTATTTAAACAATGGTTAGATAAATGGCTCAAATAGGATATAAAAAGAAAGGTCCGGTTTTCAGTTAAAACCCGGACCTTCTCTTTTTGAAGAAAATTCAGAAAACCTCAATTTTGCTTTTATTGGTTTCAAGTAATCCTTTAATCTGTGCGGTTTGTTTAATCAGTAAAATAATTTGTTCATTATTCATCCGGGCCATATTCAACACAAGGTCAAACTCCTCATTTGGTGCATGTTCTCCGGAAATACGATGCCTGAAATTATCCCGTTCCTTTTCAGTTTTTTCAATAAACTCAATGGCTTCCTTCATCTTAAAATTATTTTTTTCCATGATTTGTTTTATCCGCCATTCGAGAGGGGCAGTCAATTTTAGCAACAGTGATTTTTCGATGTCACGTGCAATGATATGACCAGCACGGCCAACAATGATGCAGTGTCCTTCTTGGGCAAATGATTTGATTAACTCCGTCAGAGTTTTTGTAATCTTCCTGTCGCTTTTAAATCTTTTTTCGTTAAAAGCTGTCAGGATATCATCAAAAAGACTTCGGTCGCCTTCTTTCATGATACTCCGGAGTTTATTCCGGTCCATATCCAATTCCTTTGCACTTTCAGTAAGGATTTCTTTACTTAGGACATTCCATTTTTTTAAATGAGATTGTTTGTCTAATTCAGACGCCAACTGTCTGGCCAGATTTAATCCACCACAACCTACTTCCCTCGAAATACAAATCACCGGCCCTGGTTGAGTATCAGATGAAATGAACTTACGATCATGCAGCAGAAGCCTCCTGTTTAAATATTGCATCAAAGCGTTTTCCATGTTCTTATGATTTTGGGTTTAATTTAATTTAATTTACGGATTAATTTACGGATTAATTTACGGATTATTGGCGCTCTGGTTCGAAATTAGTTAAACTGATTTTATGTTTTTTTCAGGCAATAAAACATTACCATGGTTTTTGTCATCAATAGAACAGTCTATTTTATTTATCTTTCCGTTCACTATTTCAAAATTTATAATCTATGTTTAGCAGCGAAACTTATATTAACCGGCGGAAACAACTCAACAAAAAAGTAAAATCCGGAATTATTCTTTTTCTTGGAAATGTTGATTCACCGATGAACTATACCGACAATACCTATTATTTCAGACAGGATAGTAATTTTCTATATTTCTTCGGACTTGATTTTCAGCAACTGGCAGCTGTAATCGATGCAGATTCAGGAGAAGAGATTATTTTTGGCGATGATATAAGTATTGACGACATCATCTGGATGGGACCGCAGATTCCAATTCAGGAAAAAGCAGCTAAAATTGGAATTACTAGAACAGAACCCTCAAAAAACCTTCAGGTTCATATCGAAAGGGCGATTCAATCAGGCCGTAAAATACATTTCACACCACCATACCGGGCCGAAAATAAAATCATGCTGAATGAATTACTTGGCATTTCGATACAAAAACTAAAAGCTTCTGCTTCTCTGGAACTAATCAATGCGATTGTAAATCTTCGTTCGATAAAAGAAGCACAGGAAATTGATGAAATTCGTAAAGCTTGTGCCGTTGGTTACCAGATGCATGTGACAGCAATGAAAATGGCCAAAGCCGGAATTGTGGAACAAAACATTGCCGGAACCATTGAAGGTATTGCCAACTCAGGAGGGGGAATGGTTTCGTTCCCGGTGATTTTATCACAAAACGGAGAAACCCTGCACAATCACAATCATTCGAATATTCTTGAAAACGGACGACTTTTGCTGGTAGACGCAGGTGCCGAGATTGAATCGAAGTATGCGTCAGATTTTACCAGGACAATGCCTGTTGGGGGAAAATTTACCCAAAAGCAACGCGAAATCTATGAAATTGTACTGGCTGCAAATAACCAGGCTCGTGAATTAACCAAACCAGGTTCGACCTATTTATCGGTTCATCTGGCCGCTGCGGAAGTGATTGCTTCAGGATTAAAAGAACTCGGGCTCATGAAAGGTGATGTAAAAGATGCGGTCAGGAATGGCGCTCATGCCCTGTTTATGCCGCACGGACTTGGGCACATGCTTGGATTGGATGTTCACGACATGGAAGATTTAGGACAGATATATGTTGGCTACGACAATGAGATCAGACCGGTTGATCAGTTCGGAACAGCCTATTTACGTTTGGGAAGAAAACTTCAACCTGGTTTTGTTATTACCAATGAACCGGGAATTTATTTCATTCCAGCCCTGATCGAAAAGTGGAAGGCGGAAAAAATAAATACTGATTTTATTAATTTTGACCGGCTGAATGATTATCTCAATTTTGGAGGAATTCGTTTGGAAGATGATATTTTAGTTACTGAAACAGGATGCGAAATTATTGGCGACCGCATTCCAATTACTCCGGATGAGATTGAAGAAATGATGAAATAACCAATTGATGTAATTTAACCTACACATATAAAAAAAAGGAATGGCCTGAAATAAATTTATCAGGCCATTTCATTTCTTCGAGACATCGGGTTAGTTTAATACCGGTTCAGTGTGCATCCAAAAGCTCCGGAAGTAAAATACTGTTGTAAAAATATTCCAGCTCCTCCTTGATCTCATCGCGGATATCACGATATAAATAAATTAACTGTTTATCGGCACAATAGGCCTTTCGCGGATCTTCGATACCCAAATGAATCTTGTGCCTTGCCGGTATTTCGATCAGATTCGATTTTTCTTTTGATCCACTGCAAAGAGTTATCAGGTAATCGAAATACATCCCTTCAAAATTTTCAAAACTCTTAGGATTTTTCTGCTCAATATCAATTCCAATCTCATTCATAACCTGAACTGCCAACTTATCCAATGATTTATCAGGATGAAGACTAGCAGAATATACTTCAAGTGAACGATCCAGATTCTGCAAAAAAGCTTCAGCCATCTGGCTTCTACAGGAATTTCCCTCGGTGCAAAAAATCAAAATTTTCATGAAGAATATTCTTTAAAGTTGATTCTTGGTTTCAATATTTTAAGAGAACGAAAATTACCACAACCAAGTTACACTGAATTATAGTTGTTAAAATTAAAATCGGACAAAACCTAAAAATCGAAATTAAATAACACCTGATAAGAAAACTACATTCCGGATAAATTATTTTACCCATTAGGTAATACAGAATCCCCATTGATTTATTTGACCAATACAGAATCTTCAAATCGCAGAAATTAATTGCCTTCGAAAACTTTGCAAAACCTGCTGGCACAGAGGTGTCAGAGTAAATCAGGGAAAAGGGATTATTCTTCAAACCAATAAAATGTTCCTGCGCGTGGATGAATCGGAATATTTGTACCTGAGAATTGCTGACAGAGCAATTTATGTGTAAAGTTTCTAATTTTCCTGAATTGGAGGAGGAACGGTTGTATTCTTCCGGCTGGCCCACAGAATCAGCCGAAGCGACTGATCATAGGTCATGTAATTCCACATCCAGTTTATGAAGATAAGCAGTCGGTTTTTAACCCCGACAATAGCCATCAAATGCACAAACATCCAGGTTAACCAGGCTATGAAACCACTGAATTTAATGAATGGCAAATCGGCTACAGCCCGGTTCCGGCCAATGGTGGCCATCGA
>JBASYJ010000157.1:0-19239 GCA_049277435.1 Prolixibacteraceae bacterium
AAATATGATGCAACCAGAAGCGTTAAAAAACGGTCAGTTTTATCATCTCTATAATCGGGGGATTAACAGTTGCGATTTGTTTCGCGATCCGGATAATTATGAACATTTTCCGGGATTGTACGACAAGTATATTTCGCCTGTAGCCGATACGTATGCCTGGGTTTTGATGCCGAATCATTTTCATCTGCTGGTGAAGGTGAAAGAAAATGTTGTTTATAAATATTCCAACGCTGACAGGTCTGCCGACGCTGTCAGGTTTGAGGAACATAAATGGGAAACAATCGACCTGTCAGCGTGCGCAGCTCCTGACAGTGTCAGAATACCGGAACCACATCGTCATTTTTCGCATCTGTTTAATTCGTACAGTAAATATTTTAATACTCGTTTTGACCGACATGGAAACCTATTTGAAAGACCTTTTAAACGCAAACTAATCAGCAATGAAAAGTACCTAAAGCATGTCATTCTCTACATTCATAACAATCCTGTCCACCATGGATTTTGTGATCATCCGGTGGAATATCCCTGGTCGAGTTATCTGACTTGTGTTTCAGTAAAACCAACCAGATTAAACAGGGAAGCCGTTTTGGGCTGGTTTGATGGTGGTTTGGATTTTAAACATACACACAATGGTAAAGTTGAAATTGAAAAAATAGAACGGTGGCTGGAAATTTAACAAACCTGTCAGTGTACGCAGCTCCTGGCAGCGAAAGAAATTGAAAAATTGAAACGAATTAAATGATTAAACTCCTGTACATAGTTCGTCGGGCGATGGTAGTGCTGCTACTGATGCTTTTGGTTTTGGCTGCTGCCTGGGCCCAAACGATTGTGTACGTGGGTGAAACAACAACACTCGATGTTGTACCACAGCCGGGCGACACGTATAGTTGGGAACTTTATGATGACGGTACGGTAGATTTTGCAGTTGTTCCGGGTAATTGTCCGGCTTCTTCTGCTAGTTTTGTTGGAAGCCCGGATGGAGCAAGTGTGCAGGTGGAATGGCACGAGCCCGGGATTTATTTTTACAAGGTTACGGCATTCGACATTACCGGTTGTACCATGAACCTGAAAATTGGAATTATTGAAGTAAAGGAAGCAAGACCAACGGCAATCATTACACAGCCTGAACCGGATAATATTTGTGTGGGTGATCTGGCCAAACTGGAGGTTTCGATTTCTGCGAAAGGCCCATGGAATATGACCATTACCGATGGAACGAATTTCTGGACGATAACAGATATTCAGGAAACACCCTTTTACTTTCAGTTCAGACCATTTTCAGGAGCATTTTATTGGGTAACCGAAGTTTCAAATAAAGCAGGAAAAACAATCATACCATCACCCAAAGTTTGGCTCGATGTTAAACCGCGGCCGGTTAGCTCAAGAATATATCAATATGAACCATAAACAGAATATCATGATTATGTCGAAGCAATTCAAAGATGAAAGGTTACGTATAGCTGGTGCGACTTCGGACCACCTTACTTTGAGCATAATATTGATATTTTAATCCGATAGATCGATGTATCAGAAATTGGTATACTTGTTTGTAATATTTGTTCTTACTGCGGTTGTGCAGGCAGCCGGGCAGGATTATGTCATCGACAAAGTATGCGTGGGTAGTGAACGGCAATACCGTGTTGAAGGAGAAACCGGTTCGATATATGAATGGCTGGTATACAACGACGCAGGAGTTCAGCAACCGGTAACTAATTCTTCAGGAACAAACTTTGTACAGAATAATCCGGATGGAAGCCTCTCTTCAGGGAGTGAAATTTCGATTTTATGGAACAAACCGGGATTGTATGATCTGGCAGTTGTTCAGACTTCGTTTCTGGGTTGCGATACCCTTGAACAAGGTCAGGTTGAAGTTTGGGCACAGCCTTTGGCGATCGCCGGAAATCCGCTCAGCATCTGTTCCGGTTCGAAAGTCCTGATGACCGAAGCGCTGGCCAGCAATTACAGCAGTTTGATCTGGACTTCTTCGGGAGATGGGTATTTTGATAATCCGACTGAATTAAATACAGGCTATAACGGCGGACCGGCCGATCTGGCTCTGGGAAAGGTAAAACTGACCCTCTCGGCAATAGGTATGGTCGACAACGGTACGTGTAGCCTTTCTTCTTCGACACTTACCGCTACATTTAAGGAAATTCCCAAACTGGTCATCCACGATCCTGCTCCGGTTTGTATTCCCGGAACGATTGATCTTTCGGCTCCGTCGGTAACTGCAGGCAGTGATCCGGGTTTGGTGCTGGAATATTTCACCGACGCATTTGCCACGGTCCCATTAACCAATTATAAAGCAGTTAACCGTGCCGGAACTTATTACATTCTGGCAACCAACGCCGACGATTGTTCGGTGCTGAAAACAGTGAATGTGTCATTCGATAACCTGTTTATTCCTTCCTTTGCCGAGATTAATGAACTGTGCCTGAACAGTACCCCACCGGAACTTCCTTTGGCTTCATTTAACGGAATTACTGGTAGCTGGAATCCGGCCACCGTTTCAACTTCTGCACTGGGAATTACTTCCTATACCTTCACTCCCAAAACCGGTCAATGCGCCTCTGATTACACCATTCAGATTGAGGTAAGTAATTCCATTATACCCAGATTTAGTCTTCCCGACAGCTATTGTCTGGGAAGTCTGGCAGATCCCCTGCCGCTGGTATCCAACAATGGGATCATCGGAACCTGGAGCCCTGCATCCATCCTGACCAATTCGCTGGGAACTTCAGCCTATATATTTACTCCGGATCCCGGTCAGTGTGGTGTAACTTTAACAAAGAATATTGCGATTACAAAACCGAGTAGTCTGCCCGTATTTACTTTTCCTCAGGTTCTTTGTCTGAACAGCATACCACCAAAATTACCGACCGTATCGGACGATGGAATTAACGGGACCTGGAATCCATCAGTCATTACAACCAATCAGATTGGATTTAAGGATTATACCTTTACTCCTGCTTCTGGTCAGTGTGTCGATTATACCGTTAAACGTATTACCATTGAAAATAAAATTGATCCTCAGTTTGCAGCCATTGGTCCCTACTGTTTGAACAGTGTTCCGCCAGATCTTCCAAAAACTTCGGCCAACGGAATTTCAGGAACCTGGTCTCCGGCAACAATCGCTACCAATAAACCCGGTAATTATGTTTACACGTTTACTCCAAATCCGGGTGAGTGTGCCCTCAGCGCTTCGGCTATAATCGAAATTTACGAAGACATTACAGTAAATGCCAAAGCCGAGCCACTAACTGTTTTTGGAGGAAAAACCAAAGTTACTGTTACTGCTACCGGTGGCTCCGGAAATTATGTCTCCGGAACAGGTGTGTTTAACCGGGGATCCGGCACACACCGGTTTACAGTGACTGATGATTTGGGTTGTTCCGGTTTTAAGGAAATTTACATCAATGATCCTCAGGATTTTGATGTTACTGTTACCGTATTGGGAGAAATAAAATGTACAGGAGGGGCGCAAAGGCTTGAAGTAACTGCTTCGGGAGGCACAGAACCCTATACCATCAAACTAACCGGCGGAAATTCATCCTATACAAGGTTGCCGGGAACCAATACCTTTTTTGTAAGTGCATCTGCTCTGCCTTATGTATTCGAAATCACAGATGCCAATGGGATGTTCGCACGTTCGGACCAAATCGAGGTCACAGATCCGCCTTTGATTGACCTTTCTGTTTTATCGACTTCAACCAGCTGTGCCGGCGAATCGAACGGATCGGCTACCGTAGTTGCGTCTCTGGGAGAAAAACCGTATACCTATCTTTGGAATGATCCGCAGAAACAAACAACACCTACGGCAATCAACCTGAAGGCCGGAACCTATGTGGTTGAAGTGTCGGATGTAAACGGTTGTACTCCGGTGAAAAAATCGGTGGTCGTTTCCGATCCGCCAATCAGAACCCTTGCAGCTGTTGGGGTGAACCCGATTTGTCCGGAATCAGACGGAAGCATCGAACTGACTTTTACCAATGTTCCTGACGGGCAATACGATATTTTATACGATTTTAGTGTCTTCAGTAATGTTTTGGTTGTTGATAATGCTGCCTCTGTCACAGCTCCTGCCGGAATCTATAAAAACCTCAGGATTTCGATTGGCGGTTGTAACTCTGCCAGTGGTGTTTCAGTTGTTTTGACTGATCCGCCCAAACAACTTATTTCTGAATTTATTATGCACCCTAACTGCAATACGATAACCGGATCGCTGGTCGTTACCACTCCCGCCAATAATTCCGGTTTTATTTACAGTGTCGATAATGGTACATACCGGACTTCCGGTTCATTTTCAGGTCTGATACCGGGTAGTCACCTGATCAGGGTTAAAAACTTAATTACCGGTTGCGAAACTGAAAAATCGGTTACCATTAATCCGGTTCCGGACCCTCCGGAAATTCCGCTTGCCACGATAGATGTTCAGGCCAGTTGTATTGATCCTTTTGGCGGGGTAAGTATTTTGTCACCTCTGGGTTCGGCTTACCAGTACAGCTCCGATGGAATATACTTCCAGGTTAGCCCGGTCTTTAAAGGATTAGTGCCCGGAACCTATACTTTTACAGTTATGGACCTGATTACCAAATGTAAAAGCGAGTCATCGCCGGTTACTCTTGATCCGGTTCCGAATCCGCCGGCAGTTGTGGCAAGTGTAAAAAGTCAGCCCGATTGCGTGATCAGTACAGGGACCATCGAGTTTACCGGTACTTTAAGCTCCAACTACGAATACAGTATTGATGGGATTACTTTTGGTGAAGAATCGTTGTTTGAAAACCTGACACCTGGTAAGTATTCACCGGTTATAAAAGAACTGTCAACCGGCTGCGAATTTTCTCTGGCCATACTCACTGTTAATCCGGTGCCATTTATGCCGGCGATGGCAGAGGCAAGCGTAACCGTTCAAACAAGCTGTACTGTCACCGAAGGAACAATTTTAGTAAGTAATCCGCTTGGAGTGGATTATGAGTATTCAAACGATGGACTAAATTACCAGACCAGCCCGCAGTTCACTAATTTGCCGGCAGGAACATATCCGATATCGGTCCGTCACCGCATTAGTCTTTGCGAGTCGATGCCAATCAGTTTAACGATAGATCAGTTCCCTCCGGTTCCGGCGGATATTGTTGCTGTTCCACTTGTTCCTGAATGCGAAGAAAGTCCGGTTCAAACGATGGATGCAAATGCCGGAATTGTTCAGCCACCACTGGGAATTATGGTTCGCTGGTACGACGATGCCGGTATCCCGGTAACAAATCCGGTATTGAATAAACCCGGTACAGTAACTTATCTGGCAGAGGCTGTCAACGGAGTTTGTGTCAGTAACAACCGTACCCCGGTAACACTGACCATGATTCAGGCACCCGAAGTATTGGTTAGCCAGAATCCGTATGAAGTTTGTGAAGCGAGTCCCGTACAAACCATCAATGCAAATTCGGTTGTAAGTGTACAATCGGGAGTTACCTTGAAATGGTACGATGCGCCAACTGGCGGAAACCTGATTGCTAATCCGGTGCTGAATGTTGTCGGAACAAAAAGTTACTATGCTGAAATGTATGATGGGAAATGTTCAAGTCCGTTACGGACCGAAATTATATTAACGATTCATCCTCTTCCGGAAATACCTGTGGCAGAAATTACAAACCTGGTAAATTGTAAGGATGAAAAAGGCAGTATCTTAATTACCAGTCCGGTTGGCGCCGGTTTCGAGTACAGCCTCGATGGAAGCGCTTATCAGGCATCACCTGTGTTTACTGATTTGTCGTCGCAATCACACGAGTTCCGGGCACGAAATATTCTAACCGGCTGCGAATCGCTTCCCGGAAAAATAATCCTGCCGAATGCTCCGCTTCCTCCGGTGATAAAAAATGTTACAGTTGAAGATTGCCGCTGTTACGGCGATTCAGGAGCAATAAATTTCGAGTTTGAAAATATTGCCGATGGAACTTATGTGGTCATTTATCTGGCTGGTAAATTCCAGAATGTGAAAGTGGTTAACAACAAGGCACAGGTCAAAGCAGTGGCCGGGAGATATGATATTTTAGCGATTGAAGCGAACGGCTGTACCTCTGAACAGGTTTGGAATGTGGAGTTAACGCAGCCTGACCGGCTTTTTGCCAGTGCCGAAATCACCAAAATTGACTTAAAGTCACAGCAACAGGGAGAGATTGCCCTTAGTATATCCGGAGGAACAGGTAATTACAATGTCAATTGGGCCGCCAATCCTGAAAGTGGATTTTTGGGCGCCGTTACTGAGAACATTTATAATCTGAAAGATGGTGATTACGCGGTTACCATTACTGATCAGAATGGATGTCAATGGCTTGATACACTTACCATACCTTTGCCGAACCTGCCTCCTGTAGCCATGAATGATGAATTTCACACCACCTGCAGCAGGGCCACAGGTAATCTGCTTTATTCCGATAACGGAGGCGGGTTTGACTACGATCCGGACAATGATGCATTTAATATTGATACCGATCCGGTTAGCGCCCCATCACATGGATACCTGATTCTGTATGCCGACGGTACTTTTCAATACCAGGCCGTTCAGGGTTACTCGGGTGATGATAGCTTTAAATACACCATTGTGGATATCGACAACAATTACAGTATCCCTGCCACAGTCCTGATTCATGTTGTTGCCGATTTTGATGGTGACGGAATTGCAGATGCTGTTGATATTGATACCGATGGAGATGGTATTCTAAACATTTACGAGGGAGATCCGTTGACTGATACCGATAGTGACGGGTTGCCTGATTACATGGATATTGATGCGGATGGCGACGGAATAACCGACAATGTTGAAGCACAAACCAGTGCTGATTATGTCGCGCCGTCGAACCTGGATGTTAACCACAATGGTCTGGATGATGCCTACGACGAACTTCAGTTTAAAAAGGAAATTAAACCGGTTGATACCGATTTGGATGGTATCCCTGATTTGATCGATTTCGATTCGGACAACGATTTGGTTCCGGATTACATTGAAGGACACGATGCCGACAGCAATGGAAAATCCGATTATTTGGCAGTCGGTAAGGATTCGGATTACGATGGATTGGACGATGCCTATGACATCGTTTTAAACGAATGCAATGCTTTGGATAATTCAACCGGTTCCAATGCTGCAATTCAGGATTTTGATGGTGACGGCGCTCCTGACTGGCGCGATGATAATGATGATGATGATCAATACCTGACCCGGTTTGAAGATTTAAATGCTGACAATGACTTTAGTAATGACGATATGGATTTTGATGGACATCCGGAATATCTGGATTATGGCCGCGAATGTGATTTGATGGTTCCCGATGCCTTTTCACCGAATGGAGACAATATTCACGAATATTTCCAGGTATATTGTATCGATCATTTCCCGAATGCCGTCATGTATATTTTCGACAGTTTCGGAAATAAACTGTTTGAAAAGGAGAATTACGGAAATCTTGATCGCTGGGGATCTCCTGACCGGGCCTGGTGGAACGGTAAATCAGAAAACCGTTTGGTGGGCGACCGAAACGGAAAAGTTCCTCCGGGAACCTATTACTATGTGCTGAAACTGGGCAATGGTGAGGTGAAAAAGAGTTTTGTGTTTATTTCATATTGATATATTTGTCGTTGATAAGTAAACTGACTGGAATAATCCGATCGGTTGCAGTTCATAAAAATACGGTTCGGTAAAGGGTAATCATAATTTAATGATTAAAACATACATTCATATTATTCTATTGGTTCTGTTTCTTATACCTGCGTCATTTCTGGAGGTTAAGGGCCAGGAATTTCCTTCTTCACTGCAGTACATTACAAACATGTATACGATAAATCCGGCATTTGTAGGTATGTGGGACAAATCTGGTTTTATGGTATCAACCCGTACGAACTGGGTTGGAATCAAAGGGGCTCAACTGTTTCAGAAACTAACCTATTTTTCGCCGGTAAAGGGAAAAGGCAGCGGATTCGGAATTAATGTTGAACGGATCACTGAAGGTCTGGAAAAGAGATTGTATTTTACAGGCGATTATTCATACCAGATTCGGCTTGATATTTATACCTACATGCGGTTTGGATTAAAAGCCGGAATTGTCAATTACGACAATAAACTAACCGATTATCAGCTGTACCCGGATCAGATTCCGGATTCAGAATTTTTAACCGATGTGCGTTTGTATTTTATGTCGGTACTGGGTTTTGGTGCCATGATCTATAACGACGATTATTTTGTAAGCCTTTCCGTACCGCAGTTTGTTGGCAACACTTTTCAGGTCAACCGGAATATTTACTCATCGCTTCCCAGGTTTAAAACCGCATATTTATCCGGAAGTTATGTTTTTAAACTGCCCGGAGACATTCATCTGCGCCCAAACCTGATGTTTGTTGGTACTATAGGGAAGGGGATTTATGTCGATGCAGCGGCTATTGTATATTTACCCAGTAATCTTCAGTTTGGACTGAACCTGCGCAGTAACGTAACCGTTTGCTTTTCGGCTCAATACACCTTCAGGAACAACATCCGGATTGGTTATGCTTCTGATTATGCCCTGGGTTCTGACATCCGGAAATATCAGCTGGGAACTTATGAATTTCTGGTCGGGTACGACTTCAACATTAACCGCAGGAAAAACCTCCGTACCAATTATTTCTAGACTTCCGGGCTGAGTGAAGAAAAATAATCCTGACCAGGTAGGGGGGCCTGTCAGGATTATTTAAAGTAATGATTGTTATAAAAGCAGCAACAAAATGAATTTGGATTAATTTCCAAGTTCGGACAGGAACCGGATGCGCATCAGCCGGATATCATCTTCGGAATACTGGTCCTCGCCAAGTTCCTTCAGTGCCGACTCAATGCTGTCGTCGTCTGCTTCGCGGAAGTATTCAAATATTTCTTCCTGATGGTCTTCGTCAAGCACTTCGTCGATGTAGTAATCCAGGTTAATTTTGGTACCGGAATTTACTATCGCTTCGATTTCAGTAATTAAATCCTTAAGGTCGATTCCTTTTGATTCGGCAATGTCGTCAAGCGATAATTTCCGGTCGATACTCTGGATAATTCCAACTTTTAATTTTGATTTGTTGGCGACACTTTTTACCACCATATCCTGTGGCCGCTCGATTTCGTTTTCTTCAACGTACGATTTAATCAGTTCAACGAATTCTTTTCCGTAACGTTTTGCCTTCCCTTCTCCAACACCCTGAATCAGTTTGAGTTCATCGATTGTTGTGGGGTACTGTAAAGCCATATCGGCCAGCGATGGATCCTGAAAAATTACAAACGGAGGAAGGCTGAGCTTTTTCGAGATGTTTTTCCGTAAATCCTTCAGCATGGCAAATAACTCGGGATCGCTGGCATCGCTTGCCTGGGCTGCCAGCATATTGGCTTCTTCTTCGTATGCTTCGTAATCGTGGTTTCGTACCAACATGAAATCAGTCGGATTTTCAAGGAATTCGTATCCTTTCGGATTCATTCTCAACAGCCCGTAATTCTCGATGTCTTTGTTGATGAAACCGGCAATCAGACTTTGTCTGAAAACTGCATTCCAGAATTTTTCGCCATGATCGTTTCCGGAGTTAAAACATTCAAGTTCGTCGTGATGGAAAGATTTCACTGCAGCAGACATTTTCCCGGTTAAAATATCAGCAATGTGTTCTGCTTTATATTTCTCCCTGACTTCGATAATCGCCTGCAAAGCCCGGCATACTTCATCTTTGGCTTCAATCTGTTCTTTCGGATTCAGGCAATTGTCACAGTTTCCGCAAGGTTCTTCCAGTTTTTCACCGAAATAATTCAGAAGCATAATACGCCGGCAAATGGCAGATTCGGCATATGAAGCTGTATCCAGTAAAAGCTGGCGCCCGATTTCCTGTTCGGCAACCGGTTTACCTTGCATAAATTTCTCCAGTTTCTGAATATCTTTTGCCGAATAAAGAGTGATACATTGTCCTTCTCCACCATCACGACCGGCACGACCGGTTTCCTGATAGTAACCTTCCAGACTTTTGGGAATGTCGTAATGAATCACAAACCGAACGTCAGGTTTGTCAATTCCCATTCCAAATGCGATAGTTGCCACGATTACATCGGCTTCTTCCATCAGGAATTTGTCCTGATTTCCGGAACGTGTAGCTGAATCCATTCCTGCGTGATATGGCAAGGCTTTGATGTCGTTCACAACCAGAGTCTGGGTCAGTTCTTCCACTTTTTTCCGGCTCAAACAATAAATAATTCCGGATTTACCTGAATTATCCTTGATGAATTTAATAATCTGGGATTCCGGTTTCGATTTTGGTTTTACTTCATAATACAAATTTGGCCGGTTGAAGGATGCTTTGAATACATTGGCATCAAGCATACCCAGGGTTTTCTGTATGTCGTGCTGTACTTTAGCTGTTGCAGTAGCGGTGAGGGCAATCAGAGGAGCTTTGCCAATTTCCGAAACGATTGGTTTTATCCGCCGGTATTCAGGCCTGAAATCGTGCCCCCATTCAGAAATACAATGTGCCTCATCGATGGCATAAAAAGATATCTTGACATTTTTCAAAAAATCAATATTATCCTCTTTTGTCAAACTTTCAGGAGCAACATAAAGTAGTTTGGTTTTTCCACTCGTGACATCATCGCGGACCTGCTGGGCAGCTGCTTTGGTGAGAGACGAGTTTAAAAAGTGGGCTATGCCATCTTCAGTGCCAAAACTTCGGATAGAATCTACCTGATTCTTCATTAAAGCAATCAATGGAGAAATGACGATGGCAGTCCCCTCCATGATAAGTGCCGGCAATTGGTAACACAACGATTTTCCTCCTCCCGTTGGCATTAATACAAATGTATCGTCGCCATTCATCACACTCTTGATCACTTCTTCTTGTTGGCCTTTAAAACGATCAAATCCAAAATGTTTTTGGAGATGGTCGGTTAATGTGTTCTCTATTCCCATAATTTCAAAAGACCTCTTTTACAAATCGAAAAAAATAATGCTCGTATTTTATTAAGCATCCCGAAGATATATAAAATATCATTCAAACTGCAATGTTTCAGAATGAAATTAAATCCTGTTAAGAGGTGTTAATTTTAATTTTAAGATGTTGGGGTCTGAATGAATTAGGAATATAAACTATATTTGTGCGAATTTTTTTACTCATCAGATCTATATATTTCCTGAACCATGTCAGAAGAAACCAACAGAGAAGAATTCTCAAGTAAAAAGAAGAGAAAGAAAGTTGAAAAAAAAGAAATGTCTTTTCTTGATCATCTTGAAGCATTGCGCTGGCACATCATTCGTTCGGCACTGGCTATTTGCGTTTTTTCAATAATCGCTTTTGTTGAAAAAGATTTCATCTTCGATTCAATCATTTTTGCACCTAAAAATCCTGAATTCTGGACCAACCGTATGATGGCCCTTTTGGCTGATTATGTTGGTATTGAGACCCTTCGAATTAACACGCACCCGCTTCAGTTGATTAGTATCAACATGTCAGGTCAGTTTATGGTGCATGTCTGGACAGCCATTATCGCTGGTCTGGTCATTGCTTCGCCTTATGTGATTTACCAGTTCTGGAGTTTTATTAAGCCAGCCCTGTACGAAAATGAGCGTAAGCACGCAACCGGGGCCGTTTTTTATATGTCTTTGCTATTCTTTTTAGGCATCTTGTTCGGCTATTACCTGATTGTACCTCTTTCAGTCGACTTTTTAGGTTCGTACAGCATTAGTGATGTTATCGTGAATCAGATCAACGTTCTTTCCTATATCAGTACAGTTACTTCAATTGTCATTGCGGGCGGGGTGGTATTCGAACTGCCAATCATTGCTTTCTTTTTAAGTAAGGTGGGATTGCTGACTCCGAAATTTATGCGCAAATTCAGGAAACACTCCTATGTGGTCCTTTTAATTATTTCGGCAATTATTACCCCTCCGGACATTTTTAGTCAGATTATGGTTTGTATTCCTTTGGTTGTTCTTTATGAAGTCAGCATTGTGATTTCATCAAGGGTAAATAAAGCAAACCAACGTAAATTAGACGAAATGTAATCATCCGGAAATCAAACGCACATCATGAAACTAAGAGCTGAAAATATAGTCAAGAAATACCGGAAACGCACCGTCGTAAAAGGTGTTTCTTTTGAAGTGAATCAGGGAGAAATTGTTGGACTGCTTGGGCCAAATGGCGCCGGAAAGACAACCTCGTTTTACATGATTGTAGGTTTGATCAAACCCCTCTCCGGAAGGATATTCATCGATCAGGAGGAAATTACTTCGTTGCCGGTTTATAAACGGGCTCAGAAAGGAATCGGTTACCTGGCGCAGGAAGCTTCTGTTTTCAGGCAAATGAGCGTTGAAGACAACATCCTGTCGGTGCTCGAAATGACCAAACTCCCCAAAGACTACCAGCTTCAGAAAGTGGAAACTTTGCTCGACGAATTTGGGCTTCAGCACATCCGGAAAAGTAAAGGTTACCAGCTTTCCGGTGGCGAACGACGGAGAACCGAAATTGCACGGGCCCTGGCCATCGATCCAAAGTTTATTTTGCTCGACGAACCTTTTGCCGGAGTCGATCCGATTGCCGTAGAAGACATTCAGCAAATTGTAAAAACCCTGCGCGATAAAAATATTGGTGTTTTAATCACCGACCACAATGTTCACGAGACCCTCACCATCACCGACCGGTCATATTTATTGTACGAAGGATCAATCATGAAAGCGGGTACGGCACACGAACTGGCTTCAGACGAGGAGGTTCGCAGGGTATATCTGGGGCAGAATTTCGAACTTCGGAAATAAAATTTCAGTTCAAGTAATAATTCTAAAAGTTTTTCGCGGGTTGTTGTATGTGTTAAAAAAATCACATACATTTGCACCGCAATTAGCGGGCGTGGCGAAATTGGTAGACGTGCCAGACTTAGGATCTGGTGCCGCGAGGCGTATGGGTTCGAGTCCCTTCGCCCGCACAGCAAAAGAATAACCGCCTTGCTTTACCTCTCAGGAGGCTAAGCAAGCGGTTTTTATTAATTTTAAGCATTAGGTTTCGGAACCGGAACTTTTCATAAAGTTCTTCTTCCTTCCTCATTTACAATCACTTTAAGTGGATAACGTATGAAGATTACCAGAGAAAACATCGACGAACTGAATGCAATTCTTACCGTTTCGATTGAAAAAAATGATTACGAGGCAACGGTAAATGACGTTCTGAAAAATTATCGCAAAAAAGCGAATATGCCAGGTTTTCGTCCAGGGATGGTGCCTGCAGGTTTGATTAAAAAAATGTACGGAAAAGCTGCTCTTGCAGAAGAAGTAAACAAGATTTTGTCAAAAGGCCTGAATGATTACATTCACGACGAAAAGTTGAATATTCTGGGAGAACCTCTTCCAAACGAAGAAAAACAGGAACGAATTGACTGGGACAATCAGACCGAATACAGCTTCGTTTTCGATGTTGCAGTCGCTCCTGAGCTGACTGTTAAACTCGATAACGAAACAGTAATTCCATATTACAGCATTCTGGCCGATGACGAAATGGTGAGCAAACAGATGGATGCTTATGTCGGTCGTTTTGGCGAAAACAAAGTAGTTGATTCAGTTGAAGAAAGAGATTCGGTTCGTGGAACCTTTGTCCAGCTCGATCAGGATGGAAACGTTTTGGAAGGTGGAATTACTGCCGAGAAAGTGGTTATTGCCATTGACCTGATGAAAGTGGAGGAAGTTAAAGCTTCGTTCATAGGTAAAAAAGCTGGCGACGTTCTTGTTTTTGATCCAATCAAAACATACGAAAACAAGCATGAAGTTAGCCACATGCTGAATATTTCACACGAAGAGGCTGAAGTACTTTCCGGAGATTTTAGCTTCACAATAGAAGAAGTTTTAAGATTCGAAAAGCCTGAATTAAACGAAGATACGTTCAGGAAAGTATTCGGTGAAGACAGCACTGTTGCTACTGAAGAAGAATTTAAATCCAAAGTTAAAGCTGAAATCGAAGACAATTTTGTTTATTCAAGCAATTATAAATTTGCTCTTGACAGCCGCAATGTACTGATTAAAAACATACCTTTTGAATTGCCTGAAGCATTCCTGAAACGATGGATTAAAGCAACCAACGAGAAAATGACCGACGAACAAATTGAAGGTGATTTTGATAATTTTATGGTCGATCTGAAATGGCAGCTGATCAAAGACCGTATTGTAAAAGACAATGCACTTCAGATTACCGAAGACGATGTTCGTGAGCTGGCAAAAGAAATGGCAGCCATGCAATTCCGTCAGTATGGTTTAAGCAACATCTCGGATGAGCATCTGGATAATTATGCCAATCACATGTTAAGCAACGAAGAAGAACGTCGTAAACTGGTTTCACGGAAACAGGAAGATGTGATTATTGCCACGATCAAAGATAAAGTTACCCTCGACATGAAAGAAACTAGTTATGACGAGTTTAACAAAATGCTTGAAATTTAATTAGCCGGCTGTACAGCCGATAGCATATTTTCTTAACTTTGTGATAATCTGACTCCCTTGTTTAATCCGGGACAGATCATCACAAAGTTTTTTTTTAATAGGAGAACCAATTCATGAATGACGGAAAAGAATTTAATAAATATGCGAGGAAGCATCTGGGTATTAGCAGTTTGAATCTGAACCGCTTTGATTCGATTTTTACAAACAGTATGACCCCGTACATCATTGAGGAACGTCAGTTAAACGTTGCTTCGATGGATGTATTTTCGAGATTGATGATGGACCGGATTATCTTTTTAGGTACTCCAATCGACGATTATATTGCCAATATTGTTCAGGCTCAATTGTTATTTCTCGAATCATCGGATCCGAATAAAGACATTCAAATCTATTTTAATACTCCGGGAGGTTCGGTTCACGCCGGATTGGGTATTTACGATACCATGCAATACATTTCATCGGATGTGGCTACCATTTGTACCGGAATGGCCGCTTCGATGGGCGCTGTTTTGCTCACCGCAGGTGCTCATGGAAAACGTTCAGCCCTGAAACATTCAAGGGTCATGATTCACCAACCAATGGGCGGAGCTTCTGGCCAGGCTTCTGATATTGAGATCACAGCCCGCGAAATCCTAAAACTGAAAAAAGAATTATACGATATTATTGCCTATCACAGCGGTAAAACCTATGAAGAGGTTGAGAAAAATTCGGACCGTGATTATTGGATGACAGCTACTGAAGCCAAAGAATACGGAATGATCGATGAAGTATTAATCAGACATAAATAGCATAGCATATTGCAGATAAAATCAGAACTATTGACAATGAAAATGGATAAATGTTCCTTTTGTGGACGCGAGAAAAAAGAAGTTAACTTGCTGATTGCAGGCATAGAAGGACATATTTGTGACAATTGTGTTGAGCAGGCTCATGCGATTGTCGAAGAGGAATTCAAGCAGGAAGAGGGATTTGATACCAAAGGGCTCAACCTATTGAAACCTGTCGAGATTAAAAAATTTCTGGACCAATATGTGATTGGACAAAATCAGGCCAAGAAAATCCTTTCAGTGGCTGTATACAATCACTATAAACGATTGAATCAGGTAATTACCTCCGACGAAACTGAAATCGAGAAATCGAATATCATGCTGGTCGGTGAAACAGGAACCGGTAAAACTCTGCTGGCCCGTACAATTGCCAAAATGCTGCATGTACCGTTTACAATTGTCGATGCAACCGTATTGACCGAAGCCGGTTACGTAGGTGAAGATATCGAAAGTTTACTCACCCGTTTGCTTCAGGCTGCTGACTACAATGTGGAAGCTGCCGAACGTGGAATCGTTTTTATCGACGAACTCGATAAAATTGCCCGCAAAGGTGATAATCCGTCCATTACGCGTGATGTTTCAGGAGAAGGTGTTCAGCAGGGATTACTGAAATTATTGGAAGGCTCAATCGTAAATGTTCCGCCTCAGGGAGGAAGAAAACATCCGGAGCAAAAAATGATCGCGGTCAATACCAAAAATATCCTGTTTATTTGCGGTGGAGCTTTCGACGGCATTACAAAAAAAATTGCACAGCGGTTAAATACTAAAATTGTAGGTTACGGCGCCCAAAAACAGGCCGATCATCTCGATCGCGACAACCTGCTTCAGTATATTTCTCCTCAGGATTTAAAAGCCTTTGGTTTAATTCCTGAAATAATTGGGCGTATTCCTGTTTTAACTTACCTGGAGCCATTAGACCGGAAAGCGTTGCGCAGCATTTTGACTGATCCAAAAAATTCGTTGATCAAACAATATGTGAAGCTTTTCGAACTCGACAATATTGAATTGCTTTTCGAAGAAGAAGCGCTTGAATTCATTGTCGATAAAGCTGTTGAGTTTAAACTTGGTGCCCGTGGACTTCGTGCGATTTGCGAAAACATCATGGTCGACGCGATGTTTGATACACCATCGGCTGATGTAAAAACGATGACAATCAGCCTCGAATATGCTCAGGAGAAGATAGACGGGACAAGTACAGTCAGGTTAAAAGCAAGCTAATTTACTCAAACAATAAAATACAAATGCATTCAGTGATGGATGCATTTTTTTTACAAAAATGAATACTAACTCAAAATCTCCGGCATTATGGATGAGTTGCCATTTTTAAAAGGTGATTTCGTACGGGTCGACGGAATTAATGCGGTTGTGGTTGGAAATGAAGAGGATGATGACATTCCGGAAGGTTATATTGCTGTTTTTTTTGGATCCGGGATGGCCAGGCGTGAATCGGAAGGCGGCGAAGGAAATGATCGGCCTGAGGTCTGGGTTATTCCGATTGATGTGTGTGAAGACGGTCTGATTCCGCAATTCCACGAAGAAGATTAGCCTGTGAATAAGGATTCCATCTTTCAAAAAAGAGATGGAATCCTTGTGTCATTTCCATGAAATTTATTCCAGTAATTTTTCCTGAGGCAACTCTTTGGTCGTTTTTGCACCCAGTTTACGGATCGTTTCAGCACGTTTTACCAGATTTCCAGATCCCACATACAATTTATTTGTCGCCTGATCATAGGTCTTTCTGGTATTTTCCAGGCTTTTCCCGATGGATTCCATGTCAGAGATAAATCCAACGAATTTATCGTACAAGGCGCCACTTTGCCGTGCAATTTCTATAGCGTTTTTCGTCTGGTTTTCCTGCTGCCAGATCGAAGCAATTGTTCGGAGAGTTGCCAGTAAAGTCGATGGACTTACAATGACCACTTTATTGTCCCAGGCATACGAGAACAAATCCTGATCTTCCTGAACAGCAATGCTGAACGACGATTCTATTGGAACGAACAACAGCACAAAATCGGGACTGTTGAAGCCGGGAGAATTTTGGTAATGTTTATCGCTCAGAATTTTAATATGACTTCGCACGCTGAGCAGATGTTCTTTTATAAAAGTTGCCCGGTCATTTTCGTTTTCCGAGTTTACCAGCTTTTCGTAGGCAACCAGCGAAACTTTCGAATCAACCACAATGTGTTTCTGATCGGGTAAATGAATCACCACATCCGGCTGAAACCGTTGCCCATTTTCTGCGAGTACATTTTCCTGTTTGCGGTATTCGCGTCCTTCTGTCAGACCTGATCGTTCCAGAATTCGTTCCAGGATCACCTCGCCCCAGTTGCCTTGTTTTTTTACGTCACCTTTCAATGCACGGGTCAGGTTGTTGGCTTCGTCGCTGATTTTGATGTTCAGGTCATGCAGTTTCTTCAGTTCTGCCTTCAGATCGGTCTGATCTTTCAGACCTTTTTCGTAGGTGTCTTCCACTTTCTTTTCAAAAACCTGAATCTTTTCTTTCAAAGGAGTAAGCAATTCTGTCATATTTTTCTGATTACTTACTGAAAAATCCAGCGTATTTTGTTTCAGAATTTTGGTTGCGATGTTTTCGAATTCAGTGGTAAATTTTTGCTGAAGGTTTTCCATTTCTTTTTTCTGTACTTCCAGTTTCTCCTGAAGATTTCCGAAATCAGCTTCATCCCGTGCCAGTTGCTGACTTTGAATTCCATTCTCAGTTCTCAGTGCCTGAATTTGCCGGAGCAATTCTTCCCGCTCATTTTGAAGAGCATGATTTCGGTCTTCAAACAGGCTTTTTGTCTTTTCCAGTTCAAATTTTTCCTGATTCGATTTTGATTGTTGTTTCTGAAGTTTTGAATTCAGAATAAGATAGGCAACTACAAAACCAAAAATCAGTCCGGCTGCTGTAAATAGAAATTCCATGGTTTTTAAATTTGGACTAAAAATACCTAAAAATACTTCAACACAGATTACACAGATGAACATGGATAAAAAAATGCCACAAAGCCACAAAGGCTCAAAGTCACACAAATTCGAAACTTTTCTTCGTGGCAAAAACCGACATCGAATATTTCAAATCCGGAGATTTATTGGCTACTTTGCTTCTGAATCTGAAATTACATCGAAACATGGACGTGAAAATTGAACCAGGCTGGAAAGCACAACTTCAAACAGAATTTGAAAAACCTTATTTTAAACAACTTTCCGAATTTGTACATGCTGAATATGCCAGCCAAACCATTTACCCACCGGCAAAACTCATTTTTAACGCTTTCGATCAATGTCCGTTCGATCAGGTAAAAGTGGTTATTCTCGGGCAAGATCCGTATCATGGTCCCGGACAGGCTCATGGCCTGTGCTTTTCTGTAAACGACGGGGTGGATTTTCCACCAAGCCTTCGGAATATTTTTAAGGAGATAAATGCAGATACCGGAGCCCCAATTCCCAAAAGTGGCAATCTTGAACGCTGGGCCAAACAAGGAGTACTTCTGCTCAATGCTACTTTAACCGTTCGGGCAGCCCAGGCCGGTTCGCACCAGAAAAAAGGCTGGGAACAATTTACCGATGCGGTGATTCACCGTGTGGCTGAAAAAAAGGAGAATGTAGTTTTTATACTCTGGGGAAATTATGCCATCAGCAAAGGTGAGTTCATTGATTCGCAAAAACATCTGATTCTGAAATCCGTTCATCCATCTCCACTATCTGCCAGCCGTGGTTTCTTCGGAAATCATCAGTTTACCACTGCAAACAAGTATTTGGAGGAACATGGGAAAGAAGCGATCAAGTGGTAGAGAGTTTTGATAGTGAGGGGGTGACTTCAAGTCACCCCCTCACTCTTGAGTTTGGCATTTGACTAGATAATCGAACAAATATCCTTAAAAAAATGAAGCAATTGGATTACCCTGATTGCTTTTTTTATTAGATTTGTATCTAGTTATATAACTAGTGTTAATTTTAAA
>JBASYJ010000158.1:0-66863 GCA_049277435.1 Prolixibacteraceae bacterium
AGGATTTGAATAAATTGTGCTGCAGGCATCGGTTGCTTTTAAGCGATATATTGTCTGATCCTGATAATTTCCGACACCGATATGCTCTATTCTTAAGTTGCTTAATGTCGGATTCAAAACATAGGCATCAGGTACAATATCGACAAAAGTGCCGCTCGAATTATTTATTTGCCATTGGTAAGAAACGGTGCCAGTTCCTCCGGATGTGGCTGCAGTGAAGTTTACCAGGTTATAATAGCAATCGGTTTGATCGTTTGGTTGGGTTGAAATGCTTAACACTGAACTTACTGTAACAGCCAATGTTCTGGGGTTGCTTAAACCGCATACATTATTTGCGGTAACCGAAATATTTCCGTTTTGACCCGACAAACCCGTAGTTACAGTAATTGACCTTGTACTTCCTCCACCGGTTAATGTCCAGCCCGACGGAATTGACCAGGTGTAGGAGGTCGCATTCAAAACATCAGCAACAGAATAAATTTGATTGATTGATCCGGGGCATTGATTCACAAGCCCGGAAATTACTCCAGGCTGTCCTGGTGCCGCTGGCAATGTTGAATAACTTACGGGAACTGAACTTGAACTGGTACCACAGGAATTGTATGCCCGAATACGATAATAATAAGTGGTTCCTGTTGATAGTCCGCTTATTGTGAATGAAGTTACATTGAATACATCTAAATTATTGTATCCAACTATATAACTTGCAAAGTCATTAACAGTCGAAACATCTAAATAATAACCAGTTGCATAGGCTGAAGAGTTCCAGTTTGCAGTAATCTGAGAACAGGTGGCTGAAGATCCGGCAGTTGCAACCGGCATAGCATGAGCACTACTAACTGAAACTGGAAGTATACTTGATTGGCTCGTTCCACAACCATTTATTGCTGAAACAGTTATATCTCCATTCTGACCATTTGCACCAGTTGTAACAGTTATCGTATTTGTGGTGAACCCGGCAGTGATCGTCCAACCTGTTGGGATAGTCCAGTTATACGACGATACATTTGGATCAGGCAGGACACTGTATATTTGATTGGTCAGATTCGGACATTGTATTGTTATTCCACTTATTACTCCCGTAGTATTTGGCAATTCTGAACTTACTAAAGCTGTTACTGCTAATCTGGGTGTAGTATAAGCTGCATATACTGCCTCAACATAATAAGTTGTAGTAGTTGACAGAACTGGAGTATTGTAGGTACTTCCAGAAGAAATAATTGTACCCAAACTTGGAACTGTATACCAATTTAAGATTGCCCCCGCAGAAGGATTGGCGGTTGCAGTAATGGTAAAACTACCCGGACCACAGCTTGATGTCGGGGATAATGAAAAAGTTATGTAATTCGCTCCACCCTGATCCAGCAACTGGCTGATCTTTGGATTACCATTATAATGATAAGTTGTACTTCCAATGGTTATCGTTGTATTGTTACTTTGCCCGGTAATGCCTTCCGGAGGTCCATGAGTTACAATCAGAGTTGCATTGTTGGGTAGTGTGATTGAACCTTTGACATTGAAATTTATTTGTCCAGATCCGGGACTAACAATAAACAAATAGGTATTAAAATTAGTATCTACATCATTAAAAATTGTCAACGAGCCATTAATGATTAATGACGCCATTGTACCATTTAACGGTGAATTAATTGTACCAGAACTTGATATGGTAACAATATGTCCTGCCAGAATGGTTACTGCATTTGTTCCGGCAAACTGCCCCGGATAACCCTGTAATGCGGTTGGAGTATTCCAGGCTGTTCCATTGTATCGCTGCCAGCTTGTAAGATTTGCCCAGTCACCTGAAGATACCGACCGGTAATCGCCAATCGTTTGTGCCAATCCTGGTATGGTCCTTAATAAAAAAAGAAGAATTATCAAAAACTTCCAGACATTACCCCATACTAATCTCTCTCTTCGATGGATGAACATCGCAGTCATTTGAGAATACCAGTTAAAACCGGAATTCTTGCGCTTTTTAAAAAAAGAAAATTTCAAGGAGAATAGTAAAAAGTATCAGGAAATACTCTTTTCAAATTCGGAAGGCGTAATGGATAAAAATGAAAAGAATTCTGCTTAACGGAGACTATTATTCCACTTTATAACATACATATTGAAATAACAAAAAGTAAATTAACAATCTCAAAATTTGTCAAAGTAAAACTTACTGTTGCCAACATATCAGGTCAAAACAACAGCAATTCTTAGATGTTTTTCGAATACTTAAGACAAAAAAAAGCATATGTTGAACTTAATTCAGGAATTGGGGTGTTTAAAAAAATGGTTTATTGAAATAAAAAACTACAATAGAAATTAATATGTATATGATTATCAAATATAAAAAATAATTCTGATATCATTTTGAGTACTTTTCAAATAAAAACTTTACACTTTCAGAAAAAAGAAAAACCGGTATTCAATGTAATACTGATTTTTCAGAGAGTGATCTCCTTAAAAAATCAAGTATATTACCACTCTAACTTTCGTTCTTCTGAGAAGATCCAAAGCCTGACACTCCAAAAACAAATACAAATGACCTCTCAGTGGTCTGTATAAGACTTTTAAGCTTTAAAGCAATCATTGTAGCTTTTTTTAACCAATCGTTCTCAACTATTAACTGACCAATCTGGGCATAAAAGATGTGAGTTTCTCCTTTATCTTTTTGATCCCATGAATCAGCAGATAAATAGATTTCTAAAGTTTTTTAATGCTTGAGCTTTCCATGTAGAAATCTGGGTTGTTGTGAGTTCATACTTCATGGCTAATACCTTCAAGGTTACATGCACTTTGAGCAACTCTAAAACAACTTTGGCTAAGCTCCTTACTAAACTTCCAAAGCTATTTTACCCGATGTATTAAAAATAAATTTAATAAAACACCCATACAATTTGTTTCAGAACTTTTAGACCCAATAAGAAGCAGGTGAATCAGAACTAATGAATTAAATCAGATTTTTAAAACAAAAACAATCATCAATTTACTGATTTACAACACTTAAAACAAGAGATCAGAGGAGATATTTTCCTAAATATTTTCCGGATAAAAACAAAATCCCTCACAAGTAATTGACCTGTGAGGGATTAAAATTTCTAATCTGTATCCCGGTTGGGATTCGAACCCAAGACCTACGGCTTAGAAGGCCGTTGCTCTATCCAGCTGAGCTACCGAGACATCCTTTTTAGCGGTTGCAAATATATAAAAATATAGGCAGCCTCAGCCATCATTTACAAAAAAACAGGAAGAATCCGGCAATACCCTGATAACAAGACAGGTTACCGGATTTATTCATATTTTAGATTAGTTCAATTCTGTTTTCCTTACAGGTTATTTTCATTTCTTCGGGCCAGATGCTCGATTGAATCTCGCCAATATGCGCCTTCCGGAGAAAATACATGCACAAGCGCGATTGCCCGATCCCACCACCAACCGACAAAGGCAATTCGTCGTTGAGCAGTCTTTTATGCCAGTATAAATTCTTACGATTTTCAGTTCCGGTAATTTCCAATTGCTTTAATAAAGCCTCTTTGTCGACTCGGATTCCCATGGAAGATAATTCCAAAGAGGTTTCCATAACCGGGTTCCAGACTAAAATATCACCATTCAGACCTTTATAATTTCCAACTGTCGGAGTCGTCCAATCGTCATAATCGGGTGCCCTTCCGTCGTGTTTTTCACCACCTGGCAACAAACCACCAATGCCAATAATGAAAACGGCACCGTAGATTTTGGTCACTTCATGCTCCCGCTCTTTCGGGCTCAGATCCGGATACTGTTCTTCCAGTTCTTCGGAATGAATAAATGTAATTTCTTCAGGAAGAATCGGGCTGATTTGCGGAAAATTCTCTGTGACAATAAACTCAGTTCGCAGGAATGTTGAATAGATTTTCCGGACAATTTTCTTCAGAAATTCAAGATTTCGTTCTTCTTTTGAAACAACTCTTTCCCAGTCCCACTGATCGACATAAAGCGAGTGAATGTTGGTAAGTTCTTCATCCGGGCGAATGGCGTTCATATCGGTATACAAGCCATAACCATGATCAATTTTAAGATCGGCCAAAGTCATTCGTTTCCATTTAGCCAGCGACTGAACGACCTCGGCACGGTCGTCGCCCAACTCTTTTACCGGAAACGAAACGGGACGCTCGATTCCATTCAGATCGTCGTTTATTCCGGTTCCCTGCATCACAAATAATGGTGCGGTAACACGACGCAGGCGCAACTCCGAAGCAAGGTCTTGCTGAAAGCTGTCTTTTACAAGTTTGATGGCCTTCTCGGTTTGATTCACATCGAGCAAAGGCTGATAATTTTGGGGGATCACTAGTTTCATCAGAGCAATTTTTAAAATTGTGTATTATTGAGAATTATACAAAAACTTATCATTTATCACAAAAATAGCAAGAGAAACTCCATATCGAAACTTTTTCAGGCAT
This sequence comes from Prolixibacteraceae bacterium, assembly GCA_049277435.1. Classification (GTDB taxonomy): domain Bacteria; phylum Bacteroidota; class Bacteroidia; order Bacteroidales; family Prolixibacteraceae; genus Aquipluma. Next base: position 4,431 of record JBASYJ010000158.1, read on the forward strand.
TTTTATTTATTTTTTCACCTATTTCGGATTGAAAATTCCGGATTTTAGAAAATATATTTTACTAAACAATAATCCATAACAGATAATTATGGCTTCACCGTAAATTTTATTTAGCAACAAAGTTTTTTTACCCTCTCGGTTATTTAAACTCATAATTTCTATTTTTGTCCTGATTTATGCTGAAAAATCTTCCTTCAAATACCATCCAGTTATTCCTGATTAAAACTGCAAAATGGTTTAATCTGGTGATGCCCATCATCGTTCTTTTCTATCAGGAAAATGGATTGAGCATGTCGCAGATTTTTATCCTGAAATCCATTTATTCCATTGCCATGGTAGCTACCGAATTACCGTCGGGTTACCTGGCCGATGTTTGGGGCTGCCGAAAAACCTTACTTCTGGGTGCGGTTTTAGGTACGATCGGCATCCTGATTTACAGCCTTACTTCAGGATTTAACAGTTTTGTTTTTGCTGAAATTATTTTGGGCGTTGGATTTAGCTTTGTTTCCGGAGCCGATTCAGCGATGCTTTACGATTCGCTTAAGGCTGAAAACCGCGAAAATGAATACATTAAATTCGAAGGACGAATTACCTCGGCTGGAAATTTTGCTGAAGCCCTTGCCGGTGTTGCCGGCGGATTACTGGCTACCATCAGCCTGCGAACTCCGTATTATTTTCAGTTTTTTGTAGCGGCTACGGCTATTCCTGCAGCTTTTTTCCTGAAGGAACCCCGTCATGTTCAGGAAAAAATTAAGCTGACCATGAAACAAATTCTGGAAATTATAAAACTGACTTACCTGCAAAGGGAAATGCGGAGCGCTATTCTAATTTCGTCGTTTACCGGTGCTGCAACGTTAACGTATGCCTGGTTTGTTCAACCCTATTTTCAGGAAGCAGGAGTACCGGTTTCTGTCTTTGGCATCTTGTGGACTTTACTCAATTTATCAGCAGGCGTATTTTCGATGTTTTCGTACCGTATCGAACGGCTTCTGGGCAAGAAAAACTCCTTGCTCTTTATCGTCATTTTTATTTCGCTCGGTTTTATCCTGACTTCGGTTGAAATTAGCCTGGCTGGAATTGCCATTCTTTTTGGCTTTTACATGGTTCGGGGAATTGCTACCCCGGTACTAAAAGATTACATCAATCAATACACCGATTCAAAAGTTCGGGCAACAATTCTTTCCATCCGGAATTTCGAAATACGGATCATTTTTGCTGTTGTTGGACCTGTCCTTGGTTTTCTGACCGACCAGTTCAGCATGCAGACCGCACTTTTCATTGCAGGTGTCAGCTATTTTATCGCAGCAATCCTCAGTATTATACCTTTCCTGAAAAAGTGATTCTTTGCCGAAAATCTACACTGAATTTTACCAATACATTAATCTCATCGATAAAGAATTGGTTGAAGCGAAAAATCCAATTCAAAATGTATTTTTGCTTTCCCTTATTTAGAAATCCTTAAACGTTAAAGAACATGTTAAAAGTAAACGAATATTTTGGCGGATCGGTTAAATCGATTGCGCTCGAAAATGACGAAGGTGTTGCAACGATCGGTGTTATGGAAGCCGGTGAATATGAGTTCGGAACCGGAACGATCGAACACATGACAGTGACCAGTGGAGTTCTGGATGTAATGCTTCCCGGCGAAACAGTTTGGACAACTTTATGCCAAAGGCGAAACATTTACTGTTGCCAAAGATGTTAAATTCAAGGTAAATGCAATCGGACAGGTAGCTTATTACTGCTTGTATGTATAAAATAAGGCTGTCTCAAAAGTCGAAAAAGTTACATCATACGTCACCCCGAATTCATTTCGGGGTCTGATGCTAAGAGTAATTGGATCCTGAAACAAGTTCAGGATGACCACGAAAGCGACTTTTGAGACAGCCACAGATGACTAATTTTGTCTTTTGCTTTCCGGTTAATTTGCCAGGTACGGAGTCAGAATTTCTTCCAGGGCTTCGATCCAAACCGGTGAATCATTCAGGCTTTCAACCATTTGAAGGACTTCTCCCCCATTTTCCATAAATAATTCTTTATACTCCCACCCAATCTCAACAGTGGTTTCCAGACAATCGGCAACAAATGCAGGCGCAACGACCAAAACCTTTTTATTTCCTTGTTTAGCCCGGCTAATCAGATTTTTATCGGTAAACGGAGTCATCCAGTTATTCGATAATCGGGATTGAAACGAAACCGAATATTGGTCTTTCTGCAATCCCAATCGTTTAACCAATTCACGCGTGGTTTGGTAACAGGTAGCTTTGTAGCACAATTTGCCAAACTCCGGAAGACTGGTTTCGCAGTTACAGGTTTTTATCGATTCTTCAGGATGATTTTTTTCCAGATGCCTGTTTGGCAATCCGTGATAGGTGAAAATTACATGGTCATAATTTTCGGGCTGATACGATTGAATTCGTTCGGTAAAGGCATTCAAAAATGCGGGATGGTCATAAAACTGATTGATAGCCAGAATTTCAGGAATGGTATTCCAGGTCCTGACTTCATCAATTACAGCCTGAATCGCCGTTCCGTTGGTTGAAGAAGCATATTGCGGAAACATCGGAAGCACAACCAGCCGATCGTAATTTCCTTTTTTAATGGCCGAAAGCGCTTTTCCCATCGATGGGTTTCCATACCGCATAGCCATAAAAATATCCGCTTTATCCGTTAATTTTTCCTGAAGTTTATCCTGAACCTGTTCCGAAAAATACAACAGCGGAGAACCTTTTTCAGTCCATAAACGCTGGTAAAGTTTAGTCGATTTTGGAGCCCTGAAAGGAACAATGATCAGATTGACCAGCAATTTCTGAGCGACAAGCGGAAGATCGATCACCCTTCTGTCGTTCAGGAATTCAAATAAATACCGTCGAACGGCTTTTACTGTAGGTTCATCCGGAGTTCCGACATTAACGAGCAAAACCGCAGTTTTTATTGATTTCATGGAATATATATTATTCAAAATTGAAGTTTGTTGATTGAATACAACAATTGATTCAACAAATTGATCAGCAAAAATCAAAGATGAGCGAAAATAACAAGAATAACAGCATGGAAATGCCAGTTTCAGGCAAAAATTTAAAACCTGAAATTTGCAGGCTGAAACTTATTGCGCACCTTTGCAGTGCAGACCGCTCTATCGCTGTCCCGAGTAATCGGGAGAGAGGAAAGTCCGGGCAACGTAGGGCACCGTACTTCTTAACAGGAAGGCGGACGAAAGTTTGCAGTATGGTAACAGAAAACGACCACCTGGTTTCGACGTGTCGCTACCGGGAACGGGTGAAAAGGTGAGGCAAAAGCTCACCGGTGACGGTGGCAACATCGTCAGCCGTACCACTTGCGGGTTGCAAAGCCAAATATATCACGATTTTCCGGTGCGCCGGAATACAGGGCGGCCCGCCTTGATTCTTCGGAAGTCGTGAGGGGTAGGCTGCTAGATCGGATAAGTGATTATCCGGGCAGACAAATGATGGAGGTCCCGATTTATCGGGATACAGAACCCGGCTTACAGGTTTGCGTATTTTTTATCAAAAAACAAGGCGATCGTTGAAAAATGATCGCCTTGTTTTTTTGATTAACTACTCTACTCTTATTTTTTAGGAGGAAGTTTGAAAATAATGGGTATCGTATAAGATACCTTCACAGGTTTTCCGGCCTGGGACCCTGGTGTCCATTTGGGCATATTATTTACGATTCGTAATGCCTCTTTATCCAGCGAAGGGTCAACTCCCCGACTAATTTTTGCATCTTTTACCGATCCGTCTTGTGCCACCACAAAGTTTACAATTACCTTTCCCTGAATACCTTTCTCAAGTGCAACGACAGGATACTGCATTGTAGAAGCAACATATTCCTTTAACGCATCAGCTCCTCCCGGAAACTGAGGCATTTCCTCGACAATCACAAATACATCTTTGCCCGGTTCCATCGTAATTTCTATCACTCCGTTTTTGCCTTTTTCTCCATATTTATCGGTTGCTGACTTGTCTTTCAAAATATTAATCGACTCAATGGCTTCGGGAGCGATATGATCAACATTTTGATCGTCAGAAATTTTGCCATTTTTTACAATTAGTGGTTTAGTTTCCGACCCATCGGCACTTCTGAATTTTAAAGGAGAGTTTGTTTGTACTTTGACCTTTTGATTTTCGGTACCGGAACCGGATTTTAGGATAAGTTCAATCACTCCATTTTTACCCTTATCGCCAAACTTATTGATGGCTTCCTGATCTTTCCAGACGATCCTCTTTTCAATTTTTTCCGGATTGATGGATTTCATTTCCGATTTGGTGGTTTCTTTTCCATCGATAAGAATCAATTGATTATCGCCTGACTTAATTGGCTTTGAGGCTGAAATTTCATTCCCCATGGCTTCAAGACCGATCACTTTGGTATTCATCTGTATGATCAATTCTTTTCCAAATTCGGGATTTACTTTTTGAGATTCGTAGCCGACAAAAGAAATGACGATGGGCGAATCATCGGCTAATTTAAGTTCAAACTTTCCGGACATATCGGTTACTGTACCAATGGTTTTTCCTGAAATAATAACTGATGCTCCAGGCAACGGATCTCCATCGGTATCTGTAACTTTGCCTGTCATAATTTTTCCTTCCTGAATATTCATTGAATTTTCAGTCTGAACAAACTGGTATTCAGGAGCAGCAAATGCATAAAAAACTACTGCTATCAATGGCAAAACAATCAGTAGTTTTAGTTTTCTGAACGGTGATTTAATGGTATGTTTCATCATGTTGAATCGTTTTTTGTTAAGTGAATAATTGAAAGAGTTGGCCAGCGAAATGACTGGCCCTCCAAACATTTGATTGAGCAATGCCGCACGGTAAACAGCCGGATTGGAGCTGCGCTGCAGCGCGAACTCGTCAGCCAGGTATTCGTGGTTTTGCCTGATCAGCCGGCCATAAAGCCAAATAACCGGATTAAACCATTGCATCGCACGAAGAATTTCGAAAAACAGCAAATCAATCCAGTGTTTTTGCCGGATGTGTTCCTGCTCGTGGTTCACAATTTCACGCGTTTCAATTTCGTCGGTTGAAGGATTGACAAATACGAATGAAATAAAGGAAAACGAGGCAGAATATTCGGTGGTACGGATTAGTTTAATTGAATTTACCTGTGATGCTTCTGATTTTCGTATGATCCTAACTACAGGAAGTGTTTGCCTGAAAATCCGGAAAGCAACAAAAACAACTCCCGACAGATACAAGAACATCAGCAGATATTGCGTAGAAAACGATTCTTCGGCAACAACAATTCCTTGCATTTGCGGTTCTGAAATTTCAACCGAAGGAACAACAGGCATCAGGATGGTATAATGCCAGGTAAAAAACGGAAACACCACCGAAACCAACATTCCGGAGACAAGGAAAAACCGGTTCAGCGAAAAAAAACGCTCGTTCCGAAGAAACAAGGCATAAACCAGTGCAAATCCTGACAACCAAACGGATGACTTGATCAGATAAAAGGCAAATGCTTCCATAGTATTTGGGATTAGTCTTTCGACAGTTCTTGTTTTGTTTCTTCCATCAATTGTTCCAAATCCTGAATCGTCAGGTCTTTTTCACGGGCAAAAAACGAAGCCATAGCCGGAAATGAGTTGTTGAAATAGCTTTTCATTAATCCGAAAAGCTGGCTCTTTGAATATTCGTCTTTCGAAACTAATGGATAATAAACATGTACGTTTCCATAAGTTTTATGTGCCACAAATTCTTTCTTTTCCAGAATCCGTAAAACAGTTGAAACGGTGTTTCTAACAGGTTTCGGATCGTCAAAACGGTCACGGATGTCTTTCACGATCCCCTCACCCATTTCCCACAGGTGTTGCATGATTTGTTCTTCGGCTTTTGTCAATTGCATTTCAGTAAAATTTAATTTATCAATCCTTCGTCACAAATGTATGACTATATTTTTAGTCATACAAGTGTTTTAAAAATTATTTGACTATTTTTTTAGTCGAAACTGAAATAATTATACAAATGCAATTACAAGCCTGTATTTCAGACCACTAAAGGAAGTTATTCACGAACTATATCCTGGATAAATAATTTAAAGCGAAGAAATAATTAATTTAATGGAATTGAAAATGTAAATATTGAACCTTTCCCCAGTTCACTTTCTACCCAGATCTTGCCACCATTTTTAGCAATGATATCTTTGCAAAGAATCAAACCTAATCCTGTTCCCACTTCGTTGTTTGTTCCCATTCGCGACTGACTTTCTTCAATCCGGAATAATTTTTCCTTTATAGCCAGACTCATTCCAATTCCGTTATCTTGAATGCTTACTTCAATTAATTGTCCGTTCTGAATAGCATCAACATGTATTAAGCCACCATTTGGGGTATATTTAATGGCATTATTTAACAAATTCCGAATGATAGTTTTAATAGAATTTTCGTCGGCAATAACATCAAAATTCTCTTTGATGTTTATGACCACTGTTTGATCCTTTTTGGCGGCACTGGTCAAACATGGCTCAACACTCTCATTAACAAGATCTTTCAGGAATAATTTTTCTTTTTTTACATCAACATTGCCACGTTGCAACCTGGCCCATTCAAGCAAATTCTCAACTAATTTATAGGTATTGTGAGAAGACCGGTCGAGTAACCGGATACTTTCAATCCGGTCTTCTTCCGTCAAGCTATCATATTCCTTTACCAAAAGTTCGGTTATACCAAGGATTGATCCAAATGGTCCTTTTAAATCATGGGCGATAATGGTGAAAAATTTATCTTTTGTTTGGTTAAGTTCATGCAACAAGGCAGTCTGTTCCTGAAGTTTCTTTTCATTCATTTTGCGAATTGAAATATCGCGATATTGCCACAGGTAACCAGTAATTGTGCTGTTTCGTATAGGGACAAAATCCCGTTCAAACACCCTGCCGTCCTTCAAATGTAGTTCTTCATTGAATACAGCTTTATTCTCAGCAAATAATTTTTCAATGTCGGCAACAAACTTTTGCGGATTATCAAACAGACCAGAATATTCATTGTAAACCCCATTGCAATACATGCCAATAATTAAATCCGGATCCGGAATTTTTAAAAGATTGCACAACGCTTTGTTAACCTTAATAATTTTCCGGTTTGAATCTTCGAACAAATAACCTGAACTTGAATTTTCGATCAGGGTTTCGATCTGTAGATTGGCGTTTTGAAGAATTTCTTCGTTTTTCTTCAGTGCATCGCGGTCACGCAACCGTTGAATTAATGTAGAAGCCTGATTGGCAATATTCTCGATGGCCAGTTTTACTTCATCGGTTACTGCACCCGATAATTTCATTGGCTTGGTAATAAAAAGTACAATTCCGCCAAAATATTTATTTTCGACACTAAACCCCATGCCATAAACATCTGATATATCCAACATTTTTTCGATTGCCTTACAGATCAGTTTGCTTATTCGGCCATGTACCAATTCAAAAATACCCTCTTTAAAATGATAAAGGATTCGGGCATTAAATTGCCTTTGTTCTTCTTCAGTCAAATCCTGAAATGGAAAATCGATGGTATGAGGATCTTTTCCGATTAATTTCTCAATCATTCCGAAGTAATTTTCAAATCCTGAACTTCCCATAATCCGGAAATTCATATCGTTGGGCTGAAGCTTGGTAATGATGGAAAATACGCCGGGAATTAACTGTGACATAGCAGCGCTCTGAATCTGGTAGATTTCCTGTTCCTCTGTCACTTCCATTAATTGATTGGCAAACTGATGCATGATTTCCAGAATGCGCTTGTTTTTTGTAATTTCAATTGATGACAGATCCGATTTCATTACCAGCAGATTATAGGTTAGTTTTTTTTTCGTCAACAAAAATGCAAAATAAATAGTTCAGGTCTTTGATTAATCTAAGTTTTTGCCTCGAAATTGAAATTTGTTTCCAGAAATAATAAAAATGTAGATACTCATATTCAGAACAAAATGAAATAACGAAACAGTATAACAAGACTGACATTGATAAAAACAGCAACTTTGATACCTGACTAACAAACAGATGCAGCACGACACATTTGAATTTCCAGATAAAAGTTAAAAATTAAAGAACTGTATATCCGACATTCAAATGTAATTTGTAGATTTACGTGGTATTACTTTTTAAGTAATTCGTGTTACTATATTGACCTAATGAATTCCATAAAATAGAGAATCTTAACCTACATGAATAATTTAAATTCAGCACTTGCAACAAAATTTATAAATCTGGAAGAATGGTTTAGCAAACGAAAAGGTTCAATCGTTGCGTTTTCAGGAGGAATTGATTCGGCGCTGGTTCTTTACCTGGCCCGTAAATTTCAGGGACACGACCGGGCTATCGGAGTCATTTCAAATTCAGAAAGTTTGAAAAACAAGGATTTTAAAGAAGCGCAATCCTTTTGCGAATCATTTGACATTCAGCTGAAAGTGATAAAAACCGATGAATTGGCAGATATCCGATACAGCCAAAATCCTGTAAACCGCTGTTTTTATTGTAAAGATCACCTGTTTCACGATCTTCAGGAACTAAAAAAGGAATATCCAGGATTTGAAGTTTTAAGCGGAACCAATTTTGATGACCTGGGTGATTACCGACCGGGAATTGATGCCGCGAAAAAAAACCTCGTCCTTTCACCCCTGGTCGACTGCAAAATCACCAAGGAAGAAATCAGGGAAATCGCCCTCCACTTTAATTTACCAAACTGGAATAAACCTGCAAGTCCCTGTTTAAGCTCCAGAATCCCATATAATCAAACAGTTACACTTGAGAAACTCAGACAAATTGAGACTGCTGAAGACATTCTGAACCGCTATGGTTTTGAAGATGTCAGGGTACGACATTATGGAACTTTCGGAAAAATCGAGGTTCAGAAATCCGATTTCGAAAAGTTCCAGGCAGTCAAAGATCTGGTGATTCAGGAGATAAAAGATGTTGGATTCGAACATATTGAGATCGACGAGGAAGGACTGGTTTCAGGAAAAATGAACCGGGTTTTAACTATTTCAGATAAAAACAACTAAACCATATGCGAATTTTATACTACGATTGTTTTGCCGGAATCAGTGGCGACATGAATCTGGGAGCGATGATTGACCTCGGTGTTGATCCGGAATATTTGAAATCAGAACTTCAAAAATTAAATATTAAGGGATTCCATCTGGATATCGGGCCTGACATCCGGAGAGGGGTTTCAGGAACCAAAGCCACAGTGGTAATAGAAAATCCGGAAAATGAGAAGCATCGCCACCTGCGCCATGTCGAGGAACTGATCAACCAGAGCGGCTTATCTGATAAAGTGAAAACCGATTCATTAAAAATCTTTGACCTGATAGCAGTTGCCGAGGGAAAAGTACACGACATCAGCAAAGAGCGTGTTCATTTTCATGAAGTTGGCGCGCTGGATTCGATTGCCGACATCGTTGGCGCTGCTATTTGCCTGGATTATCTGAACGTGGATAAAATCATGTCGGCCCCGATTCAACTGGGCGGCGGAATGGTAAAATGTGCCCATGGACTGATGCCTGTTCCGGCGCCGGCAACTTCTGAAATCGTGCAGAATGTTCCGGTCAGAACGGGTCTGGTTCAGCACGAAGCTACCACTCCGACCGGCGCTGCGATTCTGGTTGCCATGGTGGATGAATTTACCGAACAGATTAATTTTAAAATAGACAAAGTAGCTTATGGAATAGGCCAGCGCGATGTTTCGGACGTGCCGAATGTATTGCGTGTTTATCTTTCTGAATCAGCAAATAAAACAAATCAGGAAGATGCCTGGATGCTTGAATGCAACATCGACGATATGAATCCGGAATGGTACGATCACCTTTTTACAAAATTGTTCGATGCCGGCGCCAGTGATGTTTTCCTGACTCCGATCATCATGAAAAAATCGCGTCCGGCAAATAAATTATCGGTATTGTGTAACGAAAAAATACTTCCTGAAATTAAAACCCTCATTTTCACAAACAGCACCAGCATTGGCATCCGCGAATATCCGGTAAAAAAGACTGTTCTGGACAGGGAGATTAAAGAAATACAAACCGATCTGGGCGAAGTCAGGGTAAAATACAGCTACCTTGAAGGAAAGGAAATTCGGTCGAAAGCTGAATTTGAAGACATTAAAGTGCTGGCTGAAGAACTTGGTTTAAGCCTGAACGAAGTTGAAAAAATCATCAATAAAAGTCTGTAGAATGGATATTCGCGACATTCTTGAAAAATATAAAAACGGTGAAATTGAAATGGTCGATGCCTTATCTCATTTCACGAAACGAGGCATCGAAGATATGGGTTTTGCCAACATCGACACCGACCGGTTGCACCGCACAGGCTTGCCCGAAGTAATTTATTCTTCAGGAAAAACAACCGAACAAGTCAGGTTAATTGCCGAACGAATGTTCCTGAAAGGCATTGACATTCTGGCCACCCGGGCAACCCCGGAGATGTTCGAAGCGGTAAAAAGTGTGGTTCCTGATGCGGTTTACAATCAGCTGGGACGAACCATTTCCTATAAACATCAGGAGAAAAATGAAGGGAAAGGATACATCGCTGTGGTATCTGCCGGAACTTCTGATTTGCCGGTTGCCGAAGAAGCAGTTGAAACCGCCCGGTTCCTGAACAACAAAGTGGAAACTGTTTACGATGTCGGAGTTGCCGGAATTCACCGGCTTTTCAATAAATGGGAATTAATCCGGAATGCGCGTGTAATTATTGTTGTGGCCGGAATGGAAGGTGCACTCGCCAGTGTGGTTGGCGGTCTGGTTGATAAACCTGTGATCGGAGTTCCCACCAGCATCGGTTACGGAGCAAATTTCCAGGGATTATCCGCACTACTTTCCATGTTGAACAGCTGTGCCAGTGGCGTTTCCGTGGTAAACATCGACAATGGTTTTGGTGCAGCCTGCCAGGCTAGTTTAATTAACAAACTGTAAATTTCAGAAAAATGAACGAATTGCTTTTACTTTCACTCACTGCAGCTTCGCTTGGATTTATCCACACCGCGTTGGGACCTGATCATTATTTGCCTTTTATCGTATTGAGCAAAGCCCGGAACTGGGATGTATCGAAAACGATGTGGATCACCTTCATTTCGGGAGTGGGCCATGTTGGTGGTTCTGTAATCATTGGACTGGTGGGCATTGCACTGGGTGTGAGCCTGAATAAGTTGACATTTATTGAAGAATTCCGCGGTGATATTGTTGGAATATTACTGATGGCATTTGGGCTGACCTATACAATTTATGGCATTTATAAATTCCTGAAAAATGGCGGGCATCATCATCTGCCCAATTTTCTTACCCCACGTAGTATCCGGCAAATCAAACATCAGGTTAGCCACGGATTGGAAGAAAAAGTGGATGAGACCAAATTAACTCCCTGGGTACTGTTTATCATTTTTGTTTTCGGTCCTTGCGAAGTGTTGATTCCGATGCTTTTTATTCCTGCAGTTCAGAACAGTACGGCAGGAATTGCAGCGGTTGCTATTCTTTTTGGATTTACTACCATTGCTACCATGATGTTGATCGTTTATCTGGGGCATTTCGGTTCGTCGTTCCTGAAATTTAAATCGAAGGAAAAATTCATGCATCTGGCTGCTGGTCTGGTAATCTTATTTGCCGGAATGGGAATGCATTTTCTAGGCTGGTAAAAACAAAACAGCCCGGAAAATTGAATTTCCAGGCTATTATTAATGGATTAAAATCGGTAACCTATTATTTCATTCCGTCGAGTGTCTTGATCGAGCCATCCGCGTTGTATTCCAGTTCAACCACTTTTACATTGCGCAACCAGGTTTTTCCTCCTGAAAGTTTGCTGTCGTGATAAAACAGGTACCATTTTCCTTCGAATTCAACAATCGAATGATGGGTTGTCCATCCCACAACCGGAGTTAAAATCACGCCCTGGTATGTGAATGGCCCGTAGGGATTATCACCGGTTGCATAACAAAGATTGTGGGTATCGCCGGTTGAATACGAAAAATAATATTTGCCTTTGTATTTGTGCATCCACGAAGCTTCGAAAAAGCGTTTGCTGTGATCGCCTGCCTTGAAAGGTTTTCCATCCTGATCCAAAATTTCAATGTTTTTTGCAGGTTCGGCCATCTGAAGCATATCTTTGCTCAACATGGCAATCTGCGGACTCAGGGCTGGTTCTCCATCGGCTGGCTGCGCACCGCATTCGATGGCTTTTCCGTTGCGGAAACGTTGCAGCTGACCGCCCCAGATTCCGCCAAAATACATGTAGCTTTTTCCGTCTTCATCGGTAAAAACAGCCGGATCGATACTGAAACTACCCTGCATCGGATTTACTTCAGCCTTGAAAGGGCCTTCAGGTTTATCAGAAACTGCCACACCGATGCGGAAAATATCGGTTTTGTCTTTCACCGGAAAATACAGGAAATACTTCCCTTCTTTAAAAACACAATCCGGAGCCCACATCTGACGACCGGCCCAGGCAACATCTTGAATATCCAGAACCACGCCGTGATCGGTCACTTTTCCTTCGGCACTTTCCATCGAAAACACATGATAATCACGCATATCAAAATGGTCGCCGTTGTCATTCTCTGCAATTCCGGATTCAATATCGTGCGACGGATAAACATATATTTTCCCGTTAAAAACATGAGCTGAAGCATCGGCGATATAAAGATTATCCACTAAGTAACGAGGTTCTTTCTTCGTTTCGTTGCCTGCAAAGGCCAATCCTGCCAGTAACAGAAATGAAGTCACCATACTCGAATGCACTAAATACTTTTTCATTTGATTCAATTTTATCGTTTTTGATTATTAATTCAATATTGTACTTTCCGGTTCACCCAGGTAACTTCGTTTTTCCCCACCGGTTTGCACCACAATCTTTTCAAGTACAACTCCCGGAGTTACTACCCAAACTTTCAGGGTATGTTTTCCTGATTTTTTTAACTGGTGTCCGGAAACTACTTTTATGCAATTTTCGCTCACCCATTTATCCCATTTTCCCTGTTTGTCATCCTTATTAAATGCAAGAATCTGAGGTTCCTTGTCATCGAACGAAACGGCTATTTTTAGTCCTTCATCATTAAAATAATTGAGACTTGGAGAAAGATACAGGTTCACTTTTACTTCTCCGGAATGATACAAATACAGGTCATATTCCAGATGTGGACTTTTACCTCCCGGAACCTGAACCGGAGCAGTGACCGGGAAAACAGAAACTGCCGACAAGGTTCGCCCCAAACCCGGAATGACTTTCCAGCCGGTTTCATTGGCTTCAATATTTCGTGAAAAATGTTCAGCCTCGATCGAAACGAAATTGTTACTTTCGATAAAACCGGTAAAGGATTTGAACTCAGTAGTTGAAGGATTATTCACTTTCACATTTATACTGATTTCTTTTCCGCCGACCTGTTGTATTTTAATTAGCACCAAATGTTCCCCGACCGGAACTTTAGTCCAGTCAGCCGACAGCCAGATCCTTGTTTCCTGATCGACCGAACCGTGATCGGGTGTAATTTTCAGCCAGGTTTTATTTGCTGTAACTTCGTAATCGAAATACTGATTTCCCCGATTAAACACATCAATGTAAACCGGCTTTTGATTAAACGAATCCATTTCAGGCAAATTCGCTTTAACTTTTCCTTCTGTCCACGATGAGTCAGAACCTTCAACCGAGATTCCCATTTCAGCCAAATCAGGAAGCGAAATCTCTTTGACTTCGGGCATTTTATTTACTGGTGGCTGTTGCCAGTAGGTGTATCCGATGTGTGTCTGAGCCATCATGTGATCCCATTTTCCACCCGCGAGCACCGTATGGTAATAGTTTGTTATTTCAGCATCTTTTCTGAAAAGCTCCTTCACTTTATCGGCCCAATCGTTAGCTGTAGCCCTGCCCTGTGCAACTGCCTGCTTATTTTTAGCTGCCGCGAAATACAGCTCATTCAGGTTGGCACAAGCCGTTACCGGATGCAAAACCAATTCGTAATAGGCATCTCTCTGAATCACTGGAATCTTTGATCTCAAAGCTTCAGCCCGACTTGCCAGCCGGTTGTAATCCTCAACAATTATTTCGGCTTCCCTGAAATTATTCAAACTATAGGTTTCGGGTGATAACAATTCGGGTTTTCGGCGGCCATTATATTTGGTATATAAACGAAGGATCTCAGCAATTTCAGGAGCATTTTCATTTCCGAACTGCTCTGCCGCCCATTGAACGGTATATTCCGGAAGACGCTCTGCCGGCCAGACATCCGGATTCCAGGCGTAATCCAGAAAAAATGAAATGGGCAATTCCATTGGTTTCAGGTCGCCCACGTTTACCAGCCAGATGCGGTCAACCCCATATTCGTATGCCATGTGCATCTGCTCCCACACACGGGGCAGCGGACTTGTATTCAGCCATTTGTAATTTCGCGGACCACCAACATAATCGAAATGATAATAAATCCCATAACCACCGGAACGCGGTAGGGCATCAATACGGGGAAGTTTTCGGATGTTGCCCCAATTGTCGTCACAAAGCAACAAAGTCACGTCGTCAGGCACCCGCATTCCATTGTCGTAATAATCCTGTACTTCTTTGTAAAGAGCCCAAAGCTGGGGAGTTTTTTCAACTTGTTTTTTAGTAACCGCGGCAATAATTTTCCGTTGGTCGGCAACTATTTTTTCGAGTAAGGCAATGTTTGTTTCGGCACTCATGGCCATATCGCCATCTCCGCGCATCCCCATGGATACGATGCTTTCGTGTTTTCCCATCCGTTGGATGCCTTCCTTCCAGAATTGTTTGAGCGTGTCGGCATTGGTTTCATAATTCCAGACGGCACCCTTTTTCAATTTCCATTCAGCATGTGCACGCATCATTGGTTCATGGTGAGTGGTACTCATCACAATTCCCATTTCGTCGGCCAATTCTGGATTAACCGGATCGTCGGTGTTGAAACTTGCCCACCACATGGCCGGCCAAAGGTAATTTCCTTTCAGGCGAAGGATCAGTTCAAAGACTTTCTCATAAAATTCATGATTAAATCCACCGTAGTTCTTGACAGCCCAGCGACCTAAAGCAGGTTCTTCATCATTCAGGAAAATGCCACGGTATTTCACTTTTGGTTCACCGGAAACAAACCGGCCCGCTTTTGCATAAATCGATTTTTGAACCTGAACAGGAACATCCGACCAGAAATACCAGGGAGAAACACCCATATTCCGGGATAAATCGAGCAGTCCGTAGATGGTTCCGCGTTTGTCGCTGCCTACAATTACCAGTGCTTTTTTAATTCCCGGAAAAGGATTTTCAACAACTTCGGTGAGTGTAGTTTCCCATTTTCCCTGAATCTCGGAAACATCAATTTTCTTCGCTTTCACCAATCGGGTAATCAGCGAACTCTTTCCCAATGTTCCTGCAATAATAATTTCTCCTGAAGATGGAATTTTTCCAACAATTAATTCCGGTTTGGTTCCGGTAACTTTTCGGATATCTTCCTGAAGATATCCGGCAATTCGTCTAACTCCCTGGAATTCGTTGGCATCGATAACCAATGAACTGGTTTTACCCGCTTCAGCAATTACGAAACCAGCTTCGGATTTTAGGAGAGTGATGTAATTATCAGGAGAATCCTGAGTTGAATTCAGGTTTGCTTTTGCCTGAAATGGAAAAATATTCAGGATTAAAAACATCAGGAAAATACCTGAATGCAAATTGAATTTTTGCTTTCCTGAAGTGACAACTCCAGAATTATTTTGTGTTTTACTTAATTGCATTTTTTGTAATAATTGGGTTTTCAAGATCCGAACTTTGAATGGATTTTCAATGTAACAAATCCATCATTGATGCAAAAATACATTCCAAATTTTCGGATTTTTATTTGAATCAAATGATTTGAGCCGATGACAATAAAAAAAGGAGTTGATAAAATACACAACTCCTTTTTAAAAGGTTCACCTGATTAAACAGATATTTATTAGTAACCTGGATTTTGATAAGCGGCTTTTTCTTCATCGCTCATTTCCATTGCATCAATCTGGCTTTGTGGAATTGGGCGCAGGTAGAGGTATGGCTGAATATCACGTGATACTGATTTTGCCACATGATCACCTTTGGTACTTGATGCAATTTTATATGTACCGGCCAATTCACCCCATTTTTGGGTACGTACCAAATCGAACCAACGGAATCCTTCAGCGTATAATTCGCGTGAACGTTCAGCTAAAATATAGTCTACAGTAATGATCGCAGGAGTAGCAGCTATCATCGCGGCGCTATTATCCAAAACTTTCGACAAGTTCTGAGCTCTGTCGAATTTCCATTTTCCTGCTCTGGCACGAATCACATTAATCAATTCATATGCACTTTTTCCAGCTTTGGTCGTTGCACCTTTAACCGCCGCTTCGGCTGCTATGAAATAGAATTCAGAGAATTTTGCAATGTTGAACGGACGGGTACTGGAAGCATTAGGTTGTCCCAGACCACCGGCATTGTCGGTACGGTAAGTACTCAATTTCCAGGTACCTGGGTAAACCACACGGCTTGTTCCACTTAAGCCAATAACATAATCAGATCTTCCGGCTGCGGTTCCACCACCAACATTACTTGGTCCGGCGCCTGAAGTATAAGTTATATCAATACCAAGTTCATCTGGAACAAATGACAGGATTGGGTCATTTGGATAAACTTTCAGGCCGTTTGCACCATAATAGAAAGGAGTTACATCTTTGTTCAAAGGCCAGTTACCGCGATAAACCAACGTGAAAGTACCGTCGAATCTTGAATCTTCAGTTTTGTTGGCAAAGGTCTTTTCAAATACGTCGACTGTTGGAGCCATACGAGTCCATGGACGACCCAAATCCTGAACAGCGGCACGAAGAACAGTACTGGTTGCACCGGTTCCGTCAGCATTTTTGGCACTTCTGATTTCAGTGTAGTTCCAGGTCATCATCCAGGATGCAAAGTTATCGGCGCCTCCGCCACTTCCATAAGTAAGACTTGCGTCATTATATTTTTCGCTGGATTCGGTATGATCGGCATAAAACAGCATTTCTTTGTTCCGTTCGTTTCCGCCTACATTAACTTCGTAGAATGTATTCATTAATCCGTAAGGTCCGGGATTGTCAATGGCTGTTGTCGACACATCATAGGCTTGCTGGAAATAGTAAGCAGCATTTTTTCCTGCCGGATCAACCCGCTCAGCTGCCGGATAGGTCGGGATATTGTTTGGATTCTGAAGCCACCAGGCATAAGTCAGGTAAGCTTTTGACAGAAAATGACGGGCCACATTTTTGGTAACAGTTCCGGTTAAACGTCCGGTTTCAGGCAAATCAGCCACTGCTTTTTCCAGATCAGGGAAAATACATTTGGTATAAACTTCGGGCACGGTATTGCGCACAGAAGTCCGTGCTGTAGACGTATTAAATTTCATTTCACCGGCTCCCAGGTCAAGTGGAACACCACCATAAGTTTGTACCAGTTGAAAATATTCGAAACCACGAAAGAACCTGGCTTCAGCAATCAGTGAAGCACTTAATCCTACTTCAGTGGCATTTTCGATAATACCACTGGCCGTGTTGATTGCCGGGAAGGCATTGTCCCAAAGCGTACCTGTTCCACCGGTTGCACTGGAAGTAATATTTCCCTGTCCGCTAATATCCATCACCTTGAAGTTCCCGTCAGCACTTTGCGCATAGGTGGCTTCATCGGTTCCGGTTATTCCGGAGTTATAATAGTACGCATTTCCGTAGATTTGGCGAAGGTGAGCATACAGGGCAGTCAATCCGCCATTTATACCCTTTTCAGTTTTAAAGTATCCAGGCTCGAAGATACTGCGTGGTTCTTCATCCAGTATATCTGTACACGAGAATAGAAATCCCGTCAGGACGAATGTTCCAATGATAGTTTTTATATTTATTAGCTTCATAACTTTCCTTTTTTAAAATGTCAAATTAAGTCCAACTACATAGTTACGGGTCGAAGGTGAGTTAAATCCAACCGTAAGTATACGACTGTTGTATCCACCTGTAGCAACGTTCTGGTTTCCACGTGAGTTGGTTTCAGGATCCAGTCCCATTTCTTTGTTAAAGTCTGAGAACATCACAAATGGATTTGTAACAGTTACGTACATACGCATGTTGACACCAGAATTTTTAAGCAGTGCATAGTTGAAATCATATCCAAGTGAAATATTGCGGATTTTCAGGTACGAACCATCAAAATATGACATTGTGCTGAGGTACTTTGGATTATCGCCACTCAATACACCGGCTGGATTTGGATATTTGGCACCAGTATTTTCAGGTGTCCAGTAGTCAACCTTAATCTGACCACGACGACCTGTCATCAGGTTCAGGTAACTGCTTGGTCCGTTCAGAGTACTAACCAGGATTCCACCTTTTTGGAAGCTTCCGATCAAACTCAGGTCAAATCCTTTGTAAGACAAACGGGTATTGAATCCACCCATAAAATCAGGATCTACTTCCAGAATCTGACGGTCGGCCGGTCCGATTTGTCTTGTTGGTGTACCATCTTCGTTATAGTCACCGTCATATTTTACTTTAATCATACCCACATTGCCTCCGGGCTCCAAAATAGCACGGTAAAGATCATTTTCCTGCCACAAGCCAACACGTTCGTAATCGTAAATTGAGTTGATGCTATAACCAACAAACCAGCCATTTCCTTCGTCACGATCCTGTCCAGATGCCAGTGCAACCAGCTTGTTGTTGTTTGAATAAAGGTTGATGCCAGCTTCCCAGGTCCATCCGTTTACATTTTCCAGAATGGTACCATTTAAAGAAAGTTCGAAACCTTTGTTTTGTGTTTCACCAATATTGGCGGTATAACTGCTTACTCCTGAAGTCCGGGGCAAACCAAGTCCGAGAAGAATGTCTTTTGTATTCGTCACATAATATTCAACTGAACCGGATAAACGATTTTTCAATGCCGAAAAATCAAGTCCATAGTTCCATGTTTCAGAATATTCCCATCCCAAATTTGGGTTTGGTAACTGAGTCACGTAATAACCTGTTGCATAAGTCGAATTTCCGAAGTTATAATTTCTTGAACTTAAACGGCCAAGTGTGCTGTAAGGATCAACAGCCTGGTTTGAAGTTTGTCCGTAACCAACACGAAGTTTCAAGCGGTTGATCTGCGAAACACTTTGCATAAATGGTTCGTTTTTGATGTTCCAACCAGCAGAAACAGCTGGATAGGTATGCCATTTATGACCTTCAGCCAAACGGGAAGATGCATCGGAACGAACAGTTGCTGAAAGCATATATTTATCTTCGAATTCATACATTACGCGGCCCATATACGAAATCAAACCGGTTTTTGTATAGCCACCATTGCTGCTGGTAATTTCACCAAGCGACTGTCCCAGAGTATAATACTGAAAAGCCTGTGAGGGAATATCTTTTGCAGATGCTCCTGAATTGAAGCTTAAGTTATTTTCGGCAGAGTATAATGCTACAGCATTTACCCGATGTTTTTCATTAAAGGTACGGTCGAAAGTCAGCATATTGTCAACCATCCAGTGGTAGGTATGATAATTACTGATTGAAGCAGTTGAAACCGTTGACGGATTATTACTGTTAATACCTTCAGCCGTGTAGCTTCCGTTGTTAGCCTGGGTGAAATCCATACCTAAAGTTGCCCGGTATTTCAATCCTTTAATCCATGGAATCTGGGCTTCACCATAAACCGAATTATAGGTTGCATAACCTCTGTTATCGCTTAGCCACTGGTTTTTAGAACCTTCCACTACATCTTTAGTCAGTACAAACTGATCATCCAAAGGCATCTGTATTGTTCTTTTAAATGTACCATCTTCTTTATAAGGATTAGCAATTGGAGACATGCTCAATACTCCATACAATCCAACCTGGTTTCCCTGAGTAAAGTTATAGTTGCTGTTTGAATTTAAACCAAACCTGAAATATTCGCCAACTTCCTGGTCAACAGAGGCACGCAGATTATAACGTGTATATTGGTTGGTTGGGATTACACCCTGATCCTGCAGGTATCCAAGTCCAAAACTATAGCTACCATTGGCTGAACCGCCTGTAAGACTAACATTGTGGTCTGATGAATGACCGTCTTTGAAGAATAAATCCTGCCAGTCGGTATTGATGTTATCTGCTTCGTCCGGCCCATTCGAATATTTTCCAGCAGCAGCGCGGAGTGCAATAAACTCGGAACCATTCATCATCGGGAATTTCGCAAATATTTTGTTCACACTTTCACGTCCATTGTAGGTGATCTTTGCTTTTTGTCCTTTTTGTCCTTTGTTGGTAGTCACCATGATAACACCATTTGCACCACGCGATCCATAAATCGCAGTTGCCGATGCATCTTTCAGAATATCGATACTTTTTATATCATTCGGGTTGATGTCGCTGATTGAACCAACAAACGGCACTCCGTCAAGCACCACCAACGGGTCGTTGCTTGCTGTAAGCGAACGTGTACCACGAATCCTGATCTGCATGGAAGAACCAGGTCTGGAAGAAGTTTGTGCAAATTCCACCCCGGCAACACGTCCCTGCAGAGCCTGAGTGATGTTACCCGAAGGAATGGCACGCAAATCATCGCCACCAACTGAAGCAACAGAACCAGTTACCGCTTCTTTACGCTGAATACCGTAACCTACAGCAACAACCTCTTCAATTCCTATTGATTCTTCAACAAGTGTAACATTGATGGTTGAATTGTTGCCCACTGCCACTTCCTGTAATTTCATGCCAACAAACGAAAACTGAATCGTTGCATTAGCTGGTACATTCTGAAGGGTATAATTGCCATTGAAGTCGGCAATTGTACCATTGCTCGTTCCTTTTACAACCACACTTACACCTGGCAAACTGGCACCTGATGAATCGGTTATTTTTCCGGAAATGGTCTTTTGCTGCTGGGTTAAAGCTTGAAACGATTCGTTTTTTGCTGCCAGTACAATTTGTCTGCCATCGACTTTATACGATACAGTTGTTCCTTCAAAAAGTACATCAAGTACATCTTTGATCTTTGCATCCTTTAACTGAACATCAACTACCCGATCGACATCGATAATTGAACGGCTATACAAAAAATAAAACTGCGACTGTTCTTCAATCTGTTGCAACACATTTTGCACCGTTGCGTTTTTCAGATTCAGGGATAATGTAGTCGACTGGGAATAAGAAATTCCGGCAAATGTTTGAAGTACTGCCGTTAACAAAATCACGAAAGTTAGTTTCATGTACAATAACTTTTTCTTCAATCCCGGCGAAAATCGCCAGTGAAAGAACTGGTTTAACCTTTTTTTCATAAATTTAAAGCGTTAAGTATTAACATTAATATGGGCCGACAGCGAATCTGCGAAATTCCTGTTGGCCTTTCTTTTTTATATTTTCTTCATATATATCGTTCTTTGTAGTTTAGATTTACTTTCCTCTTTCTTAAATTCAAAATTTACAGGCAGTGCTAATGATATGAGTTTAAGAGTCTGATCCAGTTTTTCATCCTGAAATGTCCCGGTTAATTTAAAATCTGCCAGATCAGGATCGGTTAGAATAATTTCAACATTGAACCATCTCCCAAGCTTTTTAACCGCAATTCCAACTTTTTCATCATTAAAAATCAGTTTTCCATCGATCCAGGCTGCCGCATTTTCCGGATCGACATTTTTTTGAACGATGGTTTCCTGTTTTGCATCAAACTGAACCTGTTCGCCCGGTTTCATTAAAATTTTCTGATCATTTTTTTCCAGGTGGATCTTTCCTTCCAAAAGAGTTGCTTCAAAATAATGGTCCTCGGTATAGGCATTGATGTTAAAATGAGTTCCGGTAACAATTGTTTTCATCAATGCGTTAGTGACAATAAACGGATTTTCAGGGTTCGATTTAACCTCAAAATAGGCTTCGCCATCAACAAAAACTTCTCGGTTCTTTCCCGAAAAATATTCAGGATAACGAAAGGTCGTTCCGTCGTTTAACCAGACCATTGTTCCGTCAGCCAATTCAATTTTAGTTCTGGTTCCGGGTTTGGTGTATATTTCGCGAACCGGTGAAATAGCAACCTGATCAGGGGTTTTAACCTTTGCTTCCCTGAAATTGAAATACAGAGACACCAGAAATATGGGGACAATTAATACAGCAGCAACTTTCGAAAAGATCTCAAAAAATCCCATCTGGTTATTTCCAGAATCGGGAGTATGTATTTTTCTTTTGGGTTTGTGGTCATTGATCCGATGATGAACCTTGTCGAGCATTTGACCAAAATCTGGTTTTGTTCCGGATAAATGGACCGAGGAATTAGTCCAAATCTCTCCAAGTAGTTTTCTGGATTCATTTTCGTTTTCGCCTTTCTTTAACCACTCACGAATCTCCTTCGATTCTTCTTCATTGGTTTTGCCTTCCAGATAGTTCTTTATTTTTTGCTTATCCATTTAACGAAAGTTATGCTTTTGGTTATACTACGCATGCAGAGACTCCCTACCCCTATCCGGAATCGGAAAAAATTTTCAGAAATTTATTAAGTATGGTTAGGATATCACCATTTCGTGCGATCAGCTAGTGATTTATCAGGATTAAAAAGTATAAAAGACCAAAAATATCATGAGTCCCTAATTTACCACGGAGGTATTTCAGAGCTGAAGTCATCTGATTTTCAACTGTTTTAACAGACAAATCCAACTTATTGGCAATTTCTTTGTTCGTAAATCCCTGATCGCGGCTGAGCAAAAAGATCTCCCGGCGTTTCTCAGGCAATTCAGAAATATAGTGATTGGCCATGAGTTCCAGGTTTCTGAATTCGATCAGATTTACTGTTTCGTTGGTCGTAAATTCATTGCCTTGAATAAAATCACTAATCTTCCGTTCGTTTGATTTTTCCTTGCGCAACCAGGATATGGTTTCGTTATAAGTCACTGAAAAAAGAAAAGATTTAAACAATAACTGTTCGTTAATCTGACTTCTTTTTTCCCACACTTTCAGGAAAACAAGTTGAGTTATTTCTTCAGCAGCATATCTTTCTCGGGTAATACTTAAAACAAATGAATAAATACTTTCTGAATATTTATGAAACAAGGCATCAAACGCAATAAAGTCATCCTTCTTTAGATATTCAACATTTGTCCTATCGTCATTTACCGGCATATTCTCTTATAAAGAAGATAAATAATCTAATTAATCCTGAACGGGGCATCCTGTTAATCGTGAATTCAGAAAATTTCGATGTAAATATATAGCAAACAGACCAGAATAGAATCGATTCTCAACCATTTTTAAAATCAAAACTTTTTTCGATTCATCACAAATCTGAATAATTAGTACCGGGCTTCACTTCATCTTTAGGATACCCTCAAAAAATAGCCGAAAGCAGTCAAAATTTCAACTGAATAATTGAATTGAATATCCCGAAAGTTTGGTGTCCTGATGATACGGATTATCTGTTTTCAGGAAGGACAAAGAAAATAAACAGAATACCACATAAATATAGCCAACTGATAATGTGTTTTAAAGAATTCAGCTATTTTTAGGCCACGCAAACAAGAACAATTTTCGGGAATTACGGAAGCTGTAAAATAAATAACTGATACAATGACCTTATCTAAACGCTACTTGTCATTCGCACTGACCACTCTGATTCTATTAACCGGCTGCCAGAAGAAAAAAGCCATCAATCTGATTCAGTTTGTTAATCCATTAATTGGAACCGGACCGTCAACCGGACCAAACGCTTTAAAACACAATCAGGGTTCCGAAGCCTGGGGCCAAGTTATTCCAGCTGTTTCAACTCCTTTCGGAATGACCCAATGGACTCCGCAAACCCGCGATACCGAGAACAAATGTGTTTCACCTTATTATTACGGCGGAACAAAAATTCAGGGATTCAGGGGATCACACTGGCTGGGCGGTTCATGTACCCAGGATTACGGAAGTTTCACGATCATGCCGATCACCGGTTATTTAAAAACTTTTGCCAGCGAACGTTCTTCGTTATATAGCCACGATATTGAACGATCATCTCCCGCTTATTATTCATGCGTACTGCAGAAATACATGACTTTTGTTGAAATTACCGGGACCGCCCGATCCGGGTTCTTCCGGTTTTCGTACCTGAACGAAGCTGATGCCAAGATCCTGATTACTCCGAATAGTGACGAAGGCCAGGGTTACATCAAAATTGATCCTGAAAAACAGGAAATTTACGGTTACAATCCGGTTCACCGAATCTATCAGGGATGGGGCGAACCTGCCGGATTCAATGGTTATTTTGTTGTCCGGTTTAATAAAACGTTTGATAATTTTGGTTGCTATTACCAGATGGAAGACCATAAACAGGAAACCGAAATTTCAGGAAAGACAGACATCGGTGCCTATGCAGCATTCAAGATCAGGAAAAATGATATTCTTCTAGCTAAGGTTGGCACTTCGTTTACCAGCCTTGAAGAAGCTCGTGCCAACATGGACGCGGAAATTTCGCACTGGGATTTCGAAAAAACGAAGGCTGAAACCGAGCAAATCTGGAACGAAATGTTGTCGGCCATTCAGCTTAAAGGAGGAAAAACTGAAGATTATACCCGGTTTTATACGGCAATGTACCATGCATTGCTATATCCGCGAACATTCAGCGATGTGGATGGTTCCTATCCCGCATTCGACGGAAACAAATCCATTCAGAAAGTCGAAAAAGGTCATGTGTACTACGACGATTTCTCCATGTGGGACACCTATCGGGCTCAACTTCCACTGGTTAGCCTGGTAGCTCCTGAAAAATACGAAGACATGATGAAATCGCTTGTCCTGAAAGCAGAACAAGGCGGATGGCTCCCAATTTTTCCGGCATGGAACAGCTTCACTTCGGCCATGGTTGGCGATCATGTCAACACGGCTTTGGCTGATGCGTACCTTAAAGGATTTGACATTAATATCGACCGTGCATATCCATACATGCGCAAAAATGCATTTGAAATTTCGGAAGGAGAAGATTACAGGAATGGCAAAGGACGACGCGGTATGAAATCGTATCTTGAATATGGATATATTCCACTGGAAGACAGCGTTAAAGAAGCATTTCATAAAAACGAACAGGTTTCCAGAACACTGGAATATTCGATGACCGATGCCCTACTTTTTAAAGTGGCAGAAAAATACGGAAAAACCGGGGATGCGTCGGTTTTGGCCAAACACGGAAAGAATTACCAGTTGGTTTTCGATGATGAAACCAAGAGTATGCGTGGAAGATACATTGATGGAACATGGAGCAAAGATTATAATCCATATGCTCGCGCCACATACCTGACCGAAGGAACTCCGATGCAGCACATGTGGTTTGTTCCGCAGGACATCCCGGGATTATTCGACCTGATTGGCGATAAACAGCAGGTTCAGGAGAAACTAAACGAATTGTTCGGCACCGACGAATACTGGCATTCAAACGAACCATGTCACCACATTCCGTATTTATACAATTTCCTCGGTGAGCCCCTTGAAACACAAAAAACGGTGAAAAAAATTCTGACCAACGAATATACAAATTACGATGGTGGAATTCCGGGAAATGACGATGCGGGCCAGATGTCGGCCTGGTATGTATTTTCAGCCATGGGATTTTATCCTGTTTCAACCGGATCGGGCGAATATCAGCTCTCCTCGCCCATTTTCAACGAGGTGGAATTAAACCTGAACAAAAAATATTACCCGGGTGGAAAATTCACTATCCTTCAGGATGATCCGGATACCTACAAAACATTTAATCAGGTAGAACTCGACGGCAAAGAAATTCCTTTTATGATCACTCAGGAAAATCTCCGTGAAGGTGGAAAATTGAAATTTTCTAATTCCGGAAAATAGCCTGTTCCTGAAAAAAGAAAAAATCCGGGTTCAGTTTTAAATTGGGTCCGGATTTATTTTCTGAATATTTTCAGTTCAGTCTTTTTCTATTTATTCCCGATAAACAGATCTTCCTTGATTTTTTGAATTCGGTCCAGGGCATAATTCGCATTTTTTGCATTCTCTTTGGCAGTGCGCAGGTAGATATTGTAATAATTCAGGGCCAGCGTTTTATTAAAATTATACTCTTCGTAGGTTGTTGCGATTTCGAACAGAACTTCCACTTTTTCTTTGTCGAGTTCATAGGCTTTTTGAAGTGCTGCGATCGATTTCTCGAATTCGCGGTTCCGGCCGTAAACCTGTCCCAGATGATGATACATTTCGCCCAGATACGGAGGTTGTGAGCATTCGATCGCTGAATTCAGGAATTCGGCACTTCGTATATAGTCGGCCAGATCTTTATAGCAAAGTCCAATGTAAAAATTCACATACTGATCGTTCGGAACCTGATAGAAACAGGTCTCCAGAATCTCCAGGGCTTTTTCCTCATTTTTGCCGAAGAATAAGGAAATGCCATAATTTTTCAGAACCTCAAACGTAGAATCATTTTCAGCCAGGTATTTTTCGTATGGATAAATGGCCTGTTCGTAACCTTTTAGTTCGAACAAAGCATCAGCCTGACGAAGCAGAATTGTCGCATTTGACGGAAAAACAGTCAAAGCACGGTTACCGGCATCAACGACTTTACCAACATCCTTTTTCCGTTTATAGATCGCGAGTAAGTTCAAATGAGAACTTAAATCACCCGGGTTCTCGGAAACAACCTGTTCATAAATGTGAATTGCCAAATCCGGCTTTCCGGTTCGAAAAGCAGCATAGGCAAATTGTTTGTTGTAGAAAACATTCGTGGAATCCACTTTCCGGACATTTTCAAAGATTTGGTAAGCTCGTATAAAATCATCCAGGCTCATGTAGGTGCGCCCTAATTTCCCTTTCAGGCTCAGGTCTGCTGGCGACAAGGACACTGCTCTTTGGTAACATTCAACTGCCTGGTATAAATTCCCTAAAGTGGTAAAATTGTCGCCCAGTTCCGACAGGTACATGCTGTTTTTTGAGTCATAAAACACTGCCTGTTCCAACGATTTCACTGCCTGAAGTGGCTTCGATTGTTCACTAAAAACGACTGCCTGTTTAAAATACAATTCAGCTTCAGGTTTTTCCTGAATTTGTTCCGAAAGTTTATGCAGCGCTTTTTCGTATTTCCGGTTCAAAATTAACTCGTCAACTGATTGAGCGAACAATTGAAGGGGTAAAACGAGTAAAAGCAGGATAATTGTTTTCTGAATCATGGCAGCTGAATTTTAGGTGAATCAATTATTAGGGCGCGGAATCAGACAATCATTAAATAAATCAGCAAATTATAATCTAACACTGACCGTGATTGCAATTCTGCCAGTGTTAGAAAATCAAACTATTGTAAAGCAAAGTTTATTGGAATCGTGTAAGAAACCCGAACTGCTTCTCCCTTTTGCGTGCCAGGTTTCCATTTAGGCAATAAACTTATTACCCGGATGGCTTCTTTATCCAAGGCCGGATCAACACCACGCACAACCTTAATCGAGGCAACGGTTCCATCTTTTTCAACAACGAAAGTTACAAACACTTTTCCCTGAATACCATTGTCGCGCGCAGAAACGGGATATTTGACATTTCCAGCAATAAATTTTCGCAATTCCAATTCACCTCCGGGAAACTCCGGCATATTTTCAACAATCACGAAAACATCATCCTGAATTGTAGCTGATTTTTCTGTGCCATATGCAACCACAGCAACTCCTTCCACTTTATTGTTTTTAGCTGCAATCTTTATTTGACCTGTTGCTGAATCGGTCACTAATTCATAATCATCCGAACCGGCGATAATACTTTTCAACTTATCGATACCGGCTGCATCCCCGTTAATCTGTAAGGCATGCCCGTCGGCAACAATAGTCACACTGTTCACTGCTGGAGTTTCCTCTGTTTTCACCGATTCTTTTTGCTCACAGGCAAACACGGCGACTAAACTTGCGGCCAATACAAATCCAATCAGGATTTTGAAATTGGCAATTTTTCTGGATTTTATTCTTGACATCATTTTGATTCGGGTTTTAATAAGTGAATAGTTAAAGTTGTTGGTCAGAACAATCTGATCGCCAACATACTGATTCAACAGGATTTGCTTGTACCACGAAGGAGCAGTTCCTTTTGAAATGACAGCCTGATCGGCCAGAAACTCATGATTTTCGCGCAGCGCCCTCCTGAACAACCAAAAGAAAGGATTAAACCACTGAATAACAGCAACAAATTCGAGCGTAAGTACATCAAACGTGTGCCCCTGATGAATATGCTGTCGTTCGTGCTCGAGCATTTTTTCCCACCCTTTCGTATTCTGAAGGTTTCTGCTTACGAAAATGTAATTCAGAAAAGAAAACGGACTGATTTCCCGGTCCAGAATCACCATTTTAATTTTCCCTTCAGGAACAACCTGATTTTTGGAAATTAACCGGATAATCTGGTAAATCTGTATAAATAGTTTTGCTGCAAAAAACAAAACACCAATCAGATACACATATCCAATCATGCTGTACGTCAGAATAAACTGTTCGGTTCCCTGCGTAAAACCTGTACCATAAATGGTAACTGCACTTAATAAGTTAACATACGGAGTTACGGTTACTTCAGCCAGAACAGTTGACTGAGGCGCATAAAACGGAATGTGCAACAGCGGCAGCAATGCTGAAAAACCAATGGAAACCAACAAAAACCAGCGATTGACATAAAAGAATGTTTCGCGTCGTAAAAACAGGAAATAAACAAGTGCAAAAAGGCTCAGACTTATTCCTGATTCAAGCAGGTAATTAATAAAACTATTCATTGGTTTCCGGATTATCAGTTTCCAAATCTTTTCCAACTTCCTTGACTAAATCTTCAAGTTCTGAGAGGCTCATTTTGTCTTCTTTGGCAAAGAACGAAACCATTTCCTGAAATGAATTACTAAAATATCCACTTAAGAAATTTTTGAAATACGATTTCGCGTAATCTGTTTTGCTGATCAGGGGAAAGTACTGATGTGTTTTTCCATACGCGTAATGGTCGACAAATCCTTTCTTTTCCAGAATACGGATAATCGTGGAAACAGTGTTGTAGGCAGGTTTTGGCTCCGGAAGTTTGTCAACTATTTCTTTGACAAATGCTTTTTCAAGTGTCCACAACTCCTGCATAATCTGCTCCTCGGCTTTAGTTAATTCTTTCATGATAAAACAGTTTAGATTCAATTTCAACTTCAAAAACCCTGCCATAAACTAAGCAATTAGTTCGTCAACTAACAATTTAGTTATAAAAGACAAAAAAAAAGAGAAACTATTTTTCATCTTTTGATTCGAACGAAGGTTCCGGTTGCCATCGATCTCATTAAAAGATGATTGGATATCCGAAACAAAGATACAACTAATCTTTTAGTTTTCAAACTAAATATTTAGTTATATCTGTAAAATACGTTCCGATGCTATAAAAAAGATGCTGAAACAAGTTCAGCATGACGCTCAGAATAACGAAGAAACTGAGTGGAAAGTCATCCTGAACTTGTTTCCGGATATCTTGGAATTTGAAATTTAAAAAGGCCACCGGATTTAAATCTGGCGACCTTCTTTTGATTTAGTGATTCAGGTGGTTTAGGGATTGGTTGAATTCACTATATGAACAAAGCTTAATTGGTATAGGTTGTGTTTTTCCGATCAACAGTTTTATGACAGTTGCAAATAGAGAAACCCCTATCGCAACTGCTATTTTTAATTCATTTTTTTACAAATTGCTGCCCAGCCTCCGCCTTCTGCCAGTTCAATATTCAGTTTATCTGTTTTAGTTACCTGTTTTACAATTCGTTTATAATCGTTTCCACTTTTTTCAGCATTGATACCGTCCTGCATGATTTCCATTTCATAAGTTCCTTCATCCAGAAAAGACAAGTCAACATTTAATGAACGGGCTGTCCAGTCGGTCATTGCTCCCAAATACCAGTTATTGTCTTTTTGGCGAGCCATCAGAATATAATCGCCAACCCGGGCATCCAAAACTTCTGTTTTATCCCAAACGGTAGGCATCTGGCTGATGAAGTTCGTAGTTTCGGTTTCCCTATAATAATCTGACGGACTATCGCACATCATTTGCAGGGGAGCATCGTAACAAACATACATTGCAACCTGATGGCAGCGCGTTCCCTGACTCATCGGATTCGAAAAACTGATTGCAAAATCCTTTTCATTTTTATTGGTCATAGAGCCGGGCGTAAAATCCAGCGGTCCGGCCAGCATCCGGGTGAAGCATAAAGTCACATCGTGTTCAGGAGTGATATCCTTGCTCCATTTGCAATTTTCCATTCCTTTAACACCTTCATGATTAATAATATTCGGATAAGCCCTTGCCATTCCTGAAGGTTTAAATGCTCCGTGAAAATCAACCATTAGTTTTCGGTCGGCACAGGCTTTTGCTGTACGTTCGTAAAAATTAACCATATATTGTTCCGCGCGGGCCATAAAATCGACTTTGATTCCTTTGACGCCCCATCTCGAATAAATATCAAGAATAGCTTCCATATCAGCATCCAGCGGATTCCAGAGACACCATAAAATAATATCCACATTTTTTGATTTTCCGTAGGCAATCAAATCTTTAATGTCCAGATCAGGATTAGCTTCCTTGATGTTGGTGGTTGATTTTGTCCAGCCTTCATCTAAAATGATATAGGGAATTTTATTTTTTGAAGCAAAGTCGATATAATATTTATAGGTTTTGGTATCCAGACCAGATTTAAAATCAACGCCGTAAATGTTGTTTTCATTCCACCAGTCCCATGCAACCAGGCCAGGTTTAATCCAACTTGTTTCTGCCAGTTTATTTTCTCTTGAAAGCAGAAATACCATCTGGTTTTCTACCAGTCGGGCATCTTCGGTACTGATCATGAACACACGCCATGGGAAATTTCTTTTGCCTGAAGTTTTCGCAATGTATGTTGCTTCCTGAACGTTATGAATCTCACGATCGCCTTTTTGATCCGACTTCAGGATAACTTTTGGGTATTTACTCCTGAATGCTGCTTTTCCTGTAGCTTCCAGAAACATACAGGGATAATCGAACAAGTCGGCTTCGGTAATTCCGATTTTAATGTTATTATCCGCTTTTACCAATGTTGGAAGCGAACTAAATCTTCCGGCTGCCAGCGAACTGATTTTCTGATCGAGATACAACCGTTCGTAATGGGAATAAAGGGTTTCTTCTTCAGGAAAAAGGACTCCAAAATCTCCGGAAAAATTCAGGTTAACTTCCTCATTATTTACCGTGATGTCATCTTTCATATTCGTTTCAAACCGGTAGGCAATGCCATTGTCGAACACCCTGAAAATTACAGCATAATTTGGTTTAAAAACCAAGCTTAGCTGATTGTAGGAGTTATTTATTGTTTTCGATTTTACTGCAACTACTGTATTTACAGTTTCGGAAACCGAACTGGTTTTTGCTGAAGATATTTTTGGATTCACTCCAAGTACACTGGTTCCTAAATCGAGACTGAGGGTATTGTCAGTAAAAACGGAATGATTGGCAACCGAAGCCGACCATTTAATCTGTGTGTCGATACTCACCGACACCAGAATCTTTCCATCGGGAGAAGTAACTTTGTAATCTTTCGAAAAAACGGAAAGTGTCAGGCAGATCAATGCCAGAGAAAAAAATAGTTTCATTTGAAGTTTGCGTTTGATTAAGTTCCGCAAGATGCCAAAACAGCAATACATTCAAATGGACTAATGATCGGTCTGTATGGACAAATAATCAACCGGCAGATAATCCGTACTTAAAGCCGGATTTACATCAGCACAAATGGATCAGCATCAGGCAATACCGGGAAATTAGCCCTGAATTTCATCAAATCGCTGTATGAAAATTTTCCGGAAACAATGTTCTCATAATAATCTTCAGTATCAGAAATTATTCTTCCTTTCGCATCGATCAGCTGCGAATTTCCCGAATAGGATATTGAGTTCCCGTCCACTCCTACCCGATTGGCTCCAACGACATAAGTCTGGTTCTCGAATGCCCGGGCCATCAAGAGCGTATTCCAAACTTCTTTGCGGTTTTGCGGCCAGTTGGCAGCATAAAACAAGATATCATAATCGTTGTGATTCCGGGCCCAAACAGGAAACCGCAAATCATAACAAATCATCGGGCAAATGCGCCAACCTTTATAGTTTATGATTGTTCTTTCGGTTCCTCTCCTGAAATGTTTATCTTCATTTCCGATGGCAAACAGATGTCGCTTATCATAAACCTTAAT
This sequence comes from Prolixibacteraceae bacterium, assembly GCA_049277435.1. GTDB lineage: Bacteria > Bacteroidota > Bacteroidia > Bacteroidales > Prolixibacteraceae > Aquipluma. The sequence goes on from JBASYJ010000158.1 coordinate 36,570, forward strand.
CGCTCCGGAAGGTTCGACAAAAAGAATTCGATTAAAATATTCACCATTTTCGCGAATAATTATACTGCCACAAAAGGCAACCTGATATTCCGAACTTTTCTCCTTTAACCATTGAATGGTTGCTCCATTCATCGGTTCAGCCATGGTTTCAACATGCATGGTAAATCCGGTCGAAAACATCTCGGGCAAGAAAATCACATCAATATTTTCATTCGTTTTTTTCAACCAACGCTCAATTTTAGCCCGGTTGGCTTCAGGATCTTCCCAAAACAAATCGAATTGGTATACTGCAACATGTAAAATTTCCTGTATCATTTTCAAAACATTTTTTGCTGGTTAAACCACTTAAATAAAAACTCTATTTAACGAATTACTGAATTGGCCAGAATTGTTGCCGAACAATATTCTTTCAGTAATCTTATGGCAAATTCTTTTGCATGATTCAATTTCTCACTATTTCCAAAATCAATCAAAATCATCAAAAATCCAGTTGTATTACGGTTGACTTCGGTGCGTTGCGAATCGCTGGTTGGGGTACCAAAGGCACCAAGATCGTCACGAAATACAGGAAGATTTTCAATATTCAATTCACCTCGCCCAATTCCTGAATAAGGTTCGCCAGGATGACCGATTCCGAAAATAACATTACCTTTTATTTGATCAGAATCATAGCCTCCGATTGAAAACCCACTGGAAATGGAGACCAGATTTAACTGATCGACCACATTACTGATATGATAAAGTTCCTTGCCGGAAACAACCCGGCGCAAAAGAGCTTCGGCCGACAAACGGTAGCGTGCAGGATCTTTTCCACAGGCCCGGTATCCTTTTCTGGAACTGTCGATTTCGGGTATTTTACTAATACCTTCAAGCACTAATTGTTGCTGAATTTCTTCCATCTTCTGAAGAATTTCTTTACGTAATTTCCCGGAAGAGTCAGCAACCGACACTTCCGCCTCAATACAGGCCAGTCTCAGATTAGGACATCGATCCCGAAGTTCGCTGCTGATGAAAATAGTCTTCATTCCGAATGATTAAAAGGTGCCATGACAGTTCCATTACAAAAATAATAAATCCAAATGTTCTCCATTTAACGACCTCAGCCACAAAACAGGCAAATCAGAAAAATATTTCAGTCCGGATATTTTCGGCAGGCAATCCTTTATTTTCCAAAATCGTGGTAACTTCATCAATCATGTCTGAATTTCCGCAGAGGTAACAAATCAGATTCTGATCCACCGGATTTTCCTCTAAATAATACGAGACCCGACCAAAATAATCACCTTTATCATGCCGTGAGGTACACAACAGATATTTCTGCGGATCGAATGTTTCGCGGCCATATGCTTCATCAGCAAAATGGACTCCGTGAATGATCCGGTAATTCAGGTTGCGATAGGATTTAATGTATGAATGAAACGGTGAGATTCCGGTTCCGGTGGCAATCATGAGTACCGGATGGCCGTTCTTTGTTTTTTCATCCAGAATAAAAAAGCCTTTTGGTCCTTCAACATCCAGTTCCGATCCTGGTTTTAAATTTCTAAGATAACGTGAAAATTCTCCGGCTGGAATTTCACGAACAAGAAAATCGAGGTATTCATCATCAGTTCCACTAAAGATGGAATATTCACGGCCTTTATTCTGATCCGGAATGCGAATTACCACATATTGACCAGGTTCAAACTGGAAATTCTTTCGGTCGAGCCGGATTATAAAAGTTTCAGGAGTTAAATTAATAACTGCCAAAACGATATGTTTTGTGCGTTTCATTTATAAAAATTTCAGATTCCAAATCTCAAGTTCCAGGTCTTGCTTCGAAGTTGAGTATTGGGTTCTCACGATAGAGAACTGGTTTTAAAATAACAATAGTGCAAATACAATTAATCAGCCATTCACATGACGTTCGGCATGATAAGACGAGCGAACCAAAGGACTGCTCTCTACATACGAAAATCCTTTTTTCATACCTTCGGAACGATACATTTCAAATACCTCAGGAGTAACATATTCTACCACAGGTAATAAATTTGAGTCAGGCTGAAGGTATTGTCCAATGGTAACCACTTTGCAACCCGAAGTTCTCAGGTCATCCATCGTTTGCAGAACTTCGTCAACAGTTTCACCAAGCCCGACCATAATTCCTGATTTTGAAACTATTCCGGCTTCAGAAATCAGCTGAATAACCTTTAAACTTCGTTCGTATCTGGCAGTGCTGCGCACTTTCGAAGTCAGTCGCCGCACGGTTTCCATATTATGCGAAATCACATCGGGACCGGCATCAATCACTTTTTGAATATATTCCGGATTGGCATTAAAATCAGGAATTAAAGTTTCGATGGTCGTATTCGGATTAAGTTCCTTTATTTTCAGAATAGTTTTTGCCCAGAACTCAGCACCGCCATCCTCCAGATCATCACGGGTAACCGAAGTTATCACGCAATGTTTTAATCCAAGAGTCTGAATTGTTTTTGCCAGCCGAAGAGGTTCCATCCAGTCGACAGGTTCCGGAACATCATTATTTACGTAGCAAAACCGGCAGTTTCGGGTACATTTGTCGCCAAGAATCATAAAACTTGCGGTTCCGGCATTCCAGCATTCGCCTTTATTTGGGCAGTTTCCACTTGTACAAATGGTATTTAAACGGTGATCGGAAATTAATCGTTTTACAGTCAGGTATTTTTCACCTTTGGGTAACGGAGATTTCATCCATCGTGGTAATCTCTCTCTTTCTATTTTAAGATCGGTCATTTTGCAAAATTGAATACAGCCATACAAACAGCAATGCGTAAATGAAGTTCATCCAAATTTTCATTTTTGAATTCATTTAACGTTAACAAAACAAACCGTCGCATGTACTATTTTTTCATCCTGAAATAAAACAGAAGAATCACCGGTTGAAGCTTCTATGAAATCAATAAAAGATCCTTATTTTGCAGCAGAACCAATCAAAAACCAAAATAATGAACAGAACTTACAATTGGGCCATTTTAGGTTGCGGAAAAATTGCGCGAAAATTTGCAGCCGATCTGAAAACGCTGCCCAATGCCCGACTTTATGCGGCAGCCTCACGATCTCTTGAAAATGCACAATCTTTTGCCACCGAACTTGGATTCGAAAAGGCGTACGGCAGTTACGACGAAATGGTAAACGATCCCGCAGTGGATGTGGTTTATATTGCCTCACCACACTCGCATCATTTCGAACATGCCCTTTTGTGTTTGAATCATAAAAAGGCAGTTCTCTGTGAAAAAGCTTTTGCCCTGAATTCAAAAGAAGTAAACCTGATGATCGAAGCCTCAAGACAAAATCAGACTTTCCTGATGGAAGCATTCTGGACCAGGTTTCAACCCAGTTTCCTGAAAGTGATGGAAATCATCCGTACCGGAGAATTGGGCAAATTAAAAATGATTCATTCCGACTTTGCATTCAATGCCGAATACGATCCTGAAAAAAGATTATACAATGTAAATTTAGGCGGTGGATCGTTGCTTGACATTGGCATTTATCCGATTTTTATGACTTTGATGAGCCTGGGCAAACCTTCAGAAATAAAAACAATAGCCTCGTTTTGTCCCACCGGCGCCGAAGAATCAATCATCATGGCATTTAAATATCCTGAAGGTGAAATAGCTTCGCTGGTTTCCAGTTTTGCTTCTTATTCATCCACACAAACCGAGTTTTCGTTTGAAAACGGTTTTGTCCGGCTGAACCGTCGTTTTTATTCACCAACAACAATTACCTACTGGAAAAACTGGGAAGAGGAAAAAACAATCACCTTCGATAAAGGAAATGGAAACGGTTATGAACTGGAAGCAGCCCATGTGATGGAATGTCTGGATGCCGGGAAGACTGAAAGCGATTTGATGCCACTTTCATTTTCAGCCGATTTGATGGAAATTATGGATTGGGTTAGGAAAGATGCCGGAATCGTATTCCCCGGACACGATTAATACGGATTTTACCCCTTCAAAATTCACCGAATCCTGACACATCTTTAACAGTAAATTGCCGTGAATTGGTTAATTTTAGACCTTAATATCACTTGAAAATTTTGAAAAATGATCAGGCAAAATGACATTACCGTTCAATCCTGGCAACAATTGTGTGAGGAAGTTTATCACGATTCGTGGAAACCTTTAATGGGAAGATACCGGTCTGATTATGCTTTCCGGGGTTTGTCGGATATGAATTACGAGCTCAAAAACAGTTTTCTCCGGAATTGCGGTGACGCTCCGGAATTAGAATACCATTTGCTTCGTAACTTCCGAAAATATTCGATTCAAAGTGATAACCAGCAAACCGGAACATTCTGGCGATCCCTGGTATTGGCACAGCATCACGGCTTGCCGACACGTTTGATCGACTGGACTTATTCTCCATTTATTGCCATGCACTTTGCCACTGCCAATACCGAAAAATACGACATCGACGGTGTAATCTGGAAAGTGGATTTTGTAAAAGTCAACCAATTGGTTCCGGCACCCTTCAGTAGTCTTCTAACGGAAGAAAAATGCAATGCCTTTACGCTTGAAATGCTCGAGAAAATAGTATCGCTGTCGGAATTTGATAAATTATCCAAAGAAAGTCAAGTTATTTTTTTCGAACCACCATCACTCGATGAACGCATCATCAACCAGTTTGCCTTGTTCTCCGTTATGACAAATCCAACAGCCGTACTTGATGATTTACTGATCAAACATCCGGACATTTACCGCAGAATAATTATTCCGAAGGAATTAAAGTTAGAAGTCAGGGATAAACTGGATCAGGCAAACATTACAGAAAGGGTATTGTTCCCCGGACTGGATGGTTTGGCCAAATGGTTGAAACGGCACTACAAACCAGTTGAATGAAAAATAAAAAAAATGAAATTTCAGGATTATTCTTTTGAAGCAGTAATTCGAATGAATCCGGCAACAGGCACAGTAAAATCAACTGAATTTTTCTTATTTCCGACAATTCCTTTTTCTGTGCTTATTCCCATGCAGTTAAATATTTCGTAGTGATATTGTGTGGCCGAACGGCTGAACTGAAAATGAACATCTTCTTTTGACCTTGAATTGATAACATCAATTGTATAATTAAAATCAAGAGGAAGGTTAACAGTATAATCGTCAAACAACATGTAGATAATTTTATTTTCATCTGAGACTTTTAATACCGGATAATATCTTGAAACCTGCATGGGTTCAAACTCGCCGTCGAAGATAACCTTGTAATTTTGTTTCCAGTAATCGAGCCAAAACCTGATGGTTTGTTTCGAATCCTGAGGCAAAGTGGTTGTGTAAAACGACAAATATGGATTACCAAATAAAACAGACTGAATTTTCCGGGCGATATCCTGAACTTTTTCGCGGGGATTAACCGCAACAACTTCCATAAATGGAGTATATTTTCCGTATAATAAGCGGTTATTAACCATTTTTTCGCGAACAACCTGCGAGTTTTCTACTCCAACAAAACCAGTCAGGAAATTCTGATAACTCACCAGATTCGGACCTACAACAGGAAATTTTTGCCCCATAAAAATATTGGGTTTAATGATTTTCAGCCTAGCTTCCATTTCAGCATACAAGGTATCAACAGCCAATCCAATATTTACATAATCGCGACCTTTGTCCTGTTCAATCACTGCACCTTCTTTTGGATAAAAACCCTTTAAGAAATCGAACCAGTAACCATCAAACTGCCAAACAGATAAAAAATTGGCATAGGTACTTATCAGGTATTTTCTGACTTCAGCATATCGCGGATCAAGAACATACATTTGCCTCGGAGCCCGATATCGAATATATTTACCCTCATACTTTTTTAAGATGACCGGATTACCCCCAACAAACGGAATCGAATACCAGAGATATAGCGGTAACCCCATATCGATACACTTTTGTTTGAACTGATTCATAGTTTTGAAACTAGTATCCTCATAAGTATATGCGGTATCAACTTTCATTTTAACCAATGCCTGCCAGCCATCGTCAACCAAAACCGATTTAAAATTAAACGTCTTTATAGAATCAAGTTCGCTGGTAATGTTTTCAAGCGGAATATTTCGGTGCATGGGATACCAGGTTGAAAAAACTGGAACGTTAGTCGTGTCAACACTTACCACACCTTTTTTGAATTCTTCTTCAAGGTACCAGGTTGAGGCTTCATATATTGCCTTTGAAAAATGAATATTCCGAAAATCGACCAGTACTTCAGCAGTATAATCCTGAAGATTTGACAAGGGCGGATTATCTTCGAAGAAACCCAGATTAAAGATGATTGAATCATTCTCTTCCCTGATATTGGAACTGACAAATTTTGCCATATATGCATCCTTACAGGTTATAGTGATCTGATTTTGATCATTTATGGTCAATCCTGAAATAATGGAAAATCCGGCAGCAGCCCGGTCATATGAAGGCAAAGTAAAAAAGGAGTTATTCGACCATGTTTTTGAGTTCCAGATCTGATTGATTTTATCTTTTGGAAATTTTACAGATAAATGGAATGAAGGCGGTGCGGCTGCATAGGCAGAATGCAGATAAATATTCAGGATATATTTATTCAGGCCTTGTTCCTTAATATCGGTAGTTGCCTCAAATGGCAAGACTGAACCTTCGATCCTGATTTTACTCATGTTAAAAACATAAAGATCATCAGGCTCAACTGCATATAAATCACAGATATTCAAAGCGATAAGAACTAAAACAATCCTACCAACATATTTTATCCATGTACCAAAGTGAAATATCATACAGATTTTTTTCAAATGCCTCCCATTCAAGCACAAACTTAAAAGCTTGAAAATCGAGCAATGCTTATGCTTTTTCCCTTGTAAAGATAAAAAATCTAGCTTATCAAAGTCATTACTGAATCTTATATTTTATTACCTGAATCCGAATATCAGAATATTTTGCACAATTGACATTTTAAACTTCGTAAGGAGACAAAACAAGAAATATTTATTCCGAAGAAAAGCTAATTTGGTTTAAAACAGATCAGGAAAATCAAAGGATCATCAGGGAATATTGAAATCACAAAAACAAAAAAGCCCGTCTTTGCAGCCGGGCTTCGTATGTTTATTACACCTATTTCGATGATTGTTATTTCACCTTATCGACAATTGCTTTAAAAGCAACAGGATGATTCATTGCTAAATCAGCCAAAACTTTACGATTAATTTCAATGTTCGCTTTTTTAAGCAAACCAATGAATTGAGAATAAGATAAACCTTCAGGGCGAACGGCCGCGTTAATACGCTGAATCCACAAAGCACGGAAGTTTCTCTTGTTTACTTTTCTGTCTCTGTAGGCATATTGCAAACCTTTTTCCCAGGTATTTTTTGCAACTGTCCATACATTTTTGCGGGCGCCGAAGTTACCTCTGGTAAGCTTCAGAACTTTTTTCCTACGAGCCCGTGCTGCTACGGCATTTACTGATCTTGGCATAAAACTGATTTTAGAATGGTTAGCGTCCGGCAACCGTCGGATCTTAAAGCTAATTCATTCGATTAATAACTTGTAAAATAACTTAAAAAAGAAACAAGACTAAATAGTCAACATCGCTTTCACATTAGGCACATCAGCTTTGTGAACGGTTCCCCAATAAGTCAGGTTGCGTTTGCGTTTTGTGCTTTTTTTGGTCAGAATGTGACTTTTAAATGCATGTTTTCTTTTAATTTTTCCGGTGCCGGTTAATTTAAACCTTTTTTTAGCTCCGGAGATCGTCTTCATTTTTGGCATCTTCCTAAAATTAAAGTATGTAAGAAATTTATTTCTTCTTTTTAGGTGAAATAAACATGGTCATTCGTTTACCTTCAAGTTGTGGTAATTGTTCAACTTTACCAACTTCTTCCAGTTCCTGAGCAAATTTTAAAAGTAAAATCTCACCTTGTTCCTTAAAGAGAATCGAACGTCCTTTAAAGAATACATAAGCTTTTACTTTTGCTCCTTCCTGAAGAAATTTTTCGGCATGGCGCATTTTGAACTGAAAATCGTGATCATCGGTATTTGGACCGAATCGGATTTCCTTAACAACAACCTGTACTGTTTTTGCTTTTATTTCTTTTTGTTTCTTTTTCTGTTGATAAAGAAACTTCTGATAATCAATGATTTTACAAACAGGCGGATCAGCGTTTGGTGAAATTTCCACCAGATCAAGTTCCAGTGCATCCGCCATTTTTAAAGCCTCAGAAACAGAAAAAACACCTGGATTTTCGATATTATCTCCTACAACACGAACTTGTGGGACCCGAATTTTTTCATTAATCCGGTGCAATGCAGCAGTTTCTACTCTTCCACCTTTGTATGGTCTTTTAACAGCTATGGCCTATTCCTCCTATTATTAGTTAATTTTAATTGCTAAACGATGATAATTGCTCTTTAACTTCAGCTTTTATGAAATCAACAAATTCCTCAATTTTCATTGATCCTTTATCTCCTTCACCTTGTCTTCTTACAGAAACACTTTGGTTATCAGCCTCTTGTTCACCAACGATCAATAAATAAGGGATACGTTTCATTTCGTTATCCCTGATTTTACGACCAATTTTCTCATTACGGTCGTCAATAATGGTGCGAATATCGGAATTATTTAGAAATTCTGAAACACTTTGTGCATAATCATTATACTTTTCACTGATTGGTAACACCACAACCTGTTCAGGAGTTAACCATAACGGAAATTTTCCTGCAGTGTGTTCAATCAAAACTGCCACAAAACGTTCCATCGATCCAAATGGTGCCCGGTGAATCATAACCGGACGGTGACGTTTGTCATCAGTTCCGATATATTCGAGTTCAAATCGTTCAGGAAGATTATAGTCAACCTGAATGGTTCCCAACTGCCAGCTGCGTCCAAGTGCATCTTTGATCATGAAATCGAGCTTTGGTCCATAGAAAGCAGCTTCGCCCAAAACAGTGACTGTTTTTAATCCTTTTTCAGAAGTGGCTTCTATAATGGCTTGTTCTGCCTTATCCCAGTTTTCAACCGAACCAATGTATTTCTCAGGTTTATTCGGATCACGCAATGAAATCTGAGCCGAATAGTTTTCGAAATTCAGCGCTTTGAAAATGATAAAAATAATATCAATCACTTTTTTGAATTCTTCCTTAATCTGATCCGGACGACAGAATAAATGTGCATCATCCTGGGTAAATCCGCGAACACGGGTTAATCCGTGTAATTCACCACTCTGCTCATAGCGGTACACTGTTCCAAATTCAGCCATACGAATTGGCAGGTCTTTGTACGAACGTGGTTTAAATTTATAGATTTCGCAGTGATGCGGACAATTCATTGGTTTGAGCATGTATTCTTCACCTTCAGCCGGAGTTTTAATGGTCTGAAATGAATCTGCTCCGTATTTCTGGAAATGTCCGGAAGTTTTATACAAATTGATGTCTCCAATATGTGGGGTAATCACCTGCTCATATCCGAATTTTTTCTGAACACGTTTCAGAAAATCTTCCAGTTGCTGACGCAACATGGCTCCTTTGGGCAACCACATAGGTAATCCCTGACCAACATTCTGTGAAAAGGTAAACAATTCCATTTCCTTTCCCAGTTTGCGATGATCACGTTTTTTGGCTTCTTCTACCAGTATGAGGTACTCTTCCAGCATTTTTTGTTTCGGGAAAGTAATTCCATAAACCCGGGTCAGCATTTTATTTTTTTCGTTGCCTCTCCAGTATGCCCCGGCAATCGAAGTCAGTTTTACTGCTTTGATCAATCCAGTGTTTGGCAAATGCGGTCCGCGGCAAAGGTCTGTAAAGTTCCCCTGGTTATAAATGGTAATTGTTCCGTCTTCCAATTCGCTGATCAGTTCCTCCTTCAGGTTATCACCTTTCCCGGCAAACATTTTCAAAGCATCAGCTTTCGAGATTTCGCTTCTTACGATATCATGTTTTTCGCGGGCAAGTTCGATGATTTTCTTTTCGATTTTTTCCAGATCTTTTTCGGCCAGTTGCTGACCTTCCGGTAAATCGATGTCGTAATAAAATCCATGATCGACAGTAGGCCCGATGCCAAATTTGGTTCCGGGGTAATAAAACTCGATAGCTTCGGCCATCAGATGCGCCGATGAATGCCAGAATGTTTCCTGACCTTCACGATCGTCCCATAAAAACAATTTGATGCTTGCATCGTGATTGATTTTTCGGGTTAAATCCCAAACTTCGCCATCTACAGAAATAGATAGAACTTCTTTTGCCAGACGATTGCTGATCGAATTGGCTATCTCAAATCCGGTAATTTCGCTGTCGAATTCCCTGACACTGTTATCTGGTAATGTAATTTTAATCATCAGTTTTTTGTCAATTAAAAACAGGGTGCAAAGATAAATATTAATAGATGATATAAAACAAAGTTTTCTTTTGTTTTTCAAGGATTAAAAAGAAAGGAATTAAATAGAAAAAGAAGCGGCCATGGAATAGTCTTCCATGGCCGCTTCCGAACAGAAAAGAAATCTGGTCTACCTTGCTCCCAGACTCAATCCTACATTAAATGAAGTGTATTCCGATTTATTTACTGAAGCAAAAAGGCTCAGTACTGCAACTTTCAGTCTTAATCCTGCATCGACACTGATGTTTTGTGATTTAAACTGAATGGCAATTGGATCGACTAAAGCTCCTTCCTCCGTAATCTCATAACCAGGACCTGAAGCCTTGGTGACCATCGGATATTTACCTACAAGGTCGATGGTCGATTCACTGGTACTCTGGCCTAAACCGCCAAATACAGTCAGTACACCGATCTTTTTTGAAACTATCAATCCGAATTTTGATGTTTTTGTTTTTACCTTCAAAAACTGGTCATCGGTATTGACAAAGGTGACAGAAACATTATTTACACCATAATCGTCCGGAGTAAAACTCAAAGCACTTTGAGCATCGACCTCCGAAAAACTACCAAAAACCGAGGCATCAAACGGAAGTGAACTTAATACCGGAATCCATTCTTTAAAATTGTGTTTGACACCGACACCCCAAAAGCCTAATTTCATCTCATCGCCGCTATTATCATATTTCATTTCAGGAACATAACGACCAATTACATCGGTATGAGGCAATAAACCAAATCCAATCTGAGCCAACGGTACGGGCACCACATCCAAACCCGAGCCATTCGGGCTATTGAATTCAACCAACGGATTTCCCTGATTGTCTTTAACCGAAATGAGCGGGCCAGCCTGATCGGCACCTGCTACGGTAGGGGCAATTCCAGAACCGCCTACAACAGTCATGTTGGTTAATCCAAGCGAATTAATATCGAATGTTTTTGCCTGATCGGGTATTTGTATGGCGCTCATCGAAACAGAAAGATCAAAACCAAATAATTTATGGGTCTCTGCAGAATTGTACCAGCCATTATTCAATCCATCACCAAGGGCAAAAGCATAAGGTTCCAAATATGCCTGAAACAAAACCTTCGCATCATTCTTCCCGCCTTTCAGGAATTCTACCACATCGCTTTGTGAATAAGCCCCTTGCAACAAAAATATTGCACAAATAACTAAAATTAGTTTTTTCATTGCTGTAGTTTTTTTGATTTTGACAATCTGAGTTGTTTGTTCTCCTGACAATTACTCGTCACAACAAAGATATATTTTTCAGGTTTTAATTCTATTTCGATTCCGGATCAAATTTCCAGGATTCAGTATAATGAGATGTTTCCTTTTATTTGTCGAAAAAAATTAGAAGTTTTGAAAATTGAAAGTACAAAATAATATATCCGATATGACAATCAGACAAAGTTTGACATTATTCCTGCTAAGCATCTCACTGCTTGCATTTTCACAAAAAAGAATAGAACTGAAAGATGTTGTTGCCCACAATATTTTTTCACAAAAAAATGTGACCGGACTTCGATCCACGAAGGATGGTCTTTATTATACCAAACTGGAAAACAACAGTAAAATTGTAAAATACAGTTATAAAACCGGAAATTTAGTTGAAGTAATCTTTGATCTTAATAAAATTGAGAATCCAGGTTTCAAATCGTTCGAAGAATATGTTTTTTCTGATGATGAAACGAAAATTCTGTTCACTACGGATAAACATTCGATCTACCGGCATTCATTTTCCGCAGAATACTTTATCTGGAATAGTGTAACCAAAGAAATGAGCCCGCTGTCGCAAAACGGAAGACAGCAACTGGCTACTTTCTCGCCCGATGGCGAACGTGTTGCTTTTGTTCGCGACAACAATCTTTTCATTAAAAGCCTGAAATTCGGAACTGAAAACCAGGTTACCCGTGATGGAAAACTTAACGAGATCATCAATGGCGCTCCGGATTGGGTTTATGAAGAAGAATTCAGTTTCAATAAAGCATTTGCCTGGTCACCCGACAGTAAATTTCTGGCTTTTATCCGGTTCGACGAAACTCAGGTTCCTTTTTTCAACATGCCTATGTATGCAGGTTCGAATCCGGAATTCAAAGAATACCAGCTTTACCCCGGAAGTTACAACTACAAATACCCGAAAGCCGGCGAAAAAAACTCGGTGGTAAGTGTGCGCATTTATGATTTAAAATCGAAAAGCAGCGTAACCGCTGAAACAGGTGACGATCTGGAACAATACATTCCACGAATCAAATGGACACAGGATGCCTCAGACCTGGCCATCATGAAATTAAACCGGATTCAAAACAAACTCGACATTGTTTTGGCCAATCCATTCACAGGTGATACACGTTCGTTTTTTACCGAAAAAAACAAACGATATATTTCTGAAGACTTTTTCGATAATTTCATTTTTCTTCCAGACAATAAATACATTGTACTGAACAGCGAACGGAACGGCTATTCACATTTATATCTATACGATCGTCAGGGATTTGAAATCAAACAACTGACCGATGGGAAATTTGATGTCACTAAATTCTATGGATTCGATCCTGTAAAAAAGATCTTCTATTACCAGGCAGCAAAAGAATCACCCCTTCAACGCGAAGTCTATTTTGTAAGTCTCGACGGAAAGAAATCTGGCAAACTTTCCACACAAAGCGGAACCAACCGGGCTGATTTCAGTTCCGGATTCCAGTATTTTACCAATTATTTCAGCAGTGTGCAAACACCAAATCAGGTCAGTCTTCACGACCAAACAGGAAAACTAATCCGGACTCTCGAAACCAACGATGAACTAAAAAAGCTGATGGCTGAATACCAGGTAAGTACCAAAGAATTCTTCAGTTTTAAAACTGCTGAAAATGTTGAACTCAATGGATGGATTCTTAAACCACACAATTTTGATCAAAAGAAGAAATACCCGGTGATCATGACCCAATACAGCGGCCCGAATTCGCAAAAAGTGGTCGATTCGCTCAGTATCGGATGGAACGAATACCTGGCCCAGGAAGGATTCATCGTCGCTTGTGTCGATCCACGCGGAACAGGTGCCCGTGGCGAAGAATTCCGGAAAATGACTTACCAGCAACTGGGCAAATACGAATCGGACGACCAGGTTGAGGCAGCCCGGTACCTGAGTACGCTATCGTTTATAGACAAAAATAATATTGCCATCTGGGGCTGGAGTTACGGAGGTTTTATGGCAGCGCTTTGTATGGAAAAAGGCGCTGATGTGTTTAAAGCAGGTGTGTCGGTGGCCCCGGTGACTAACTGGCGTTTCTATGATTCGGTTTATACCGAACGTTTTATGCGTTCGCCGAAAGAAAATCCGGAAGGATATGACGACAACTCACCACTTTCACATGCCGGTAAAATCAAAGGAGATTATCTACTGATTCATGGTTCTGCAGATGATAATGTACATTTCCAGAACACCATGGAATTTACCGAAAAAATGGTTCAGGAAGGAGTACAGTTCGATATGGCCGTTTATACCAACCGGAATCACGGCATTTCAGGAGGAAATACAAGCATGCACCTGTATACAAAAATGACCAATTGGCTGAAGGAGAAACTTCAGTAAAAGGGAAATTTGTTTTAGTATTTGATCGTATTCGGAAAAAATGCAGGAAACCGGATATGATTTCTCCGGAATAATTATTGGGAATGCAATAAAAATTCGTCAATATTAAATCGATTGGTAATTTAAACTTTATAAATAAGTGCATACTTGCTTCACGTAAAATCTATCCGTATTTTTATAAAAAGGCAATTGTCATGCAAATCCTGGAAACGATACAACGACCAGTTACAAAAATTAAGTCAAAAATGACATTTCAGAATCCCGGTCTGGATATTTCATCGCTTAGGAAAGGCGAAAAAAAAGCTTTCGAAGCGGTTTATAACGAATTTTTCGGGATTCTGTTTCATCTGGGTTTGCAGTACCTGCATGACGAAAAAGCTGCCGAAGAAATTGTTCAGGACACATTTATGAAACTATGGGAAATCCGCGGCACGCTAAATGACCAGGTAAACATCCGCAATTTTCTTTACACCATTACAAAAAATAATTGTCTGAACCATCTGCGCAACCAGAAAATCACGATGAAACACATCGAGAACCTGAAATATCTGGAAATGCAGTTCAACTATGAAGCGCTGGAGAAACTGGGAAACTACCTTCATTTTGAGGAACTCAGAAACAAAATCGATCTGGCAATTTCAAAACTTCCGGATGAAGTTATAGAAACCTTTAAATTAAGCCGGTTCGAAGAATTATCCTACAAACAAATCGCCGAAAAACAAGGCATCAGCATAAAAACCGTTGAAGCACGCATTTCTAAAGCATTAAAAATCCTGAGAATCGAGCTGAAAGATTTCCTTCCATTGATTTATCTGATTTCAAGGTTATTCTAACATAAATGCAACTTACCGGATTCAGGCAATAAAATAAATTCAATTTTATTCCATTTTACGATAGGGTAATTGTAAGTTTATGTGTTTAGTCTGAAAACAAAAGAACATATGCCTGAAATCATATTCCGGAAAATCTTACAAAATACAGCCACTGAAGCTGAAAAAGTTGATTTTTTCAGGATGATTGAAAACAATCCTGAAAAATGGGAAGAATACCTTCACTACAAAAACCTTTATGTGTTAAGTCACCTTAATCCTGAAGATTACAAACAAAAGAAGAATGATAATTTCGAACGCTTTTGGAACGAGGTTCAGCCTCTGCGTGTAAAGAAAGTTCTGAATGTCTGGATGCGTTATGCAGCAATCTTTATTCTTGCTTCCGTTTTTGGATACCTGGCCAATTATACCCTGAACCAAAACAAACTTCAAGGTAGCGAACAACACCTGAGTTACAGTTCAGAAAAGGGCAGCATTTCAATCATTCATCTCGAAGATGGATCGGCAATCTGGTTAAGTTCAGGAACCAGTCTGAGCCTCGATAAAAATAAGGAAGGAGAAACGACAGCCAGTCTGAATGGCGAAGCTTACTTCGATCTTATTCCAAATCCAGACCGTAAATTTCTGGTCGATCTTGGTCAGTTCAAGGTAAGGGACATTGGTACCCGGTTTAATATCCGCGCCTACCAATCCGAACCACAGATCTCGACTTCGCTGGTTGAAGGCAAGATCGAAATGATGAATAATTCAGAGAAATCGTTCTTAACCGTTAAACCTGGCGAATTTGTTGATTACGACAAAACAACCAACAAAATATCTGTTACACAGCAAGATCCATCAATTACTACCGCATGGAAAGAGGGCAAATTTGTATTCATCGATAAGCCACTTTCCGAAATATGCAATGAATTAGAAAACTGGTACAACATCGAAATTCAGATTCAAGACCAGAAATTGGCCAACACGAGGTATACCAGTGTGGTAAAGCGAAGCACAACAGTCCAGATGGTCCTGAAAATTTTAGCCGTAACCGATCAGATACATTATGAAATAACCGAAAAGAAAGAAGGAAAAGACATCATTAAAATAAGGAAATAAAAAATGCACCCGTGGAGGGGTGCATCCGAATTTCATAAACGAAACTGAGTGGAGTCAGTTTCCAATATTCACTAAATTCAAAACAAACGTATGAAAAAATGTTATGATTTGCTATGCATTGCACAGCGAAGGTGGAAAAAAACTATTCGTGCCATGAAACTAACGATTACACTGATGTTGTTTGCAGTTATCGCTGCTACTGCAGGTTCAAGCTACAGTCAGACTGCGCGTATCAACCTGAAAATGACCGATGCTACGCTGGTCGATGTATTCCGTGAAATTGAACGAACCAGCGAATTTGGCTTCTTCTTTAAAAATGAAGAACTTGATATGAACAAACGGGTTTCCGTTGACCTTAAAAATGCTTCAATCGATGAAATCATGAAAAATATTCTCATCGATAATTATTCGTATCGGATCATAGATAAGAATATCATCGTTACCAGGGCAAACGTAAATTCCAATTCGCAACCGCAGAAACCGGTTTCAGGAAAAGTCACTGACAGTTCCGGAAATCCATTGCCTGGAGTTTCTGTAGTACTGAAAGGAACAACCAATGGCACAATTACTGATGCAAACGGGTATTATTCACTCACCAGTATCCCTGAAAACCAAATCCTGCAATTCTCATTTATTGGAATGAAATCACAGGATGTAAATGTGGGCACAAAAAGTAACATCAATGTCGTAATGGAAGTAGAAACTTATGGCGTTGACGAAGTTGTTGTTACCGCTTTAGGAATCAAACGATCTGAAAAAGCTCTGGGATATGCTGTTCAGAAAATTTCAGGAGATGTTTTAACAACTGTAAAAGGGATCGATGTCGGGACTTCATTAACTGGTAAAGTGGCCGGTTTGCTCGTTAAAAACAGCACTGAATTTACTGCAGAACCAAGTATTGAGATTCGTGGCGAATCACCCTTGCTGGTCATCGACGGTGTACCGTATGGAAATATGAGTCTTCGGGATGTTCCGTCTGACGACATTGAAAACATCAGCGTCCTGAAGGGGGCCACGGCATCAGCACTTTATGGATACCGGGGTGCAAGCGGAGCCATCATGATAACCACGTTTAAAGGCAGCGCTAAAAAAGGATTTTCAGTCACCGTAAACAGCAGTTCTATGCTTACTGCCGGATATCTGGCTATTCCCGAATTGCAGTCGAAATATGGAAGGGTGGTAAAAACCAATGCCGACGGAACACTGCAGTATGTACAATCTGCCGATGGTTCATGGGGCGCTCCCATGGAAGGACAAAGCGTAATCCAATGGGACCCGGTTTCAAAATCGATGACAGCCATGCCTTTCAATCCGGTCGGGAAGGATAATTTCAAGAATTTCCTGGAACAGGGATACATTCTGAACAACAACGTTAATCTGGTCCAGCAGGGTGAATTGGGAAGTCTCCGGACTTCAGCATCGTGGGTCGAAAACAAAGGACAGTATCCAAACTCACTTTTTGATAAAATCACCTACAGCATTGGTGGCGAGATGAAAATCAACAAATTCTCGCTTTCATCAAGTATGTCGTACAACAAACAGACTTCGCCAAACACAGGCTTCAGCGGATACACCGGCTACGATCCCATGTATTCACTACTGATCTGGTCGGCCACCGACTGGGATATTCGTCAGTATAAAGATTATTGGGTGATACCGAACGAGGTTCAGAACAGCAGCTATACTGCGGGAAACAATAATCCTTACTTCGACAGATATGAAAGAACTCATAGCATCAACAAAGACATCCTTAGCGGAACTTTAGCCCTGATGTACGATTTTACTCCCTGGTTAAAAGGTACCTTCCGTACGGGTTACGACACATACAGCAATCGTCAGGAAATCACCGTATCAAAAGGATCGTTTCAGGGGGCAGGTAACGGAAAAGTACTTGACGGCGGAACGGAAGTCTGGGGAGAATCGCAAAAAGGTTCTTACAACCAGGGTATTGGCCGCGGATACAGCACCAACAACGACTTAATCTTTACTGCCGACCAGAAATACCAGGATTTCACTTTCGAGGGATTAATCGGAGGATCGATCTATTACGGACAGGATGAAGGCATCGAAGCATTAACCAAAGGTGGCCTTTCTATTCCTGCATTTTATTCGTTAAAAGCCTCAGTAAATCCGGTCCTGGTTCAGTCCAGAATATACAGAAGACAGGTAAACAGCGTTTACGGCCGGTTTGGCATTTCCTGGAAAAATATGCTTTTTGCTGAAACTACCTTAAGAAACGACTGGGTTTCTACCCTTCCTGAATCAACACGTTCCTATTCCTACCCTTCTGTATCCGGAAGTTTTGTTATTTCCGAAGTGTTACCGGAAATGGATTGGCTCTCCATGTGGAAAGTCCGCGGTTCGTGGGTTACAGTTAAAAATCCGGCGAACATTTATGCCATAAATTCAGTTTTTGGAATCACCAACAACGCCTGGGCAACATTGAGTGCAGCCACCTTGCCAACCTCAATCCGCGGAACGGATGTTTTACCTGAATCGTCAGCTACCATCGAAGTTGGTACTGTAGCCAATTTATTCAAGAACCGGGCATCAATCGATCTGACCTATTACAGCAAGCGGATGTACGACTTCCTGAAATCAGCAGGGATCAGTCCTGCATCAGGTTATTCCAACAATTACATTAACATCGACGAAGAAATTACCCGACGGGGAGTTGAGGTTACCTTAAATGTCACTCCGGTAAAAACCAGCGACTGGAAATGGGATGTTTCTTTCAACTGGTCGAAATATGCCAGATTCTACACACAGCTTGATTCCATGTATTCGGCTGACAAACCATGGGTAAAAGTAGGCGAACGTGCCGATGCTTATGTCATTCGCGATTACCAGAAGGATGCTGAAGGAAATATCATTCACAATGCCAGTGGTCTGCCTCTTTATTCAAGCTATGATTCGAAATTTGGCAACAGCGATCCGGATTGGATCTGGGGGGCCGGATCATCGCTGAAATATAAAAACCTGGTATTTAGCATCTCCATGGACGGCCGTGTTGGAGGTTTGGCGCAAACAACCACCGAAATGTATATGTGGCGCGCAGGAGGACATCCAAACTCACTCACCGAAGCCAGATATCTGGATGCCACCCAGCCCGGAACAAAAAATTACGTTGGTCAGGGAGTAAAAGTGGTTTCGGGTGCAGCAACTTACGATACCTATGGAAACATTACCAGTGATACCCGGATTTTCGCGCCAAACGATGTCGCAACAACCTACAAATCCTATATCGAAAACCTGCACAAAGGTACTGCCTGGGGAGGTGCTCCTTCGCCAGTCGATCTTTACAGTACAACTTTCCTAAAAATCAGAGAATTGTCGCTAACCTATTTTCTACCCGGAAATATATCATCAAAAATTGGAGCAAGAGATGTTTCAGTTTCAGCCGTTGGACAAAATGTTTTGCTATGGGCCAAACAATTCAAATATTCAGATCCTGACGGAGGTTCAGAAAACTTTGCAGATCCTTCTCAAAGGTACATTGGTCTTAATGTGAAACTTAGCTTTTAAATTTTAACAAGCTTTGAATTAGCACATTGGATTATACTATTTTTTGAATTCTAAAATAACGACAAATGAAAAAAATAAATAAAAGATTAGGTTTAGGATTTCTCCTCATCATCAACTTACTGGTTGGATGTAATCAGTTTGAGGAGATTAACACCAATCCCGACACGGTAACCCAGGCGAGTGCCTCGATGGTAAGTACAAGTGTAATATTAAGCAACATCAAATTCAACGGCAGAGATGCGCATGCATATCTTCAACCCAACGCACTTTCAAAATATCTGGGATTTGCCAATCAAAGTCAGATGGATGCCCAATACAACAAAATTGGAAATGGAGGCTTCGGCTCTATGACTATCCTTCCGAATATTGACAAAATGGTTGAGTACGCCACAGGAACAGCCATGGAAGATTCATACAGAGGCTTGGCCAAATTCTCCCGTGCCTTTATGTTTTACCAGCTCACCATGGAAATGGGTGATATTCCGTACAGTGAAACAAATCTTGCTTCTGAAACGAACTACCGGCCAAAATACGACACACAGGAATCAGTTTTTATCGGCATTCTGGACGAACTCAAAGAGGCTGATCAGTACTTTTCAACCGGTGTAACGTTTAACGGCGATCCGACACCTTACAACGGCGATCCTAAAAAATGGAGAAGAGCATCCAATGCATTCGCGTTAAAGGTCCTGATGAGTTTAAGTAAAAAAGCGGCGGTAACTTCGCTGGATATTAAAAACCGTTTTGCCGCCATTGTTTCTGATGGATTTCTGCTCGAAAGCAATACCGGCTTCTTAGGCTTAAACTATTCGGCCACAAACCTTCACCCAATGTCTGGAACCAACGATTTATTTACCAGCCGGACCGACATCAGTTCATTGCTGATTGATAATCTGAAAAATCTGAATGACCGGAGACTCTATTATGTAGCCGATCCGGCAGCTTCGAAAATTGCAGCCGGAATATTGGAAACCAGCATGGATGCCTATATCGGTGCCGATGTTTCAATGGATTACAACGATTTAACTGCAGAGCATCTGAAAGGTAATTTTTCGCTAATAAATTCCAGGTATCTGAAAGAAGCTGCCAGCGAGCCCCGCATGTTGGTGACTTATGCCGAACAGCAATTAATTTTGGCAGAAGCCCGAATCCTGGGATGGATTACAACCGGAACTGCCCAGGCTTATTACGAATCCGGAGTAAAATCGGCCCTTGCCGCGATGATGGCTACCAAAGCGAGTTATGCCCATGGAATGGCAATCAACCAGGCCTACATCGACGGATATTTCACCGGTGAGGCTGCGTTCAAAACAACCACCACCGAACAATTACAACAAATCTGGATGCAGCGCTATATCCTGAATTTCATGCAGGATGCAGAATCCAGCTATTTTGAATACCGACGAAATAACTATCCTCCATTCCCGATTAATCCGGCCACCAACCTGAATGAAAATAATCCGAACGGAATGCCGATGCGCTGGTTATATCCAAGCTCCGAAACGAATTACAACCGCGAAAACCTCATCGATGCACTGAACCGTCAGTACGATGGTTACGATGAAGTGAACAAACTGATGTGGTTATTAAAGTAAATTTAGTTTAGTTTTATACATTGCAGTGGGCTATCGTGGTTGATTTTATGCCATGATAGTCCACTTTTTAATCCGAATTTTTAATCAACGTAATATGCAAAAACTTCTGGGAATAACCATTTCTGTCATTTTTATGCTGGGTTTCCTCTCAACTTCAACTGCTCAGGTCAATCATCAAATCAGTCAACAGGATAATTTCCTGAAGAATGGAGTAATTGCGCACCGCGGCGCCTGGAAACTGCAGAATCTTCCTCAGAATTCCATTGCTTCGTTACAGAATTCGATCCGGATTGGTGCTGCAGGTTCAGAATTCGATGTCCAACTTACCGCCGACGAAGTTTTGGTTGTCAATCACGATCCGGAATACCAAGGCATGGAAATCGAAAAATCTTACTATTCCGATCTGAAAAAAAAACCACTGAAGAACGGAGAAGTACTTCCAACACTTGAGAATTACCTTGTCACCGGGATGACTCAGGAGAAAACAAAGCTAATTCTGGAGCTGAAGAATTCGGTAATCAGTCCTGAACGATCGATACTGCTTGCCCAAAAAGTCGTCGAAAAAGTAAATCAGATGAGGGCACAAAACTGGATCGTTTACATCAGTTTTAATTACGAAATTCTGAAAGAAATTCTCCGGATCGATAAAACAGCGGTGACCATGTATCTCCGAGGAGATAAAACCCCGGACGAGTTAAAAACGGATGGAATCAGTGGTGCCGACTATCATTTTAATGTGTTTAAAAAAGATGATCAGCTGATCCCGAAAATACAGGAAAAAGGCATTCTCACCAATGTATGGACCGTAAATGATCCGCTGCTGATGGATTATTTCTTAGCCTGGAATATTGATTACATCACCACCGACGAACCGGAAATACTACTCAAAAAAAGCTCCGGAAATATTCAGGAAAAAGACTGGAAACTGGTTTGGGACGATGAATTTAATTCAGGAGAATTACCCGACACCAGCAAATGGAATTACGATACCCACGGAAATTCGTATGGTTGGGGAAATAACGAAGCACAATGGTACACGGCAGCAAATCCGCAAAACACCAGCATCAGCGACGGGACCTTAAAAATTATTGCCCGCAACGAACCAACTTCGGGCAAACAATATTCCTCCGGAAGATTAACCACGAAAGGCAAAGGCGACTGGAAATACGGCAAAGTGGAAGTGCGGGCAAAACTTCCCTCAGGCAACGGAACCTGGCCGGCAATCTGGATGCTTTTTTCAGAAAATAAATATGGCGGATGGCCAAAAAGTGGGGAAATCGACATCATGGAGCATGTCGGATTTGATCCGGACACAGTCTTTTCAACGGTTCACACCGATAAATTCAATCACATCAAAGGAACCCAGGTTGGCAAAAAAATGGGCTTGACGACTGCGACGACCGAATTTCATATTTACACCCTTGAATGGGAAGAAAATGAAATCAGAAGTTTTGTTGACGGGAACCTTTATTTTACCTTCCGGAAATCCGGTGGATTCGAAGCCTGGCCTTTCGACCAGCCGTTCCATCTCATCCTGAATCTGGCCATCGGTGGCGGATTGGGCGGACAGCACGGAATTGACAACAGTAAATTTCCACACACATTTGAAATTGATTATGTGCGGGTTTTTCAGAAAATAAATTAAAAATTCTATACCTGATATAGATTTTACCTGATTGCAGAAAATCCATTCCGTTAAAATTGGAATGGATTTTCTGCAATTTTCATTTCTAATCCTGATCCTAAAACGTGTCTTGTGTTTATTTTTTTGCACGTTCAATAAAGTCTTTCAGCCACAAATTGGTCACACTTTTGGGTCGGATAATGGGTTGATTTAAACCCCGGGCAATGATATTTTGTGCGCAAAATCCCAGTGTCCGGGAGATTCCAAACATCACGGTATAAAAATCAAAGTGGTTCATTCCGTAGTGATACAGTAACGATCCTGAAATTGCATCCACATTGGGCCACGGATCGGCAATCTTTCCACCTTTATAGGTTTTCAGGATTTCGGGCACAACTTCAAAAAGCTTCTCAGCTGTATCCAGGTATAGCGAATGGCTGCAATGTTGTTTTCCAAAATTCAGGAAAGCAGTAAACCGTGGATCGGTGACCCGAAGAACAGCATGTCCGTATCCGGGGACAACACTTCCTGAATCAAGTGTCTCGAATACAAAATTACGCAACTGATCAATCGTCGGATTAGTCCCTAGTTTACTGTGAATTAAGGTTATAAAATGAAGACATTCCTGATTTGCCAGTCCGTGTAATGGGCCAGCCAATCCGTTTAATCCGGCTGAAGTTGCATAATAAATGTTTGACAAAGCCGAATGGACGACCCGTGCGGTAAATGCGCTCACATTTCCGCCTTCATGATCGCAGTGCAAAACGAGATACAGGCGCAGGAGATCTGTAAATGACCGGTCTTCGGAATTTATTCCCAACATCAGATTCATATTTTCGGCCATGTCTTTGGTATAATCCGGAAAAATCAATTCACCATCCAGAAATCGAATCCGGTAAATTCCGGCAGCCAAAGAGGGTAATTTGGCAATTAAACTTAACGAATCGTCGAGAGTATACTTCCAGAAGTCCGATTTTGGAATCCCGGCCTCATATTTTTTCTTGAATACCGATTGTTCTTCCATGGCCAGAATTCCAAGGCTAAACATGGTCATCGGATGGGTTTCGCGTGGCAGTGATCTGAGCATATCCCAGATATATCCGGGAATTTCGGATCGTTTGGCAAATTCGTCCTGTAATTCGGCTTTTTCCGAAGCATTCGGAAATTCACCGGTACAAAGCAAAAAGAAAACCTCTTCCGGAGTTAAATGCGAAAATTCAGGTACCTGGTATCCGCAGATAAAAAGTCCTTTGTAAGGATCGACGTAGGAAGTATTGCAAATCATGGCTTTCAGGCCACGCATGCCGCCCATAAGGTGGCCGATAGTCACTTCACCCAGAGCAAGCTCCTTGTGATTTTCATACATCTGTGTCAGTTCAGAAGACAAATTATCAATTCTGTTTCTGACTTTTTCTGTGATTTGTTCCATGGCTTTTGTTTTTAGTCTTTAACTCCTTTACAATGGAATTCCCGGGCGAGATAAAAACAGTATTTTCAGGAACAATCATTTAAGGGAGTTAACTGGTTGTTTTTTTTGTAATCATACTGAATACGTTAATAATCAAAACAAAGAAACTTACAGGACATTACCATTACGGAGAAGTATCCTGTAAGTTTTTCAATCGTCACACCGGATAAAATCAGTGGTGACCTTCGAATTTAAAGGATACCTTTAGTTTGGTTCGATAGCTTTCAATTTTACCGTCGGTAATGTGTAAGTCCATTGCGGTAACTTCGGCAATACGTAAATCGCGCAATGATTCGGAAGCTTTGGTGATTGCATTTTGAGCAGCTTTTTCCCAGGAAACACTGCTGGACCCAACCAATTCAATGATTTTGTAAACACTTTCGGGCATCATGTCCTCCTTTCATTTTAAGTTATATAAAAGACATACCAAAAATCAGCAGGTACAGTTTCGTAAAACAGGCTGTTTTACAATACCTTTCAGAATTATCAGGTTTAATCCTGATATTCATTGTATGAGGCTATGCCAGAGAAATAGCCCATTACAAACCTTCAGGAAAAATGAATTTCGAAATTCCGGCAAAAATGAAAAAGCCAAAGTTTTCCATATATTTAGGTTCGATTCCAATTTTCCGGAAAACCGATTGCCTGAAAATTACGTTTGATTGAAAAGTAAAAACTAAACCGAAACAAAAAAGCTATGCGTCACTTCAAAATTAAATTGCTCAGGTTTGTACTTTCAGTTTTGTACATCGCCATTTCTATTCCTGAAATTAAAGCTCAAAGTACACCGGAAAACAAGGTTTCGATAACAGTGAATTTTAATCAGGAAATTGGAAAAATGAATCCGATTTGGGCACGCTGGGGATACGATGAACCGAATTATACCTACATGAAAGACGGGCAGAAACTGCTTTCTGAAATGGCTGCATTAAGTCCTGTTCCGGTTTTTATCAGGGCCCATAGTTTACTGGTTACCGGCGAAGGAACTTATGCCCTGAAATGGGGATCGACCAATGCTTATACTGAAGATGAAAAAGGGAACCCGGTTTACGACTGGACCATCATCGATAAAATATTTGACACCTACATTGAACGAGGCATGAAACCCATTGCGCAAATTGGATTCATGCCGCAGGCATTGTCTTCGAAACCGGAACCATACCGTCACTACTGGAAACCGGGTGTCCAATACAACGACATTTACACCGGATGGGCCTATCCGCCGAAAGATTATACAAAATGGGCCGAACTGGTTTATCAATGGGTACTTCATTCGGTCGACCGTTATGGAAAAGCGGAGGTTGAGAGCTGGTACTGGGAATTGTGGAATGAACCAAACATCGGCTACTGGCAGGGCTCCATGGAAGAGTATTTTAAACTCTACGATTATACCGCCGATGCTGTAAAACGTGCATTACCAACAGCCCTAATTGGTGGTCCGGAGACAACCGGTCCGGGTTGGGATAAAGCTGCTGAATTTCTGCGTGCCTTTCTTGATCATGTTTTAACAGGGAAAAATTTCGTCACCGGAAAAACCGGGAGTCCACTCGATTTTATAACGTTTCACGCCAAAGGAAACCCGAAACTGGTTGATGGTATGGTACAGATGGATATGGGCGCTCAATTGCGCGACATTAGCAAAGGGTTCGAAATAGTAGCCTCCTACCCGACTCTGAAGCATTTACCGATCATCATTGGCGAGTCCGATCCGGAAGGTTGCGCCGCCTGTTCGGAAGCTGATTATCCGCAGAATGCCTACCGAAACGGAACCATGTACTCGGGTTACACAGCCGCTTCGTTTGCCCGCAAATACGAATTGGCCGACCATTTTGGTGTCAATTTATTTGGCGCGGTAACCTGGGGATTCGAGTTTGAAGAACAGCCCTGGTTTGCCGGATTCCGCGATATGGCCACCAACGGAGTAGACAAACCTGTACTGAATGTATTCAGAATGTATGGTATGATGCAGGGAAACCGGGTAAAAGTGAGCGGAGATCTTGCCTATAATTACCAAACTGTCCGTGATAATAGTGTCCGGGGTGAAAAACCTGACATCAGTGCACTGGCTGTCAAAGGGAAGAACTCGGCTTCGGTGATGGTCTGGAATTACCACGACAACAATGACCTGAATGTTGCTCCGGGTCAGATTGAACTTTCACTCGAAGGGATTCCAGCAGAAAAGGTGCTGGTGAACCAGTACCGGATCGATCAGGAATTCAGCAATTCGTATACCGTCTGGAAAGAAATGGGATCACCACAGAATCCGACAGCAGATCAAATTTCAGAACTCGAACAAGCAGGACAATTGAAATTGTATACTTCTCCTGAATGGACAAATGTAAAAAACGGAAATTCGAAAATTCAGCTTGAATTACCAGGGCAGGGAGTTTCGCTCTTTCAACTGAGTTGGTAATCTTATTCAATAAAAGCAATCATTTAAAGCAGACAACGAATCACTTTATGTCACAGGTAAAAAAGAAATATAACTACAGTTTATCTGAATTCGTTGTCCTCAAGCCAGACAGGCTCTTACTTTTCCATTCAATGAAAAGGATGCAAAAATCTTGTCAAAACGAACCCTTAGCCGGGCATTTTAACGATCCTCGCACTCGCTCCGATCAAAGCTAGTTGTGATTTGGAGAATGGTAATCTAAAAAAATCCCGGGATTATTCACATTTAAAATTGGGATTTGCCCAATAGGGGCGAAATATTAGTATACAGAAGCAAACGACGAAGGAGTGGCGTCCCGGGTATAAAGAAACATAAGAGAACCGTCCGGGATAAAGCGTTTATAAAGGCTTTCACGATCTTTCGAACGGAATTGAATTCGCCTTCAAAGCTGTTATTCCACCAGGAATTTGGAGAAAGTATCCGGTAACTGGCTTTAATGCATTTTCGTAAAACAAAGCAAACTCCTGTAAATGTGGCATTTACAGGAGTTTGCTTTGTTTTGCTTCTTGAAAAAGTGGAGCTGGCGGGAACGGAACCATTCAGCTATTTCATTAAATATCAATTACTTAATTTTTCAAAATCATTCAAACTCCCGAATTACCACCTCGAAAACGTACTATTTTGAGTATCAGGTTGCTTCCATTTGCTTAGTAAAACTAACAAAAATTCCAGAATAAAAAATCCATGACAATACCAAATTACAAAATGCAGATGAAAATTAGGAATGAAATATGTTGCCAGGGCGAATATCTTTTCAAAATGGCGACAAGTATGTTATTTCTCCAGAAAAGCATGAACCCATCTTTTATAAGGGTTGTCGAATTTGACTTCATCGGGATTAAACTTTTCTGGGTCCCAGTCTTTCCCGACCCAAACTCTCATCTCTTCGTGTTCCTCATGTTCCGGATAGGCCAACACTGCCAGTACATTTTCATAACCATGAATACCTCCGCAATCTTCGGGTGGACATGCCCGCTCGCCGTCGATGCATACCGGATATTTGATTTTGGGGTTTCTGTACAGATAGCCTTCAAGCATAACATGATGAAGCCAGCCGTCGCCGTAATCATATTCATACGTGGCCTCAATGCCGAGGTCATTAAAGTAGTCTGTAGCCAGGATCTCCCAACCGGGGAAAACTTCAGGCAAGTCACCCGATCCTGAAAAATCGGGAATGCCTATTCGCTCCACCTTACTTTTCCCTTTGCCTTTTATCTCAAAATAATGCAGGTGGCAGTCCTGCCAGCCCAGAGCATCCTGGATCGCGATATGCAGGTCCCAGAAATTGTAATTGGCGGGAACCTGTATCCTTCTCCAGATGCGCGGGGAGATGCCCTTTATTTCAATCCGGAATTGCAGTACATGGGTTTTGAAATTGCTGGATTCCGGCATCTTGGAATAGTTCATTCTGTATCCGCTTCCTGTAAAATTTTTATCAAATCTGCTTGCCATAAATTGTTGATCAATTAAGGGTTGTGTATTCTGTCAGATTGCCTCAAAACATTCATTAAAGAATCCACCCTC
Organism: Prolixibacteraceae bacterium; assembly: GCA_049277435.1. Taxonomy (GTDB): domain Bacteria; phylum Bacteroidota; class Bacteroidia; order Bacteroidales; family Prolixibacteraceae; genus Aquipluma. The sequence goes on from JBASYJ010000158.1 coordinate 64,602, forward strand.
TAAGAAGGTGGACTTAAAATTGCCCCTATAAGGGGCTAGATTCGCACCATTATTGCATTGATTAACTTTCTTGATTTCTTCATATTTAATACGACTTAATTTCAGAAATAATCTATGACAAGCAATGTAGAATTTTTCAGGCTAAGCCAATTTATCCATTACCACCACCAAAGGAGGTGGTTTTAAAGTTTATAATAAATCCAATTGCTCCATCAGACTTTATTTTTTCAGCAACAACATCGCTGTTTGCTTCAGAAATTTGAATGGTAATATCGGGATTTTGAATTCGGTATTCACTCGCCCAGTGTTGAACAAGTTGGTTCAATTCCGGAGTAGTAAATACGTTGATTGATTTATCCGAAACACTATTTTTTCCGGATTCTGCTTCTTTACTGTGTGCCAAATTGCATCCCAGCAAGAGCATTACTAAAAACAAAATGATCCTGGTTTTCATGATTTATTCCCTTTTTAAATGATATAAACCGGGAACCCAAATCTGATGCCAAGGCAAAAATCAACACACAAACAGCTGAATATATACACATTACAAACACATTGTTTCGTATTAAAAATACAGACTACTGTTTAATAATTCAACACAAGCACGAGAGACAAAACCATAAACACTAATTTACAGATACTTACACTGAATGATTAATATTTCAACACTTGTTGCAATATTCAACATATTTCAAAATAAGAATTCCGAAAACGAAAAACTAACACGAAAAAAAACTCAAAATCAACAATTTAATTTCAAAATTCAATTCAAAGTCAAATTAAATCCTGAAAACCCATCGTCTATAAAACAACAAAACCCAATGTGATACAATGGGTTTTGTTGTTTCAATCAGAACATTCTGATCAATTAGCCATTCTTTGGTTGATGAACCATCTGGTTAAATAATTTCATTTGTTCAGCCATGGCAGCGATTTTATCTTCCGGTTCGGTCCGTGCCTCAAGTAAAATCCAACCATCGTAATTCATTCGGTTAAATAAATTCATCAGTTGCTGGTATGGATATTCACCTACATTAAACTCGCGGACATGCACGGTGTCGCCAAACCATTTTTTTACTGAATCGAAATTCGGCTCCAGTCCGGGTGGCAATAAATCCTGATCGTTACAATTCCAGCACATTTTCACATTTTTATCCGTAACCTGTTCGAAAATGACCCGGATATTCGGAATTTCCTGGGTCAGATTTCCATGCACTTCCACACGCACCAGTTGGCCCAAATCTCCGGCAAATTTTCCTATTTCGTTAAACGATGCGGCTATTTGCTCAATTGTTTTTTCTTTTGAAACCCCGACAGGCAAATCATTTGGTTTAACTTTAATCCCACTAGCACCAATGTCTTTGCAGAGTTTGATGTATTCTTTCGTCAGCCCGATGTTTTTCTGCAGAATACTCTGATCAGGACTGTGGTATTCGAAATTTGAACCGTACCCCAGGCAAGTAACCGGACTATCCTCAAATCGTTTTTTCACGTCCAAACGCTGACTGGCTGAAAGACTTGTTTCAACACCATGAGCGTGGCCAGTCCGTAGTTCAACACCTAAAAACCCTGTCTTTTCGCAATTCGAAATCAAAGTTGGTAAATCCCAGTCTTTAGCCCATTGATACGTTACCAAACCAAGCTTCATCCCTGATTTTTTGGTAACCGCCAACGCTGAAACAGGATCGATCATTGAAAGACCGATCCCTGCTACCAGGCTGCGTTGAAGAAATATACGACGTGAAATATTATTTTTCATAATTCTAAATTTATATTGATTGGCTGTTCATTACATTCAAGCGACTGTTTAATGAGTTAAATATAATTAATTTTCAATATCTTTTTCGTATCTTTTCATGCACTTAACTAACTTAAACCAGACCAATATGAGAGAGAAAAAATCTATTTCCCTATTCGAATCCAGCCCAAATAAAAACGAAAAATTACTGGACCGCCGAAAATTTATTGGTGGATTAACTTCCGCAGCTTTTGCCATTTCACTCGTTCCGCGCCATGTACTGGGAGGCCCGGGATATATTGCCCCAAGCGATAAAATAACTCTGGCATACATTGGTGCCGGAACTCAAGGGCTTCGCGAATTGCTTCCGCTACTTTCAATCCCTGAACTTCAGATTACGGCTGTTTGTGATCCTCAAAAATATGCAACCGGCTATCTGGATTGGGGTAAAACCGGACTCCGTGACAATATCCGGAACACCCTGAAAATAAACGACTGGAAATCTGGCGGCGACAATACCATCC